>CAZOMR010000159.1:0-8005 GCA_964580655.1 uncultured bacterium
TCTCATGAGTCGTAATGTAATTGATAAACCGGAAGAATGGCTGAGGCGGCTTTTTTCCCTTCCATGAGGCCGAGAAAGTCCTCTCGTCCCAGGCCCCTTTAGGTGTTCCGGTTGTGTTGTAATCCGTTTTACTCCCGTTGATGCAGTAGTAACCTGCCTCGCGCAGATAATGCGTGAAGAACCTTATGTGTTCCGGGACAGGATTACAGCTACGCATGTGGTGTGTTCCCGCGGACGAGGCATATACACCGGTATGGGTAGTAAACCGCGCAGGCGCGCACACCGACGCATTGGCAAACGCGTTCTCAAAGAGTATGCCATCATCCGCCAGCCTGTCCAGGTTGGGCGTGCTCGCAAACTCATCGCCATAACACCCTAGCCACGAGGCGCTGTTGTCCTCGCTGACCAGCCAGAGTATGTTGGGCCGGTCTGTCCGGGAAATTCTTGCTCGCGCCCTCATCCCGATCCCCAGACACGCGGCCGTAGCCGCTGAATCCTTCAGAAATTCTCTCCGATCTTTTTTCATCGCTTCTCCCACCTTAATTCAAAAGAACACTTTACAGTTCTCCGTTGAATTCCTTTACCGCATTGATCATTGCTACGATGTTCTCGACCGGAACATTTGCCTGCACATTATGGACCGTATTGAATACAAAACCTCCGTCGGGCGAGAATATCTCGCAATGCTTCAGAACCTCGGTACGCACCTCTTCAGGTTTACCAAAGGGCAGGGTTCTTTGAGTATCAACGCCTCCTCCCCAGAAGACCAGCTTATCGCCATAGCGCTCCTTGAGCGTCTTCGGGTCCATTCCCCTGGCAGAGACCTGGACAGGATTGATGATGTCAAAACCGCATTCTATGAAGTGGCTCATGAAAGGCTCCACCGCACCACAGCAGTGCTTGAATGTCTTCCACGCCGTGTTCTCATGAATCCATTTATTGACCTTTTTATAATACGGCGCATAAAGCGAGTCAAAGGTCTCGGTCGAACAGAACTGCGAATCCTGCGTGCCAAAATCCGCGCCGCAGATAAATAGCACGGAAATGACATCCCCTGTCACCGCGTGAATCTTTGCAAGGTTAGAAAGAGCGATTTCACACTGGCGCGAGAATATCCCGTGGATATAGTCCTGCCGGATGGCTGTGGAGATATACCATTCTGTTATATCCCGGATGCCTTTGGGATGCTTCAGAAACGGCGCAGGCACCAAGGCGATGTCCCCGAAAGCTGTTCCTGGAAAATTGGCCACAATGGCCCTGTCTGATCCTGCAAGTCTTTCTACCTCGCTCTCAAAGTATCTGAGGTCTTCATCGGAGACAGGGGTGAATTCCTCCAGGTTGTCTTCAGGATTGAGGTTGTCTTCATCAAATGGGTTCTGCCGGACTATGGTATCAAAGAAGTATCCGGTTTTTGGCATGTGGCCGCTGGGAGAGATGCTCGTGTCTCCTTCGGGATATATCAGGAGCCCGCCATCAGGAGCCACTGTAGTATTGAAATGCTCTGAAACGAGCAATTCCTGGCCCCAGGGAGTCTTGAATTCCTTCCAGTTCTCATTTGGAAACCCGAACAGGGTATTGCGGGGAACAATTGCCGTGGTATCAATTCCCATCGCGTCTAACAGGTCGTCATCCATGGTTCCCAGAAACTGATAAGGGTCCCAGACCTTTATCAGCCTTTTTTCCAGGCCGTAATAATCACGCAGTCCGGCCACGCATAAGGCGTGCATTCCGGTAACCGCGGTGCTTCCGAAATCTACGGGAATCTTATCTGATTGCTCGTGCTCCAATGCCTTCCTGATTCTCTCTTTATGCTTCATCTCCATCCTTTCTTAAGAGGCTGTCGAGAAACTCCAAACTAATCCAGGGCTTCATCATTTAGATTTCCCCTCCCTGCGATGGGAGGGGATTAAGGGGAGGGTGATCACCCTCTCCCAAACCCTCTCCCCTCAGGGGAGAGGGTTTTTTCGACACCCTCTTAATCTTCACTGCCCGCACGCTGCCTCTTGAGAAACATCCTTTCTATCTCCTCGAGAGATTTTCTCTTGGTCTCCGGGACAAAAATAGCGAAGAAGACAAAGGCTATCCCGCAGATCCCAGCATACACGAAAAATACTTCTCCTCCGAGTCTCTCGAGCATAAGCGGAAAAAACTGGGACACCAGAAAACATGAGATCCAGAGAACCACCGTTGCTATGGACATTGCCCGGCCTCTAATCTTTGTCGGAAAGATCTCGGACATAACCACCCAGACCACAGATCCCATGGCAGTAGCAAAGCTGGCTACATAAGTCAGAATAAACAGCAATATCCATGGCCCTTCGGTCTTGTCAAAATGAAAAGCACTGCCCAGTAATGTCAGAGAGATACCCATGCCCGCGGCCGCAAGCATAAGCAGGGGCTTCCTGCCCAGCTTGTCAACCAGCCAGATCGCCACAATCGTGAAAATCATGTTGACGGCTCCCACAATGACCGTGTCATTGATAGCCTTTGTTGATTGCAAGCCCGCGCTCTTGAATATCTCCGGGGCGTAGTAAATCACCGTGTTGATGCCGGTTATCTGCTGAAGAATCGCAAGGGCTATGCCTATAATCAGGGCGATCCGGATTCCCGGCTTGAGAAGATCGAGAATAGACCCGCGTTCCTGCGCTATGGTTTCTTCAATGTCTTTAAGTTCAGCTTCGGCGTGCCGGTATCCTCCGATACTGGATAAAATGGCAAGAGCTTCACTGCTCCTTCCCTGCTTGGTAAGCCAGCGGGGGCTCTCCGGCACAAAATAGAGCATGGCCCAGAAGATAATAGCCGGCAAGGTCTCAGAGCCGAACATCCAGCGCCATCCGAGAGATACATTCCATTCCTCGTTGCCGACCCCGGCAATGCGGGAATTCACGAAATACACAACAAGCATCCCGAACACGATTGCCAACTGGTTCAAAGATACGAGCCGACCCCGGACTCGCGCTGGCGCTATCTCAGCTATATAGAGGGGCGAGAGCATTGATGCCGCTCCCACGCCAACCCCCCCGAGCATTCTCGCTATGATAAATTGCGTCAGATTTCGCGGAATGGCCGACCCGACAGCGGAGATAGTAAATAATATCGCGGATATAATCAGGACCCTTCTTCTGCCCAGCCGGTCGCTGAGCACTCCTGCGAAACCGGCCCCCAGGATACAACCTACCAGCGCGGATGAAGCGGCCCAGCCCATTTGCATGGCAGAGAGGTCAAAGTGGGTTTTCAGAAAACCTATGGACCCTGAGATAACCGCAGTATCATAACCGAATAAAAGCCCGCCAAGCGCGGCCACCATGCTGATCAGCGCCACATAAACCATACTGCCGTCTTCAGGCTTTATTGAACTACTTTCCATGTCAATCTCCGGAATTCCCTGAATTCCCGGAGTATTATTTACTTTCTGCTTTGCGCACCGGCCGCAGGCTGAACTTATATTGGTACGGCCTGGCCTGCAGGCGGTACTTGGATAAGGGGTAGCTCAGAACTGCCGGCACACTTCCTCCAACCCCTCTTTGTTTGTAATCCAGGTTCACGGTGATGTCCCTGGTTTTGATCAGCTCGTGGATATGCCTCGCATTCTCCAGGTTCTCCATAGTATACGGCCAGGCGCTTACGGAAAGAAGCGGCAACCCTCTCGCCATCAAACCGATCCCGTCTTCATTGGTGAAGCTTACCCAGCGCACCCCTGTCCTGTTGCCGTTTTCCTGCGGCACGACATACATGTGATTCAGGTCATTCACAAGACCTGCATACAGGCCCACGGCCGCTCCGGTCTTTCTGTCCCAGTAGCTCTCATGTGGGCCGCGGCCATACCAGCTCATGGTCCGGAACTCGCCGGGGATTCTCATCTGCATCCCGAACCGGAGCAGTTCGGGCAATCTGCCCACGGGCAATCTGCCTTTTGGCTTGAATTCGCATTCAACTATAATCTCGCCATCGCCATAAATCGTGTAGATATTGCGATACCTGGACTTGCCAGCAGGAATTTTCGACTCGGCAGTCACCTTTATGACCTGCGGCTCGATCTGCAAGGCACTTGCGCTTGTGACAGATCGGCCGGGCCCGGCGTCTCGCCACAAGTAAAGCCGGCCGAACCTGAGACTCTTCTCGTCGTTAATTGTGGGCGCCCGCCAGAAGTTGGGAATTAGCGGAGACACGATAAGTTCCTTTCCTTGAAATTCAAATGACTCCAGTGCACCGCTGTTTTTGCCGAATCTTGCGGTAAATTCAACACCCTTGACCGTGAATGTATCAGCCGACTCGGTGAGTTCTAGCTCGGGTAATGCGGAAGTATCCCGATCCGGAGGTGCAGGCACATTGTATGGCATCTCGAACTGGTCCCATGCTGTGACATGACCCTTCGGCGCCCAGGGCGCATCCTGTGCCAGGGCAAAGGATACCTTCAATAAATACTCCCTGCCGGGCTTGATGTCCGGCTTTTTTATGGGAATAGTAAACTCTTTTGCCTGGCCCGCGGCCACATCCAGCTTCGGCAATGCGCCTATTTGAACAGGAATTCCATCCTCGGTCAACTCCCACGCCCCATTCACAAAGGACAGATTCCGGAATATATGCTTGTTGCGGACCCGCACCCTTCCGGCCACGAGGTCCACGGGCTCGACCTTGATCTCCTGATACACCTTCTTCACCTCGAATAAGTGAGGATTGGGCAGGCGGTCAGGCCGTATGAGCCCGTTTAGACAAAAGGTGTCATCATTGGGCACATCTCCATAATCTCCCCCATAAGCCCAGAATTCCTTGCCATCCTCGGTTTGCTTGCTCAGGCCCTGGTCAACCCAGTCCCAGATGAAGCCGCCCTGCAGGTATCTCTTTGATTCGAACACATCCCAGTATTCCTGGAAATTGCCCACGCTGTTGCCCATGGCATGTGCATATTCTATCAGGACCATGGGGCGACCCCGGCCAAACCGCCTCCAATGTTGAATGACATTCATGGGCCTTACATACATCGGACAGACAATATCACTGTGGATGCCCATACCTTGCTCATAGGATATTATGAATTCCGGATAGTTTTCCTTGGCCCATTTACGGGCCGCGGCCGGATTTCTTCCGATCCCAGCCTCATTGCCCAGTGAAAACGCGAAGACCGAGGGGTGATTCTTGTCCCGCTCGATCATGCGCCGTACCCTGTCAACATACTGCTCTGTGAAATCCTTGCCCGTGGAAATCCGTTGCCACACATTAGAGCCATATCCGTGGGCCTCGATGTTGGCCTCATCAATCAAGTAGAGGCCGTAGCGGTCGCATAGGGCATACCACTCCGGGACACCGGGATAGTGGCAGGTGCGGACAGCGTTGATGTTGTTCTGCTTCATCAACCTGATGTCCTGGATCATCCGTTCTCTCGTCATCACATGACCGAGGTCCGGATCGTGTTCATGGCGGTTAACTCCTTTGAAATAAACGGGCCTTCCGTTGATAAGAATCTGGCCATCCTTGATCTCCGCCGAGCGGAATCCCACATTCCACGGAATCGCCTCCACTACCTTGCCGGCCCGGTCCTTGAGAATGAGAAGCAGGGTGTAAAGGTTAGGATCCTCCGCCGACCACTTTTCCGGGTCTCTCACTGCCTGCTCAAAGTCCACGGATGCCTCGCACCCCTCAGACACGGAAGCCTTGGCGGTCAGCTTTTCGAACACGGGCTCGCCCGACTCATCATACAAGGATGCTTCCACCAAGGCCGGCGTGGCCTGGGGTCCTGCATTTTTTACCGCTACCCTCAGCTTCAATGTTGCATCGCGATACTGATCGTCGAGCAGGGGCTGGACATGGAAATCCCGGATATATAGTGGCGCGCGGGATACCAGGATCACATCCCTGAAGATGCCGGACAGCCGCCAGAAGTCCTGATCCTCCAGGTAACTTCCGTCGCACCAGCGGTATACCTCCACGGCCAGGAGGTTCTCGCCCGGGTTAAGATACCTCGTGATATTGAACTCAGCGGGAAGCCGACTGCCCTGGGAGTAACCAACCCTGTTCCCGTTCACCCACAGGTAGAACGCGGACTCAACACCATTGAATACGATAAAAGTCTGCCGGTCTTTCCAGGTGGCCGGCACCGTGAAAGTCCTGCGATACGACCCCACAGGATTCCTGTTCTCGTAGGCTGTCCAGGATTCTTCCGGCTCGCCCATCACCCTCGGGGCATCCTTCTTGAAAGGATACTTGACATTGGAGTAAATCGGGGTTCCGTACCCGTGCATCTGCCAGTTGGAAGGCACCGGGATATCCGCCCAGCCGCTTACATCGTAGCCGGGCTTGTAAAAATCCACGGGCCGCTCCGAGGGCCTCTTCACCCAGTTGAACTTCCAGGTTCCGTTAAGATAGAGGACAAAGGGCGAGGTCTGAGGCTCTCCTTTCAGCGCTTCCTCCATGTCCGGGTACGGCGTGAGGGTAGCATGTGCGGGTTCCTTGTTTATCCCGATGATATAGGGGTTCTCCCAATCCGGGGCATCAGCGCGGCCTGCGCCGGATATAGCCAACAGCCCCAGGGCACAGCAGGTTGACACGATAAAAGTAAAACTCTTTCTCATCGCCATCACATTACTCCTTCCCCAGCTTGGGGCGAGCGCTAACTTTACGCTCGACGCTAAAAAATCTGAACATCTTATTATACCCCCTCAGCCGGTCTCTTTATGGCAGGAATACAATCACCACTTATGTGCAAACTCCTCTGCCCAGCCTATCAGGTTGTCAATCTCGACCGTCTTGCCGTCGAAGTTGATCACTCCCTTCCAGTTGCCGAAGACGCAGGTTCCCCCTGTGCCGATCAGTCCGAGGTTTATCTTTGTGGTCTTTTCGTAGAAGGGCGTAAGGGTCATGTTAATCATGTCCGAGTGCCCGGTCCGCATGCGCCAGGGCTTCATCCAGTCGTTGCAGTCGTATTCCCAGATCAGATCCTCCATAACCTTGTAGAGTCTGCCATTATAGCAGATGCCGTTTTCGTTTGAACCAGTTCCAGTGGTCCACTTTGCGCCCATGTTGACACCGATCAAGTCGCGCCCTTGCTTGCCTGTGCATACGGCCCAGTTCCAATAACTCCGGTATGGCCACATGCCCCTTCCGAAGTCCTGCACGCCGTGGCACTCATCCGGGTCCATAACATACTTTTTGCCGTCAACCATGACCACGCCCTCTGTTGGCAAGGTGTTGTGCTTGGAGTTCATCTGGAACCTCTTACAGGTCCAGGGCACTACAATGTTCAGTGTCTCGTGGCCCCTTGGCTTGTGGATCAGGAATTCTGCCCGCAAGTCCTTGCCCTTCATGTTCGGGCAATGGCATTCAACCTTGATCCCGTATCCCTTGTGTATCATGGAGACCTCGACCGCCTTGCTTGAAAAGGAAATGCTCTCCTCCACCTGCTCGGGCATGACAACCCCGCTATGTGGCTTGAGCGCGATCGCGTCAATGCTTTCCCTGGTTTCAAAGTCAGTGAGGGAGACCGCGCAGAAGGATGCGAAATCAATGTCGGAGATGGTGATGGAAAAGACAAAGCCCGGGCTGATCCAGTTCCAGAAGTTCCACTTTTTCTTGCGCGGCCAGTGGCCTTTCAGGTTGGCGCGGGTGAGCGGCACGCGCGACCAGCCAATCGCTTCAGGGTTAAGGTTGCCGTTCTCATCGCACAAAAACACAGGCTCGGTTAGCTCCCGCTCCTCGTAGCAAGGGATGTATCTTCCCTCGGCCATCTTGTCTTCCAGGATGGGCATGTAATCCGGCGCGACCTTGCTTGCTTGAGCCGACCTGGAACCAACAGCAAGCCAGGCCACGGCAAGAGCGTTCCCCTTGATAAACTCCCTTCTCCTCATTTAAGCATCCTCCATCATTGCGGCCTTGACCTTGTAGCTCACACCGTTACGAGTATCCGAACCCTTATGATATAATGAATTGTGAACAGGATCAATACAGGCAGGTGCTGGAGGGTGTGCGACATATTTGGTGAATCATTTTTTTAACCCCTTTTTTGGGTTTA
>CAZOMR010000160.1:0-7990 GCA_964580655.1 uncultured bacterium
CCAGACGCCAGAATTTAACATAATGTTTCATGACAAGTTATGAAACCATCTATACATACTATATACTTCATAATTAAAAATTCTCTGTGTCCTCTCTGTCTCTGTGGTTCAGAGATATTGACTCAACCTTTGACAGGAATATGATGGCAGGATGCGAAGTGCCCGGACTCGTATTCCTTCCATTCCGGCTCGGCTTCCCGGCACACTCCTTTTGCATAGCGACAGCGTGGATGAAATGGGCATCCGGTTGGAGGATTGATCGGGCTGGGAACATCGCCTTCCAGGATGATCCGGGTTCTCTTGCGAGAGGGCTCCGGGATGGGCACAGCACTCATAAGCGCCATGGTGTAAGGATGTAGGGGGTTGTCATAGAGCCTTGAGGCCGGGGCCAGCTCAACTATCCTGCCAAGATACATTACCGCCACCCGGTCGGATATGTGCTCCACCACGCGGAGATCATGCGCGATGAAAAGGTAAGTGAGGTTCCGCCTCTCTTGGAGTTCCATGAGCAGGTTAAGAATCTGGGCCTGGATGCTTACATCAAGCGCTGATACCGGCTCGTCGCACACGATGAACCTCGGCTCCACCGCCAATGCCCGCGCGATCCCTATCCGCTGGCGCTGTCCCCCGGAGAACTCGTGCGGATACCGGCCGTAGGAATCAGGATGAAGGCCGACCTCATCAAGCAAAGCCATGATCCTGTTCCGCTTATCCTTGCCACGCGCTAGCTTGTGGATGGTAAAGGCCTCGCCAATGATACTCCCCACGGTCATTCGAGGATTGAGAGATGAATAGGGGTCCTGGAAGATTATCTGCATCTCTTTTCGGAGCGCCCTCAGCCGCGATGAATCATAGTCAAGGATGTTTTGAGCATCGAAAAATATGCGCCCCTCCGAGGGCTCAAGCAGACGAAGGATGGTCCTGCCAAGAGTACTCTTGCCGCAACCGGACTCTCCAACAAGACCAAGGGTCTCGCCTGCGCTGATCTCCAGGCTGACCCCGTCCACCGCCTTGACCGCAGAAACCGCACGCGAAAATACTCCCCCACGAACCGGAAAATGCTTCTTCAAATCCTCGGTTTTCAGTAAAGCCCCAACTGTTTTTTCATTCATCATCTAACTTAGCTTGTTAAGTTTAAAGTGATGCTCTGACACCCTTTTCCCCGGGTTAAATACTTAATTTTTCTATTTTTCCATGTAGCAATATTTCATCTAAATATCTCTATTAATTATTCAGTTCTCATATTCTGACCTTAAAGATAAATACTCTTTAAAATCTTCATGTGTAGTCATTTCCTTTTTTATTTTATCTACTTCTTTGCCTTCTATGGGAATAGGGAAACCATATTCAAGATATAACATGTAAAATTTAAAAGCATTTTCATTTTTGATGAAATTCAAAAATTTTTCTATTATGGAAATTATCTTTATGGAATGTTCTTTTCCTATCGTAAAAGGACCATAGTGAATTTCTTTCATTAAATATTCATAAGAAAGTGGAATTAAACCATAGTAAGATGATGGCACAAGTAAGCCCACTTCATTTGTTAGGCCATGTGTAAGTGGATTCCTATAATTTCCCTTTAAATTAATAATTTCATCATACAGCTTCTTAAGTTCCTTATTCTTAGAAATATCGAATACCAATTTAAACCTTTCCTTCAAGCTTCTCTTTCTATAATTGAAAAAATCTATTCTTGGCTGTTCAAAAGCATACATAACATCAAGTATAAATTCCAGCAAGGAAAAGAATGATAAGATCAAAGAGAAGGAGCAAATTGAAATAATATTTTCGTATCTTGTTCTCTCATTCAAAATTTCTACAAAATTATTTAAATTGCTATTCTTTTTAAGTTTATCAAGATGTTCTAAATTTTCCAAAACACTCTTTTTATAAAACTCTAAAATAGAAGACAACTTATGACAGACATTGTTCAAATAGAAATTTCCTTTCTCCACTTCAGATTTCAACTCATTATATAATACTTTATTCAATAATTTTGATGCTTTTATAATCTTAGCTTTTATTTCTTCTGCTATTTTAAAAACATCTTCATTCAACTCAAGTCCTTCAATAGTCCATGTGCCAAATTTATAATCTCTTACCATAAATGAATAACCTTTAAATTTAAGAAATGTATGCCATGAAACCTTATCCATTTCACCATAATTATCAAAACCGAGAATTCTTATTAGAAGCATCTCTACTATGTAGGCTGGTGGATTATAATTGCCAGTTATAATATTTTTAAATTTAGAAAAATAATCTGATTCCGGCTCAAATTGTGTGAAATCTTTAAGAAGTCTTTTAATCTTATTTATCCCATCCATCGGAAATCACCTGGCGATTGAAATGGATTTATAGCTTGAGTTTAAAGTTAAAGACATAATCATCCATCTCCATCATCTATCCTCAAATCAGACATATATTCAAATGCTTCACACATGTCGTCAAACATAACTTCCAGTCCTAGACAAGCTCCATCAAGTAAATTTAATAATTTATCCATTAAATCTACATAGTCAAATAAATTAAAGAAAAATCTTTTTGGTAGGCTGGAACTTCCATTTTTCTTAATAGGGTATCTAAATGAATAAGAACCAGGATCTATCTTCTCAATATCATTAACAAGTTTCTTTATATCATTAAAGTTTTGAAATTCTTTAATACCGGTCTCACCTTCACCTTCCCAACCCACTGCTCTAAAAATTCTTTCTACCGTGGAAAGCATTGATGATATTTTGTGTGAAAAAACAATTTTCTTAGCAGGAACTTTTTCGCCAGACAGACTAAGAATTTCGAATCCAGTTATAACTATGCCTTTAATATATAGCTCAAGCGAATGGCGATACAAGAATACAACGGGCAAAGATTGTAAGTCATTATGTACGTAACCCTCCATTGATTCAATTAAATCTTTTCCGGCACGATGAAAAGCTCTTGCATAAAGAGGAAAATCATGTTCAGGTGCTCCTATCCAATTTAATTCAACATTTCCACACCAATCTCCTGGCGAAAACAGCTTGAATTTTTTTGAGTTCTTCTTTTTTCTAGAAATGTCCATTACATAATTCCATGAAAATGGGATCAAAGTTTAATCTTAAAGTTAAACAACATACATCCTCCATTTCCTTCATCTTTCTTTCATTTCTATTATATTCGAGACTAAAGTCTTCCTCCAGACTTCGCATTCGCTCAGCCCTCCAGGTTTCGGCACAGCCTCAACTCGCACATTCCAGATGTTTCTCTACAATAATTTTATATTGTCTCATGAAAGTCCTCCCTCCAAAAGTCTATCATAAATAAATGATACCACAGTATTTATAATCGCATCAGTCATCTTTTTCTTTGTCCCCACGGCCATTTGCGAGACGCATTTTATCCAGGTCTATGTCATACAGGAATTTTACTATCTCTTTTATTATTTGCTTTTCATCCCAGTCGGGATTTTTATAATTGATGTATGAATTCAGGAGTGCCCTGGCCTCTTCATTAATCTTTGAAGCTATCCACAATCTCTGCTCGCCGGTCATATTTCTCAGAATTTTGACAGAATAATCGTCAATCATTTTTACTTTGCTCCAATCTATCTCCATTTTTCATTTAACCTCAAAGCATCTGACTTTGTGGCCGGGTCTTTTTTCCAGGATTTCCGGCACAGCTTCCCGGCATATAGGTTTTACGATTGGACATCTCTCCTGAAAGGGGCATCCTGGCGGAAGGTCAATCGGGCTGGGCACTAGGCCGGGTATGGCCTTGAGCCTTGCCCTTTTTCCAGACCCTTCGGGTTTTCCCTCCAGCTTTTCGCCCCTGGGGCCGGGCAGTGAAGCGAGAAGCCCTCTTGTGTAAGGATGCAGGGGATGCTCGAAGATTTCGCCTACATCGGCTTCCTCCATTACCTTGCCCGCATACATTACTATCACCCGCTGGACTGTCTCCGCGATCACCCCGAGGTCATGTGTAATAAGGATCAGGCTCATCTGAAGCTCGCTCACGAGTTGATTGATAAGCTCCAGTATCTGCGCCTGTATGGTTACATCCAGTGCCGTGCTCGGCTCGTCCGCGATCAAGAGTTCCGGGTTGCAAGAGAGGGCCATGGCGATCATCACGCGCTGGCACATTCCTCCGGAAAGCTGGTGCGGGTATTCGTTAATGCGCTGTTCAGGGTCTGGTATGCCGACTTTTCTCAACATCTTGAGCGTGCGCTCTCGGGTCTCGGCCCTGCCGGATTTCTGGTGAAGACGGATCGCCTCGCCGATCTGATTGCCCACGGTATAAACCGGGTTCAGGGAGCTTACAGGCTCCTGGAAGATCATGGAGATGCGGTTTCCGCGGATATTTCGCATCCGGCCCAGGGGAATTTCAAGCAGGTTTTGCCGGTCAAAGATGATCCTTCCTGACATGATTCTTCCCGGAGGGTCCTGGACGAGCCGCAGGATGCTCAGTGCGGTAACACTCTTTCCACAGCCTGACTCCCCGATCAGCCCAAGCTTTTCCCCGCGCTCAAGCGCAAAGCTTACGCCGTCCACCGCTTTTAGAAGCCCGGCCTCGGTCCGGAAGACCGTGACCAGGTCCTGAACCTCTAACAAAGCTGACATAGAAGCCTCACCACTTATCCAGGTCTTCCGGCTTGATGAGTCCCTGCTCTACCATGCTCTTTTCCATCACCTCCAGTTGGTGCATAACCTCCTGGATCAAGCTGATCATTATGTTGACATTGCGAAAGAGCTTCTTCAGCTCGCCCGTGCTCACGAAGTCCCCGCCCATGGTCTCGAGTGTCTCTATCTGGTTCTTGATCCGCTCCAGGGCAGGGCCGACCCGGGGAGCTTCCACGGGCTTCATCTCGCCAGCCTTTGCCCGCTCCTCTATATCCTCGATAATTTTCTCAACGCTCTCTTTTTCAACGCCCTCCTTTTCAACGCTCTCCTTTTCAACGCTCTCCTTTTGGGCAGACGCTTGCTTATCCTCTGATTCCGATCTCTCCTCGGGAACACCCGCTCCTTCAGCCTCTTTCTTTGCGGGTTCCTCTTTCAGGGCCTCACGGGTCGGGGGCTCCTTTTCCCACGGAAGCCCCTCTCCCTTCTCACTCTTCTCCATCTCCTCGAAGGGCTCAGCCCCGGCTTCATCAAACATCTGCTCTAAATCCTGATCCGTAACCACATGCACCGAGGATTTCCCGGATACATCCTCTTTTTTCTCTTCCACCGGGGAAGGCTTTTCATCCTCCGTAGCGGGCACAGGCTCGGGCTTCTCCTGGCTTCCTTCAGGCTCTTCGGACTTAAACAGGGCCTGGGAGAAGACATCAGTTGAGCTTTCCCCCGGTTCCTCGGAGCTGAAGACATCCTTGATCACATCCATCTCTCCGGAGTCATCACCGAGAGATGAAAAATCCCTGTGTTTGGTTTTTTCATCTTCCTTCATCGGTATTTCCCCCCTCGGGTCCTCCAGATCCTTCGGACCTGCTTTTCATGATTCCTTTAGCCTCGGATCTATCGCGTCCCGCAAGCCCTCGTTCACCAGGTTGAAGGCTGTAACAGTGATGAAGATGGCGGCTCCCGGAAAGAGCATCAGCCACCATGCAAAGTCGTAATATGACCGCGACTGACTCAGGATGTCTCCCCAACTCGGGGTGGGCGGCTGGACCCCGAAGCCTAGAAAGCTCAAAGCCGATTCATAGAGTATAGCCGCGGCTATCCCGAAAGTAGCGACAACCAGAGCCGGGGCCAGAGCATTTGGCAGGATATGCCGGAATATCGTGCGCCAGTCGCGTGCCCCCAGCGCCTGTGTGGCCTCCACATACTCGCGGTTCCGGATTTTCAAGAACTCGCCGCGCACCAGCCTCGCCACATCAGTCCATCCGATCAGACCGATTGCAATCATAATATTATAGATGCTCGGCTCAAGAAAGGCAACAAGGCTGATGATAAAGATGAAGCTCGGGAAACACATCATGATCTCTATTATCCTTGATATAACGAGGTCCACCATGCCGCCGTAGTATCCGGCCAGGGACCCTATGATTATCCCGATGAACATGTATATCCCGACAGCCACGAAGCCCACACTGAGGGATATTCGCGAACCGTGGATGATCCTTGCAAGCACATCCCTTCCCCGGTCGTCCGTGCCGAGCCAGTGTCTTGACCCGGGCCGCTCCAGCACCTCATTGAGGTCATACTCGGTAAAGCTGTAAGGGACAGGCGGAAACCATGCCGCGTCCGGAGGGTTCAGGCCTTTTGCCAGCGTCTTGAAATCTGCGTGGATGAATTCCGGGTAGTCCCGAAACGCGGGAAAGTAGAGCTTTCCCTGATACCTCATGAAAAGCGGCTTGTTATTGGCAAGAAGGTTTGCGGATACTGCCGCGAGAAAGAGCATTATCACTACGGCCAGGCCGACTATGGCAAGCCGGTTGCGCCGGAGTTGGCGCCAGACCAGGCTCCAGTAGGATTGACCTCTTTGCTCAGCCTGCTTCACTTTTTCTCCAGGGCCTCGAAGCTTATCCGGGGGTCCACCAGAGTGTATGCGATGTCCGCAAGCAGAATTCCGATAAGGGTAAGCATTGCGGAGATTGTAAGCACCCCCATGATCACAGGGTAATCCCTTGCCAGGATGGACTCAAACGCGAGCTTTCCCATGCCGGGTATGGAAAAGATGCTCTCTACGATCACGCTTCCCCCGAGCATTGCCGGAAGCAGTGCCGCAAGCAGGGTAACAATCGGGATCACAGCGTTTCGCAAGGCGTGCTTGAACACGACCGCCCTCTCGGAGATTCCCTTTGCCCTCGCGGTGCGCACATAATCCTGCCGGATAACCTCCAACATGCCGGCACGCTGTTGCCGCGAGATATAGGCAAGACCACCGTAGGTCAGGCAGGTTACCGGCAGGACAAGGTGCCAGATGCGGTCCTTGAGCCAGCCAAAGAATCCGAGGGCATCTGCGCCTTCCGAGTTCAGGCCGAATACTGGAAACCATTGCAGGAAGTCCCCGCCTCCCAAAAGATAGATAAGCATCATCGCAACCCAGAAGTTGGGCAGGGAATAGAGTATGAAGAGCATCACCGTGAGGGCCTGATCCCATGCGCTTCCCTGTTTCACTGCGCTGAACACGCCTATGGGCACGCTGAAGAGGTAAACCAGAAAGATGGAGATGAAGCTGAGCTGAAGCGAGATCGGGACTCTCTCCAGTATCTTCTCCGTTACCGGACGGTGGTCCTTGTATGAGCATCCGAAGTTGAAGGTTACAACCTGCTTGAGCCATATCCAGTACCGGAGATGCAAGGGCTTGTCCAGGCCGTATAGTTTCTTCGTCTGTTCGATTATCTCCGCAGTATACTGCGGGTCCAGGCCTTCGCCCTGGGCGGCCCTGATTTTGATTTCCGCAGGGTTGCCAGGGGCCAACTGGACCACCAGGAAAGTGACAATCGTGATTCCCAGCAATGTGGGTATCATCATCAGAAGCCGTTTGCTCAGGTAAGTGCGCATTTTCTTGGCTTTCTTAATAGAAGGCGGGATAATTTTACCGCAAATCCTTCAGACCTGTAAAGGTCCTACAGATGCGGAGCAGACGCAAAGAACGCAAAGAAATACAAAGAAAAAAAATAGTTAAAATCTAAAAGCAGGACGCAGAGCTAAAAATCAAGTACGCAAAGAAAAACAGGCAGAATCTTTATGTAACCCGCCATCTTGACCACCTTAGCCTTGGCCGCGGTGGTTGACGGAGCAAGGGTGGGGAATACTCACGCCTCAGGCCTCAAGTCTCAAGCCTAATATCACCGCAGATCGAAAATCCGGAGGATGAACGCAGATTTTCTTTGAACTATGAAGTACGGGCGAGCCGCCGGGTCGCCCCTACTCTATGAACCTTGAACTCCTTTTCGTGGGTTCAGGGGTTGTGGAGGCGGGCTGCAAGACAGTGGTGGGCAAGCGCCTCAAGCAGTCGGGAATGGAATGGACCGTCCGCGGAGCCAACGCCATCATCGCCCTGCGCTGTC
>CAZOMR010000161.1:0-7829 GCA_964580655.1 uncultured bacterium
TTTAATTCATATCTCCTCTATCTCGTATTCAAACCTTCCCACACCGAATTCATGTGCGAGTCGAAGATATTTGATGTCCTCCGATGAGAGCCCCTTGAGTCTTGGGTCGGTCTTTTTAAGCAATGTGAGGCCGAAGGCGTCCAGTGCCACAGGATCAAGTCCTGCAAGCATATAGCCCAGATGCGTGGGCTTGCCGCGATGGCGCATCTCGTTTGCTCCGCTCAGGGTTATGACCGCGTCCACGATAAAGAGATTCGCGGGACACATGACATTCAGTTCGGCTATGGCCTGCTCAAGGCTGGCGGGTCCGCGCATATGCAGGCGGGTGCGCTCAGATCGCGCAAGGTAGCCGAATTGATTCTTCAGCGCACCGGTCATGCGCACATTTATGTGGGACTTGAGCACAGGAAGCGAGATAACATAGTCGTAGTTGCGGGGAACGGTGGAAAATTTGATGCTAAATCCGCGGGGGCTTTCCTGCTTTGGCATGGGGTGATCGTAGAGGTTGAGCATCTCAATTCCCCTGTTTCGGCAGAGAGCGGTTAGCTCATGATTCTTCAGGGCCTTCCCGGGTCGTAAAAGGTCTGCGGCTGGGGCATCGCCGCAGGTTACATCCTCGCTTTGTAAAAGGTCGAGAAGTGTGCCCAGAACCTCAGGATGTGTTGTGGTCGGATATGGCTCATGCGAGACAATGTTGGGCTTGAGCAATATCTTTTTGCCTCTTATCTCATCCTTGAATATCTCAAAGACCTTCGTGACAAAAGCCGGCCGGTCATCCGTGCGACGAATGTATATCCTGGATTTATCCATGTCCGTCTATTGAGAATGCCCGGTTTCCGGGATCATGACAAGGTTTATCTGCCGGCCGGTTATGCCCTTGTCCCGTCGGTGCGAGAAAAACAAGTCGTTACGGCAGGAGGTGCAAAGCTCCAGGCGCTCTATCTCGCGGACTCCAGCCCTGCGAAGAGATATTTCAATTGCGCGAAAGAGGTCCAGGCTGAAAAGCCCGTCACTTTCCGGATAGAGAATCTGGTCTGCCTCATCAGGGAATGCGGCTCTGAAATCCCTGGCAATGTTCCCGTCCACCCGATAACAGCAAGGGCCGATCCCGGGGCCGACCCCGACCAGCATCTCCTTCGGAGAGGCGCGGAATTTTTTCAACATCATCTGCACTGCGTTTTCGATGATCCGATTGCAAACTCCTTTACGGCCCACATGTACCATGGCCACCGATGCACAGGACTTATCCGCTAGAATCACTGGAAAGCAGTCCGCGGTGAGAACCGCCAGTGCCACTTTTGGCTGGTCGGTTATCAGGGCGTCAGCCTTTTGAGCGAGGAATCTGGTTTCATCTTTCACCGGCTCATGGATGACCAGCACATCGCGGCCGTGCACCTGCCGTGCCCTGACCATGGATGACAGCCCGAAAGCCTGACGAAGAGCGGCTTCATTTTTCCGGACAGCCTCAGGATCATCGCTTGTGCGAAGCCCTAAGTTCAAACTGGAATAAGGGCCCTTGCTGAAGCCTTGATGCCGGGTAACAAAAGCATGGACCACACCGGCATCCTCAAGACTCTTGATGGCGAGGTAGTCTATCCCTGATCTATGTCGGATCATCTGTTCTCTGAATCCTTCCGACTTTCTTCTTCCAGGGCTTTCAGCACTGCCCGGAAATCCGGTGGCATCTCTGCTGTGAATTCAAGATACTCATCCGTGGCCGGATGAACAAAGCCCAGGATGTAAGCATGCAGGGCCTGGCGCTTCAACTGCCGGATCGCGGACCGAAGGGCAGGGCTGATTTTTGCCGGAGCCTGGTATCCTTTTCCGTAAAGTGGATCGCTCACCACGGGATGCTTGCTTTCTCTGAGGTGCACGCGTATCTGGTGTGTGCGGCCTGTTTCCAGGCGGCATTCGAGCAGGGTAAAATAAGGGTAGCGCTTCTTTACCAGCCAGTGGGTTGTTGCAGTCTTTCCACGCGAGACACTGCCTGTCATCTTCAGGCGGTGGCGGTGATGCCGCGAGATAAGCGAGGTGATAGTTCCGGAATCCTTTTCCATGGTGCCGTGCACCAGTGCCAGGTATCTCCGGTTGGTGCTGTGCTCCCTGAACTGCCTTGCAAGTCCCTGGTGTGCGAGGTCGGTCTTTGCCGCGACCATCACCCCGGAGGTTAGCTTGTCCAGGCGGTGCACTATTCCGGGCTTGAGTATCCCGCCTATGCCGGAAAGGTCATGGCAGTGATAGAGCAGGGCATTGACCAGTGTTCCGCTCATCCTTTGTGGGACAGGGTGGACAATCAGCCCGGCCGGCTTGTCAATCACGATAATATCCTTGTCCTCGTAAAGCACATGTAAGGGAATGGACTCGGGCTCAGGCCAGTCCGGAACAGGATCCGGAACGCGAACCTCTATTTGATCGTCAGGATGAAGCCTGGTGGCAGGCTTTGCAGGCCGGCCATTGACCAGAACAAGGCCATCCTCGATAAGCATCTTCACCCGGGACCGGGTGGGGAGGTCGGTCTTTTCAGCAAGAAATGCATCGAGTCGAGAAAGGTCGGAGAGGGTGGATGGAATTTGATATGAATAAGTCTTCAAGTCCTAAATGTCCTTTCTGAATTCGCAGGGATTGCAAATTTCAAATCTCAGAGCGCAAGGTTCAAAGTTCAAATGGTTCACCGCAAAATCCTCCAGATTCGTAGGAAGCGCAAAGAAAATTCCGTTTTATATTTTTCCCTTTGCGTCCTTTGCGTCTTTGCGGTAAAAATTATTTCTAAAAATATTTTCGGATACCATGGCCGCGGCGAAAAGGGATGAAAATATTCTTGGTCCGCCTTCGACGTATTAGCGACCGGATTTCAGAGAGCGCTGAGATCGCGGCATCGCGTCCCTTCTGCACCACAGCCTCTGGGTTATGAAAATCCGCCCAGTGGACCTCGGCGACCTCAGGCTGGATCACAATGTCCGCCTCTTCCAACTGAAGCTCTCTAAGCTGTTTCATCATGATGAAGGCTGTGCGGAGAATGAGGTCAATCCCGCGTTTGTATTCAAAAGTCGCATCCCTTTCGCGAGAGGTATCCACGGCTATCACGATGTCTGCGCCCAGACTCCTCGCAGGCCTGATCGGCACTGAATGTATCCAGCCGCCGTCCACCAGGAGGCGTCCGTCCATCTCCAATGGAGGAAAGAAACCCGGGATGGCCGAGCTGGCCATAATCGCGTCCCGGAGCGAGCCTTTGATCCATATAAACTCGGTGGCTGTATTTGTGTCCAGGCTGACGGCCGCAAAGGGGAGCGGGAGTTCCTCTATCCTCTTATCTCCAAAAAGATGATTATTGATCTTGAAAAATGCTTCTCGCGGGATGATGGATTGGCGTGTGACCGAGTATGAATACATCCATCCGCGCCGCAATGTCAGGGCCATTGAACCGAGAAGGCCCGCTGATTCACCTTCCTTGCGTTCTCTTAGCACATCGAGTCTTGCCTGCTTGAAGGTCTCGCTCTCCAGGAACTCGAGCATTCGTGAACGGAGCTTTGCGCTTTGACCCTCCAGTAGATAAACACCGCCTACCAGCGCGCCAATGCTGGTTCCGGCCACCATATCAACCGGAATGCCGGTTTCCTCCAGAACCTCCATGACCCCGATATGAGCCAGCCCCCTTGCTCCGCCGCCTCCCAGGGCCAATCCCACGCGCAACTTTTTCATCAGTTATTATATTTTATCATGTGAGCCGTTTCAGTCAAAGTGCGCGTGAGATGACCGTGGCAGGAGATTCAGGGCTGGACTTCCAGGCTGTCCCAGATAACCTTGAATTCAAGGTCAGCATAATCCAGCACCTTGATTGAGAGTAAGAGGGTTTCGGTTTCGGCCTGATGGGAATAGTCGAGCGCAATAAGGTCCGGCGTGATGAATCGTGGCTTTCCGAATTTCCATGCGCCGCGAGCGCGGGCCTTTTCCGAGAGCAACTCCTGTGCCTTGGGAGTGGTCTTGCTGAAGAAGGCGTCAATCTGGTCAACATATTCTCTGGGAAGCCGTTCCCTTATCTCTCCACCGGGCGCGAAGGTCCGGTGCTCAGAGAGTTTGTCCGCGATCTCGGAAAGCCTGCTTGCGAGTTCACGGTTCTGCGAAGAGAGCTCATCCATTCGAGCCTCAAGAACCTTAAGCTCCTCATGAACATAACCCTGTTCGGCTTCAGCCTGAGAAGGTGAGTATCTGAAGACAAGTGCCCCGGCCAGAACCAGGATAACCACTGCCAAAGCTGTATTTACGATGATAATGAATACCTGATACCGCTTCATGACTATTCGGGGGAGCGTGTTTTGAGGTAGTTCCTGAAAGCGATAAGGGCCTCGACCATCAACCAGAGAGCGAGGATAAGGATCGCGAGGCCTACGGCGAACACTGTCCAGTTATGGTCCGTATAAAATGTGCGGAGTTTGAGGACCATGGCAATGCCGGTAAAGGATATGACAAAGATCATGGGGATGAGGGTGATCCAGAATGGCTTGCGCTTCTGGATAAGGTAGAGAGTCACCATGAGCAGGCCGAGACCCGCGAGCAACTGGTTGGATGTGCCAAAGAGTTGCCAGAGGACTGCGCCGACAGATTTCCCCTGGATCTTCATCATGGCGAAGTAGCCGATGGCAGAGACCGCTATCAGGGATGCGACGAACCGGTTTCCGAGCACGCGGGAAAGGAACTCTATGCCAAAGCTCTTACCTATTTCTTCGATGTTGTATCGAAGCAGGCGTGTGGCCGTGTCAAGTGTTGTCATGGCGAAGCTGACACAGACGACAGCAGTGAAGGCCCTGGCTATGCTTGCAGGTATGCCCAGATGCGAGATGATATGTCCAGCGCCGAAGATGAAGTTGCCCAGCGCATCGCGGTTGACTGTGTTCCAGTCGCTGTATGTCTCCAGCCAGGCTTCCCGGTTTCCCAGGGCCGCTGTGCAGGCCAGCAGAACACCGATTGCGAGCAAGCTCTCGGTCAGCATGCCGCCGTACCCGATAATGCGGGCGTCTTTTTCCGAGTTGATCTGCCGGGCAGTGGTTCCGGAGCTGACCAGGTTATGGAACCCTGAAATAGCGCCGCAGGCCACTATGATAAACAGGAAGGGTAACATCGGCGGAGCATTGCCTGGGGAATAGCGCACCGGGACAGCAGATATTTGAGGGTGAAACACTATCAGGCCAAGATAAATCAGGAAGAGTCCGATATAGAGTTGATATGAGTTGATGTAATCCCGCGGCTGTAAGAGCAACCAGACAGGGAGGATGGATGCAAAGTAGGTGTAAAAGAGAAGCATGATGACCCACTGGTTGAAGGTAAATCGAGTAACAGGGAAGAGAACACCCAGGTATATTGATGCGAGCATCAGCAGGACGCCTATCAGGGTTGGCACAAGCAGTCCGATGCGCTTTACTTTGTAAACAAGGATTCCTATCACGACCGCGATTGCTATCAGGCTGAATACAGGCACAACCGCATCAGGCTGACCACCCTTGTCCAGCGGAACTGAGAAGAGAATCGCCACCTTGTTCGCGAACACACCCATGGCCAATGCCAGGATAAAAAAGATCAGGAAAAGAAAGAGCACGCGGGCTCGGCGACTGATTATTTTCTCGGTAAGTGCGCCGATGGTGACGCCTTTGTGCCGGATCGAGACAAACAGGGTGGTGAAGTCGTGCACTGCTCCGAGGAATATAGCTCCGAACACTATCCAGAGCAGTGCTGGCAGGAACCCCCATATAACCGCGACAGCCGGACCGACTATGGGCCCCAGACCAGCGATGGATGCGAAATGATGGCCGAAGAGAACCTCCCGACGCGAGGGCACAAAGTCAAGGCCGTCATTGAACTGGTGGGATGGAGTTTTACGATCAGGGTCAATGCCCAGGATTTTTTCGCCTATGTAGCGTGAGTAAAAAATATAGGCCAGGACAAAGGCGAGAATACTTCCAAAGGCTATCCATAATGAATTAATCATGGGAAAAACGCACCTCAGGGCCAGAACAGCCGGTAGAGCGCCCCGATGATAAAGAGCCCCAGTAGAAAATAGGTTAGATACAACAACCAGCGTATAGGCTGTTCCTCGCCGCAGGCAGGACACACCCGCGCTGATCGCGGCATGGGCTTACCACAGTGCGCACAAGCTTTTTCTTCACTGCTCATGCTGGTTTTCGCTTTTGGTCACGATGGCGAGAAGGATGCTCTCATCCAGTCCGCCCGGATTTCCTCGACCATCTGACGGTTCTTTTCCAGTTCGCTAATGAAAATTTCCACCAAAGAAGGGTCGAATTGCGTTCCAGCAAATTTTCGTATTTCAGCAATCGCTTCATCTTGATCCATCGCCTTCCGGTAGGGACGATCAGATGTCATCGCGTCATAGGAATCTGCGATCGCGAGTATCCGTGCTCCAAGCGGAATTTTATCCCCCTTTATCCCCTCGGGGTATCCGGAGCCGTTCCACCATTCGTGATGATACAACACCAGGGGCACGATCTCTCTCAGAAAGTGGATTTGCTCGAGAATCTGCTTTCCCACCAGTGTATGGTCTTTAAACATCTCATGCTCTTCATGGGTGATTTTTCCCGGCTTGTTCAGGGCCTCGAGACGGATGCCGATTTTTCCAATGTCATGAAGCAGGCCCGCGCGATCAATCCGTTCAATCTCATCTTCCGGAAGTTTCATGGCTCGTGCGATGAGCAGGGCGTATTCGGTCACGCGGCGTGAATGTCCGGATGTGTATTTATCCTTGGCTTCCAGCGCGCTGACCAGGCCCTCGATGGTCTCGCGAAAGGTGCGCTGGATGTTCTCGTAAAGTCGGGCATTCTCAATCCCCTGTGCCGCACGGCTGGCCAGGATGATAAGGAGTTTGGCCTGGCCCTCGCTGAATTTATAGTTGCGCTTATATGAATAAACATTTATGGCTCCCATTATCTGATCGTGGGTTTTAAGCGGCACAGAAAGAAAGGAAGACAAGCCTCGTTTTTCCGGAAGCCTCTTGAAGAAGCGCCTGGATTTCGGGCTTTGTGCGATAAGAAAGGGCGCATCCTGTAGAAAATTGAAAAGCACTTCCTCGTCAATGACCCCGTAATGATCGTCTTCAGCCTCGCTGGCAGGGCCAAGTGAGTGGGTGATATATTCCGTGACCTCAGTCCCTTTTTCAGAAGGTTGCTTCAGCATCAGGCCAACCGCATCCGCGTTCAGCTCTTTGTGTATGGTCTCGAGCACTATCTGCAAAATGTGGTCAAGGCTCAGACTCGAACTCATCGCCTCGCTGACCTGATACAGAGACATCAACTCCTTTAACTGGATGTTTTCCCGCTCCAACTTCTTCTTCTCCAGGCCTCGGCGAATGATCTGGACAACCTCGTTCACCTTGAAAGGCTTCATGATGTAATCATAAGCCCCGTATTTCATGGCCTTGATCGCGGTCTCAACCGTTCCGAACCCGGTCATTATCACGGTGAGCGTATCAATTTTCTTGTCACGGATTCTTTCGAGCAGTTCGATCCCGCTCATCCCCGGCATCTTGAGGTCTGTGATCACCAGCTCGTAATGCTGGTCTTCCAGCTCTTCCAGGGCACGGTGAGCGCTCTCCACCGCCGTGACTATGAACCCTTCAGTGGTCAGAAAATCAGTGAGGACGTCCCTGATAACCTTTTCATCATCCACCACGAGAATTCTGATGGTATCCTGGCTGTAGCTGTATTCCATTTCCCGTTTCCTAAATTTATATTAACAGAAGTATGACATCCAGTCAACTAAATCTTGCCCTGGCCAGCGATTCCGCAAACCATCCCCTTGATGATGAATAAGGTGGCTGGCTGAAA
>CAZOMR010000162.1:0-7807 GCA_964580655.1 uncultured bacterium
AGAGACCCTAAACATCCTCCTAAGAGGTGTTTACCATGTGTTGAACCTGTACAGAATGTTTTACATTTTACATATATGAGGTTATAATAATTCTAATGAGTCTAATGTTAAAAAGGCATTGTATTTGGGGGCTTGTATTTGTCACTATTTTCTGGGCATATCCTGTTTTTTCCCAGCAGGACGCGGTTACTATTTATACCCGGCAGGCGGATGAGTTCCTTCTGAATGGTCGGCTGGAGCAGGCCCTTGCCGAATATGAGAAGGTGCTGAAGCTTGATCCGAACAATGCTCATGCCCTGTATCAGACAAACATCATCCGCCAGAAACTTGGTCTAAAGCCCACTACGGTTGATGAGGGCTCAGCCGGGCCTTCTCCTGTTGATGGCAAGTATCCTCCGCTTCCGCCGCGCGACTACTCAAAGATACTCCCGCATCTGGGCGCTGAGTATCGGGATGAGATTAACGGCTTCTCGATCCAGCCTCCGGAAGGCTGGTGGATGGATAGATACAACCCTCATTTCGCGGTCAAATTTACGGACAGGGGGTACGAGGCTTTCATCTTCATCAACATCATCACCCTGGAAGGGCCTGTGATCGTGGATGATAATTTCAAGAGATTTGTGGAGTTGAAAAATCTGCAGGTGGAGGGCTCTATCTCCGGGTATCATGCTTTATATCAGAATTTGATCCTGTTCCAGGGCAGAAGCGCGATTGAGGTTCGAGCGACCTTCATGGCTGGCACTAATGTGGTGCGCATGACCACTTTCTACATCCCTGCCGGG
This sequence comes from uncultured bacterium, assembly GCA_964580655.1. Lineage (GTDB taxonomy): Bacteria > RBG-13-61-14 > RBG-13-61-14 > RBG-13-61-14 > CAZOMR01 > CAZOMR01. The sequence continues at coordinate 783 of CAZOMR010000162.1, forward strand.
AAAAAGGTCTTCATGATCACCACGGCTTGCAACGATGAATTGCTGAATGTCTGGAAGCCCGTGTTCACGGCCACGCTATCCACTTTCAAGACCTTCGGCGGCTGAACCCGCGCATGGCAAAGGTTCTCTTCATCCAGACTGACTGGTTTGAACATCTGGGCATCCTTTATCTATCCGCCTGCCTGAGGGAGCGCGGGCACAAGGTAGAACTCAGGATCGGAAGGCGCTCCCGGGCATTGATCCGGGAGATCAGGAGGATTGAGCCGGACCTGGTGGCCATGACAGCGACCACCGGCTCGCATCAGCTAGTGCTCAGCCTTACGCGATCAATACGCCAGTCCTGGAGCGGCCCCCTGATCCTGGGAGGGCCTCATCCCACATTCTTTCCCGAAGTGCTTTCTGATCCCGGGATTGACATGATCTGCCGCGGAGAGGGTGAGAAGACCCTTGTCGATCTTCTGGAGAGATTGCACGCCCCCTCTTTTTATCAAGACATTCCCGGGCTCAGCATAAAGACCCAGGAGGGAATTTCCATATTCCCTCCTGCCCGGCTTATAGAGAACCTTGATGCCATCCCTTTCCCTGATAGAGGTCTGTATCTTCGCAACTACGGCTTTTTTCGCCGGTCATCCATGTGCCGGCTGATCACCATGCGTGGCTGTCCGTATGAATGCACCTATTGCTACAACCGCGCATTGAAGGACCTCTATCGCGGTCTCGGCCCCTATGTGCGACAGAGAAGCGTGGAGAATGTTCTTGAAGAAATCAGGACTCTCTCGGCACGCTCGGCACGCCGGAAGCCCCGGACACTCAACTTTGTTGATGACACCTTCGCGCTGAATCGCGAGTGGACACTCAAGTTCCTTGAAGAATATCCCCGGGAGTTCAGCTATCCCTTCATCATCAACACGCGCGCGGAACTCCTGGATGAAGATCTGATCTCCGCGCTCGCACAGGCCGGATGCTACTGCGTCCAGATTGGCATAGAGACCGGGGACGAGACCCTGCGGAGAGAAATCCTTGGTAGAAGAGTTTCCAATGAGGTCATCCGAAAGGCTGGCGCCCGGCTTTCGGAGAGCGGCATTCGGGTGCTCACCTACAACATGATAGGCCTTCCTGGCGAAACTATTGACCAGGCCTTCGCCACCATGGAACTGAATGAAAAACTAAAGGCCGACTTTCCGCGCTTCAGCATCTACCAGCCTTACCCGCAAACCGCACTGGCCGAGAAAGCAAGAGAACTCGGCCTGATTCAGCAAGACCTCGATACAAACAGGATGTCCGAAAGCTACTTCCAGAAAAGCGTGCTCAACCGAGCGGACATCCACCTCTTTGAGAACCTGCATAAATTATTCTATCCTGCAGTGCGCTGGCCTCGAATCCGCCCCCTGCTCCGCCGCATTATCAGGATTTCTCCCAATCCGCTTTTTCACCTCGCATTCCTCGTCAGCATCGGCGCGCAGTATGCACGCGCAACCAACCGGAGCCTGCGCGAAACACTTGAACTCGGACTCCGAAGCCTCCGCAACTACTTTCATTAACCAGGTGCCGCCAGAGGATTTGGGGCAGAGCTTCATTTAGCGTTTAAGGATTCGGATGTTTAGATATTAGACATTGGCGAGTTTAGTCGGAGGCAAGTGGTCCGGTTTTGGTTTTTTTATATGCTCTTTTTTCTCGTCTTTTTTTGCGCCAGATGGCGATTGCGGAACGGGGGTTTTCCTTGAGGTAGTCGAGGTAGTTCTGCCAGATGTCGCGTGTTGAATGCTCAGGCTCAAATCCGAGTTCTTGTTTTGCCTTTGTCCCATCCGCGACCCATGGATAGCGAAAGAAATCAATAGTCCCGGAAGGGTATTCAACTCCCGGCAGGTGCATACGCCAAGCAAGCCGGACAAGGGCATAGACGAGCCAGGCCGGGAAGTTGATCGTGATCAGCCTGTCCTTCATGGCCCAGGCTTGTTCCAGTGTGAGTGTGCCCTGTCCCACGATATTGAAGATGCCGGCCTTGCGCGCCTTGAGTGCAAGAACGACAGCCCGCGCGACATCATCCTCGTGCACGAACTGGATCAAGGGGTTGGCCCCTCCGATCTTGACATTCACGGGCAGTGTCATGACGCGTGAGATGAAGTTTTCGAATCCTGGCCCGACCACTATGCATGGCCGGAAGATGGTCACGGCCGGTTCCGGGTGAGATGCCGCGAATTCTTGACAGAGGATGTCCATCTCTTTTTTATCAGCCGCATATTGGAAATCGGGCTGAGCGCGAAGATGGTGGTTTTCCTTGAGCGGCACCGGGTTATCGGGGAGCGCGCCGTATGCCGAGGTGCTGGATGTAACAAGAACCTGCTTAGCCCCGGCAGATAGCGCGGCATTGAGCACATTTTTTGTGCCCGAGATATTGATGTCGTGCATCAGCCCCGAGTCGTGGATAGGGTTCAAGACAAACGCTAAATGAATGATCACCTGAACATCCTTTTCCTGGAAGACCCGCGAGATGTCGGGATCGCGTACATCGTGCAGAAGGAACTTGAACTTTGGGAACTCTTCTGACGGAGGCTTGATGTCCAGGCCTATGATCCTCTCACAGTCCGGCAGGTCCGCGAGCAGTCTGATAACCCTTCCTGCGATATACCCGGATGCTCCGGTCAAGGCATAAACGGTCATCTTCAACTCCTGACAGGAAATTCTCCCTCAATTTAGCATCCGCGTGCAAGGCATGTCAATTTATAATGTAACTCTAAGGTTTCCCGTTTTTTTCGAATACTCGATTTTTTTACTTGCATTCCGCCTGGCTTTCAATTATTATCCTTAATGATGCCTGCGAGGAAAAAGAGAAGGATCCTTGTGGCAGATGATGCTCTGCCAATGAGGGTCATGCTGGAGGATGTTCTCAACGAGGCAGGTTATGAGGTAGAGATCGCAAGGGACGGCGAGGAAACCTGGCATAAGATTCAGGCCTCAGCCAGCGATTACGATCTCCTGATTCTTGATCTTTTGATGCCCAGGATGTCCGGCTTTGAAATCCTTGAACGCTTCAACGCCTCTTTCGCGCAAAAGCCATTCCCGATACTGGCCATCACCGGCATCTTTAAGAGTGAGAAGGAAATCCAGCGTCTTAAAAACCTGGGAGCTATCGGATACCTGAGCAAAACCGCATTAGTGGATGAGATTCTCTTCCGGGTCAACCGCGTCTTTTTTCAAGGTCAGGATAATACCCGTAGATTTCCCCGGGTACTCCTCGTGCTTCCAGTTGACTATCAACACGATGATTCATGGCATACCAACTACTCCTCTACCCTTTCCGCAGGCGGCGTCTTCATCCGGACCGTGGACCCCCTGGCCACAGAATCCCGCATCTTTATCAAATTCAAGCTCCCGGAAGGTAATGAGGATGTAGCCACGCACGCCAGGGTAGTCTGGAATAGTGAATATCAACTCAACCGCCCGAAGAATACCCTCCCGGGAATGGGGCTATCTTTTGAAAACCTGGCACCTGAAAAGCAAAGACGGCTTGAGTTCTTTGTGCGGGACAGGATAGAAAAAGAGCCTATCTGGTTCTAGACCTGAGCAGTCTTCGGAATCTAAGAAATCCGCTGTGTTGTGGTTTAACGGGGCGGCTTTTTGGCCTTACGCAAGTGATGAAGATATATCCGGCTGGAGTAGTCATTAAAGAATTCCCTGCAAGAATATAGTTTTTTTGCAGAGCCGCCCTCGCCTGTGGAGAGAAGGTCAAGTCGCTTCGTGCCCGTTTCTTCTCCCTGCGAAAGGGAATAGCTGATTTTTTTAAACCCATCGTCAAAAATTGTCTGAGGACACCTGTCCAGAAGATGCCTGAGAAAGATATTGAAATTGAGCATGCTGGAATCAGTCCGTTTGTCTCCGAGGCCGCTGAAGTCAAATTCGTTCTCGATCACCCTGATGCCGAGATGGCTTCCTTGAAAATAAAGGTCCATCATCTGCACCTCTGAAAGCACAGAGGACGCCCCCTTCAAGCTGACACGACGCTTGATCTTGATCCTGCCCAGGCGCACCTTCAGCCGCTCAAGCGGGTCATCACTCGCAACACCATCCTCCGACCCCTCCTCGGTTATAAACAAACTCCCCAGGCTGACTCGACCGGATTCCCCCTCTACACCCTCCTCCTCTCGCTCCTGCTTGACACGGGCTCGAACCAGCAAAAATAAATCCTCATATCGGAAAGAAATTTTTTCGCCGGTCTCGCCGGTCTCGCTGGCCTCAAATAGAAAACCCATGTTATCTTCCGCAAGCCACATCCCTGTCGGAGTTAGCTTCTCCTGCAATTTCAAAAGCCCGCTTTTTTTTAACAGATAAGTATCCAGGCCAATATTCATCAAGCCCTGGACGAGTCCCTGTGCCTTGCCCAGGTCTTGAAAAATCCTTAGTATCCAGGGCGACTCGCTTTTTAATCTCTGCCTCACAAGATAAGAGTCCCAACCAGTGAGCCGAGCCATAGGCCCAACCCACTCTCGCCTGATCTCATCCACCGGACTTATTACCACGAGGTAGCTCTCCGGAGGAGAAATCGCGGCAACCTTTTCAGTCGCCGGCTTCGTAATAGACTCTCGCGGAAGGGATTCCCCGCAATAAAGGCATTGCAGAGCATCATCCGCATTGGGCCGATTGCACCTCGGACAAACCCTGGCCATGTTTACAACTCTGGACTTATCCTAACAGGACAGCTTTTATTCTGCAACCTCAGATTCGGGGTCTGACCCTTAGTTGTTTAGTTAAGGTTTGGGAGCGACACGATTTGATTATGTCGAAACTGGATTCTCTCGCACCGGTTTGATGATGTGCCCCTATTTTTTAATCAATTCCATGACAGCGGCTTCTAGGCCGTCGAGAGAGAGGTCGAACATTGGGAAGACTGTTCTTATTTTAGCGATGGTATAATTCCCTGCGGTAAAGTCCCACTGGTTTTCATTCTTTGGATTAAGCCAGACCGAATGCGGGAATGTGCGTGCTAAAAGTTGAAGCCACCACAATCCGGGCCGGGACTGGTGTCCGCCGTATTCGATCATTCCGTATTCATGCAAGAGTTCATAAGGGGCCATACTTGCGTCGCCGACTATGATCAATCTGGTCTCCGGGTCGGCCCTTGCGAAGTCCACGGTTTTGAAAGGCTTTGATCTTCGCTGTGGGTCTTCATATACGCGGTCGTAGATGCAGTTATGGAAGTAATAGTTTTTCACTTCCTTGAAATTGCTGTTCGCATACTTGAAGAGCGTGCGGCAGGCCTCTATATAAGGGTCCATAGACCAGCCGCCGTTGTCCATCATCAGGATAATCTTCAGCTTGTCCGTGAGCCTGCGGTCGTATATGATTTCAATCTCGCCTCCGTTGCGCACGGTCTGGTAAATGGTCTCGCGGATATTGAGCTGGTCTTCCGGTCCGGTCGGTGTGAGATGACGGAGCCTCTTCAGTGCCTCGGCCATCTGGCTTGAGTCAATCGGGCCGTCATACGCGTAATCTTTCCAGCGCCGCTCCATTGCCACCTTGATCGCGGACTGGCCCATGGAACCGCCGCCTATCCTCATTCCACCCGGATGACGACCGCTGTGGCCCACGGGCGAGGTCCCCTGGGTGCCGATCCACTTATCCCCGCCATGGTGCGCCTCGGTCTGCTCCTTAAGCCGATCGAGAAAATACTTGACCAGTTCCTCCGGTGTGTACCTCTTCAGTTCCTCCGGGTCTATGCCCATGACCTGTGCAAGTTCCTCCGGGCTTCCGAGCCATCCCTCAAGAAGCGCCCGGACTGTCGCTTCCAGCTCTTCATCTTCCATGGACTTGAATTCCGCGCCGTGGAAGTAGTGTGCGAACAGGCGGTCATAAAGGTCAAAGTGTCTCTCGCTCTTGATCATGATTGAGCGGGCCGCGATGTAGAATTTTTCAAGCGAGTTGACCAGTCCCATGTTAAGGGCTTTTTGCAGACGCAAAAACGCGGTAGGAGATATTGGAATGCCCTCGGAGCGAAGTTCATAGAAAAACGGGACGAACATGATCGCTCACATCCCATCACCGCGGTTGATATACATCTTTGCCTGCTCCATGTCCAGGCTCTTTTTAAACAGCACCCCGAGGTAAGGGGCATCAGCTTTTTTGTCAAGCTGTTTGGCCTTGAATTCCGGGTCCGAGCTAAGTGCTCTGATCCAGTTGATGAGTTCGCGCGTGGAAGGCTTTTTCTCCACATTAGGCACCCTGCGGAGGCGGTAGAAGGTCTTGATTGCCGTGTCCGCTATGTTGCGCTGGATATCAGGAAAATGTGCATGGACTATCTTGTTCATCATCTTCGGATCAGGAAATGCTATATGGTGAAAGTTGCACCGGCCCAGAAAAGGATCGGAGAGGTCTTTCTTGGCATTTGAAGTTATGATGACTATTGGCCTGTGTTTGGCCCGGATCGTCTTGTCAATCTCCATGATGTCAAAAGACATCTGATCGAGGACATCAAGCAGGTCGTCCTGGAAGTCGGAATCCGCCTTGTCTATTTCATCAATCAAAAGCACAACCTTGCTGTCAGAGACAAAAGCCTGGCCTATCTTGCCCATACGGATATATTCCTCTATATTCTTGACATCGCGATTTGAGTCTCCAAACCGGGCGTCATTCAGCCTGGTAAGGGTGTCGTACTGGTAGAGAGCATCAACCGCCTTCATGCTGGATTTAACATTGAGCACAATAAGCGGCAGACCCAGGTCCTCCGCAATCGCGTAGGAAAGCAGGGTCTTGCCCGTGCCGGGCTCGCCTTTCAGCAACAAGGGCATCTCCAGGGCAATGGTGATATTAACAATCTCGCGCAACTCCGGGTCCAGGACATAGGTTGAAGTCCCCTCGAATTTTTTGACATTCCTCACTTCTTTCATATTACAAAACTCCTGATCTGGATTTTTTCGATCATCTATAAGATACCACTGCCCTGACTGCTATGCAACTTTTCCTTTTCGGGGTCAGGGCTTCAGGGCCTGTTGCCTAAAACACAACATTTGAAATGAAACATATAATTACCC
>CAZOMR010000163.1:0-7762 GCA_964580655.1 uncultured bacterium
CACCGCATCCGCAAATGGCTCTCTTCGATACCTGAAAAAATGGGGGAACTTCAGATCAAAATTCCCTTGATAATAAGATTTGATCATGATATTTATACCAGAACATCAGAAAGAGTTCAATCCCAGTGACAAATTTTGTCAGTAAAAAAACAAATTTTGGAGATAAGGTCTCAGATAAAACAAGAGGTCAGCTATTTTGTGCGTGCCGTAAGGTTGCCCTGCGATGCAAGTTATTGATTTTGTTGCGAATTTAATCAACGAGGGGATTTATAGACCAGGGCTTAAATCTGGCATGTTGATTGCATCTACTCATGGTGGAATTTGTGTTAAAATAGATGGTTAAGGAGACGAAGCAAATGGAAAGGAGGTGTAAAGAGGAAAGGAATAAACGAGGAATTGTTTTTGGTTTAATCGGCATTAAGCAACAGACAAAAAAGGAGGATTAGGAATTGAGAAGCAAGAAAGGATTTACTTTAATTGAGCTGATGATCGTGGTGGCGATTATAGGTATTCTGGCGGCCATTGCGATCCCGAACTTCCTGAAGTTTCAATGCAAGTCCAAGCAATCCGAGGCCAGGCAGAACCTGGGTGCTATCTTCGTGGCAATGGGGAGTTATTACAGCAACAATGACACTTATCCTGATACGGCGACTATCACAGGTGTGACGACCCCTGACTGCTGGTATCTGATGAGCTGGAGTCCTTCAGGCAAGACCCGCTATTACTATCAATGCGGGACTGGTAACTATTTGAATACGGAGGGCGCGAAGCGCATTTCAGAGCCTACGAACAGAGCCAATTGCGACACGACTATGGCGGGGAAGACGATCTCCAACGAGCTGGGCTTCACTATTGCGGCGGCAGGAAATCTTGACACCGATACTGCCTGCTGTGACATGTGGGGAATCAACAACGCCAAGTACATCAAGAACCGTGTGCCTGAGGGAATAGCGGACGACACCAACCTCGAGGGGCTCTGGGGCAATGGCATGAATGACTGCGAACTGGATACCTGCACTCCGTAATTCATTATTTCCGGCTTTATGCAAAGGCCCCGTTCGGGGCCTTTTTTTTGTTTGGTTCCTCATAAGAATCTGTGGGTGATATTGGCCACTCTCATGTTCTTATCTCTGGCTCAGCCTTGGTCCCCACAGGCCTAAATGACAGCCTTGATTAAAGGGGCACAAGTTCACGAATTTCCGAAGGTTTTTCAGGACTTGCAAAATCCCCTTGATTCTGCTATTTTCTCCCTTGCCAGGGAGTCGGACTACTACCCTGGTGGTTAAGGGGCACAGGGCGTTCCGCTCGGGTGGAGCGTCCATGCTCGTTGGGTCGTGCCCCTGAACCGATGCTGTCGCATCCCCCCTTTGGGGGGACGGGAGGGGGGTATTAATACAACCTGTTGATATTACAGTAATATTTTCCATTTATTGCCTCCAAACTACCCACAAGTTTGTAGGAGGGCCCTTTTGTTTATTTCTTCCCATGTCAGTGGTAATATGGTAGATAAATACCATGCCCATTGAATTTTATTAACAAGAGCACTTTATGGTTGATATTTTTCATTAGTTCCCTCCCCCTTTTGAGAGGGTATCGAAAAAGCCCTCTCCCTTGATGGGAGAGGGTTTGGGAGAGGGTGATCCCCCTCCCCTTAATCCCCTCCCATCGCAGGGAGGGGAAAATCATTTGCTTGCTGATTAAAGGTATCATCTATAAAATGCTCCGAGTAATATGATGAAAGAATTCAAGCAATCTCCTGGCTTTGATTCCCGCGCCCCGGAGGGTAGAACAAAGGCTCTGGTTGAGCGGATTTCTATCGTGCTGATCTTGGGCCTTCTGGTATTCATCTTCTTCGGACCTGAGCTCTGGCAGGGATATTCCTTTTATTTCAGAGACATTTGTATTGAAATTATTCCCAAGCGCCAGTTCTGGGTCGACAACCTGGGTTTTGTCCTGTGGAACCCCTATGTATTCTTCGGCGTGCCATATGCGGCCAACCTGCAGAGCCAGGCATTTTATCCCTTGAACATCCTTTACTTCATGGCCCCGGTCTTTCGGTCCCTCAATTACTTCATATCTCTTCATTTCCTGATCGCGGGCATCCTGAGCTGGCTGATGCTCGGTGAGGCTGGTTTTAGAAAAGCCAGTCGTCTTGCCGGCGCCATTGTCTTCTCCTTTGCCGGATTCCTGGCATCATCAGGATTGCAGATAGTTATCCTCGGGTCATCGGTCTGGCTTCCGGGTCTGGTCTGGCTTCTTTTACGCGCACTGAGGCGCGGCTGGTTCGCAAACTCGGTCGGGCTCGGACTGATTTTGTGTTTGCAGTTTCTCGGGGGTGATCCGGAGGTTGTATATCTATCATTGATGATGCTGGCGCTCATCGGCATGTTCATGGTGTTTCTTGACAAAGATAAATTTGGAAGAAAGAGCCTGTTCTTGAGATGCGCGGGCTCGATTGTCCTGGCCGTCTTGATCCTGGCTGTGCTCTCGGCTTTCCAGTGGATGCCAGCCGTTGAGATGAGCTTAAGATCCAACCGGGCAGGAGGCCTGACCCTGGCTGAAGCCACTACCTGGTCCTTTCTTCCGCGAGACCTCATTACCCTCTTGGTTCCCCATTACTTCCTTGGCGAAAGCCTGTCCCTACCGTGGAACATCGGGCAGTGGTCCGAGACCTTTCCCTACATCTCCAGCATCTACTGCGGCACTGCAAGTCTGATCCTCATGCTCTTCGCGTTCAGGTCGCGTTTCCGGAGCGCGGTCGTCTTCTGGTGGTTATTTCTGGCTTTCTGGCTCATCATGTCTCTTGGAGAGAACGGATTCCTCTATAATATAGCGTTCAAGGTTCTTCCAGGCTTCGACCTCTTTCGTATCCCCCAAAAATGCGCACTCGGCCTGGCTCTGGCTTCAACCTGGCTTGTGGCCTTTGGCATGGAATGGCTTTACGAATCCATGTCCCATGATTCAGAGAAGCGCGTTCCCATCTACTTTCTCGTTTTGCTTCTTGTTATTGCGATCGGCATCGCGTACCTTCTGGCTCAACCAATCTGTAAGGGTTGCCTCGATTCACGGATTTTTCTCTTTTATCGCTCTCTCATGCGGACAGTCCTTTTTGCTTCTCTGGCTTTTCTTTGCATCTGGTCTGCAGACTACCTCGAGCCCTACTCTGCGAAGCACGGGTTCGCGAAAAGAACAATGCCATTCATCATCGCGCTCTTGATATTCCTCGATCTGTTCCTCGTGCATCGGAACCTCAATCCTATGATTGAGGAATCCTTTTATCAATCGGTTCCAAATGTGGTAAGAGAGATGTCCACGACTGATACTGCTCCCACAAGGGCCCTGATTGCGAGGCCCTTGGAAAAGAAGGACAGGTTCCTTGGACGGGATGAAAGGCCCCAAGATCATTACTCCCTCCAGCGCGAATGGCTGAGACGTTTCTCAGCCATGCCCTTTCGGATTGATGACGTCAATGCTCGTAGCTCATTTTATCTCCGGGAATCTGATGAGGTGAAGGCATTGATCCAGTATCCTGACCCTGATCTGATCTTCCGCTTTCTTGCCCGTTGCGGGGCTGATTGGCTTTTTGTTCCGAAAGTCGAGCTTCGCAAAATTTCCGGTTCCCTTCCGCGAGCATTGGTGGTCTATCAGGCCAGGGTAATCCCAGAGCGAGAAGAACTACTCCATACCTGGCTCTTGGATGATTTCAATGCGCGACAAATAGTTTTGCTGGAAAGTGACACAGGCTTTTCTACCATACCGGACCCTCCTGGGAGCCACCCTGCCGAGATCGTGGAGTATTTGAATGAGAAAGTGGTGATTCGGGCGGATGCAAAGGCCAGAGGCTGGCTCATTTTCTTTGATACTTATTATCCGGGCTGGTGCGCCGAGTTGGACGGGGAACCGGTTAAAGTGCATCGCGCGGATGGCTTCTTCCGGGCTGTCGAGATTCCCCCGGGGGAACATCGCATTATATTCCGCTATCATCCGCAAAGCTTTTACATCGGGATAATGATCAGCCTCGCTGGCGCGGTTCTTCTGATTCTTATATCATTGGCGGTTTATCTCCGAAAAAGGGCCCGGTCCCATTGAAACCACGGGTCTGGGTATGGAGCATTTTCTGGGCACTCGTGATCCTGGGCATGCCATTGATCCAGGGCGGCACCACTTATATCCCGGTGACAGGTCTTCGCCTGATAGTTCTTTTTATGTCAAGCCTGTTCCTGCTCTCGCTTGCAGGGCATGAACACAGGACTATTATCACTTCACGGTTTGATCTCCTCGTATTCCTTTTATGGGTTCTTGCCGGGGTGTCGCTGTTTGTCAGCTCATATCAATACATCACCATGTACTGGTATGTGAACATCATGATATATATGGCCCTGTTTTATCTGGGCCTGAATAGTTTCGGCAGGGCCGGGCAGGCAGGCCGGCTATTGATATTTCTCGCAGTCTATCTCCTGATTTTCACGGGAGCGTTTGAAGGCGCTTTCGGGATAGCGCGCTATTTCCTGGAGCAAGGAGACAGGGCGCGGGGCACCTTTTTCAATCCAGCCTTTTATGCAGGTTACCTGATCGCTGTCTGCCCTCTTTGTCTGGCCATGCTGGTCTTTCCATCCTCGGCGCCTGTCATGTCCCGGTGGGCGCGTGTGAAAAGTCCTCTGCTTTTTGCGGCCTTGATCCTGATGATACTGGGTATGGTTTACTCGGGCTCCCGCGCCGTGCTCGCCGCGGTTCTGGCTCTGGCCGCAGTCATGTTCTCTCGCTCGCGGAACCTAGCTCTGGTTCTTTTGCTTCTTCTCGTCGCCTCGCTTGCGGTAATCCCGAACCCGCTTCGTGAAAGGCTCAGGACCCTGGATCAAAATGACATCTACGCCTGGGAAAGGGTATCCATCTGGAAGAGCAGTCTTGACATGACCTGCGATCAGCCCTATGGCATAGGTCTGGGCATGTATAAGTATCGCTATTTCCGCTTCATGCACCCTGTTGAAAAAGCGCGTTTCAGCAGGTATCCCAGGCATGCGACCACCGCGCACAGCGAGCCTCTGCACCTTGCCGCAGAGCTTTCCCCGCTTGCCCCTCTTTTGCTTTTGATCATGGCCGGGGCATTGATCATCTCCGGGTTTCGAGAATCAAACAGGGCTCATCCCTCGGCCAGGCCCTTGCTTGCGGGTTTAAGCGGGTCACTTCTTGGAATAGGTCTTCATTCCTTGTTCGATTCAAACCTCCATAACCCTTCCATCGCGGTTACCGCGGTGATTGTCGCCAGCATCCTTTCCGCTCTGCTCGCCCGTACCAGGCCGGTATGGCTGAGACCCGCAGACCTGAGATTCTCCCGGCCACGCCTCCTGCGAATTCTGATCGCAGTGGCCTCGATCATGCTCTGCGCACTGTTTATTCTTCTTGGCACAACCTACGGGCTTTATCTGCATTACTCTGGCAAAAGCGATACCCAAAGCCAGATCACGGGCCTAGTGAGGCTTTCCCGGTATAGCCCCGGGTATGCGCCGCTTTACTACAAGCTTGGCGAGTTGGGTATCCTGGAATATACCAGAACGGGAAACCTTGATCTGCTTACCGCGGCGACCCGGCAGATTGACCATGCCTTTCACCTCAATCCCGAGAATTACCTTTATCCCCTGGAGATAGCCCGCGGACATCTGCTTGCGGCATTTCGCGCCGAGAAGAATTCACAAATTCTCAAGATGGCCGATCACTTTGCCCGGCTTTCTTTAAAGAGAAATCCCAGCTATCCCTTTACCTTTTATTTGCTTGCAGAGGTTGCTGAGGCGCGTTCCGATCCGGAGGGTCAGATGATCTGGCTAAAAAAGGCGCTCCAGCTTGAGCCTTATTATCTCTCTGCCCGCGGGGAGCTGATAGAATTACTCGTCAAGCAAAAGCAAAAAGAGCCTGCCAGGGACCAACTATCTCTCTTGAAGGATCAATACCAGGAATTGGTAATGGAGCTTAAGCAAGACCCGCATGCGCTTCCAACCCTTTATGAAAAACGGCTCATCGCAATAGAGGAGGGGTACCTGGAATTCCTTGAGACCAGCCTGGAAACTATTCAATAATTATAATATGTGATCCGGGTGCGGGGCTGGATAGCATCCCCGAAAAGGCGGGTGCGCGCTCGCCTCGTAAGTCCGAAAAGGGTCAGCCCGAGGGCCAGGGTCTTTTCTAAAGGGTCGCTTGATCCAAACCGGCCCGCGAGCAGTGTGCGCAATTCACGGGCATTATCAGCCATCTCCGGCGTGAGGGCCAGCCGCTCGATTGCCTGAATTAATATCCGGTAGACCTTCATGTTTTTCGCCAGGAATTCAGCCCTCTTTTGCAGGGTGGAACGAGGCGACTTTATCATGTGCTCATATCCGATAAGGTCGGTTTCAATCCAGCGCAGGAGACTCGGCCCCAGTTCATGGAAATCCCGGAGGTAAGCCTTGTCCTGGATTTTTTCGGCCTCAAGCAGACTGAATTGCGGATGCACGAACCAGGGTTGTTTAAAGGCATGGCAATCCTCAAACGGGATGTCCCGTAGTAATCGCCCCTCCTCCTTCATCCGCTCCCAGAGAGGTGTGCCCGGTGCGGGAGAATAATGTGCGAACTGGCTGAAATCAGGCCGGCATGCAAGGTGATCATCTATATCTTCCCAGATATTCTCCTGTGTGTGATTATCAAGAAAAAGTATAGATGAAAGTATGGTCTTTATTCCGTGTTTTCTCAATTCATCTAGCAGGGCCTTGAGGTCTATCTTGCGGTTCTTGGGATAGGGGTCGAACCTGCTCTCCCTGCCGATCCAGATCAGGTAAACCCCCATCTCCGCAAGCTCTGGAATGCCGAACTCCATAACAAGGTTCGCGGACCCGAAGAGAAAGATATTGAACATCCTGCCGTTTTTAACCACAGCATCTCGTAGCTCTCGCGCCCGCTTCATATCCATGAAAAAGTTGTCATCTCCGATAAAGGTGATCTCCGTGGACCCGAACCGCTTCGTCACCCTCACCATCTCATCGAATAACTCCTGCCCGGTCTTGATATACCGGATATGATGCTGACTGAAGAAATGGCTCGGTGAGCAGAAATCGCATCCATAGGAACAGCCCAGGCCGGTTATTATGTGCGGATTCTTCACCCAGAAAATGGGAACCCCGAGTAGTTCTCTTGATTCTGCGAATACATCCGGGTTCTTGAACTTGAACTCCGGAGCCTCTCCGAGAAGCTCTCGCATGAAGGAGATTCCCTCGCCAACGCATACATGGTCCACATCCATGATCTTGTCCAGGTTTTCTACTGCGGCGCAAAACCCTCCGATGATGATCTTCGATCGAGGCGAAACCTCGCGCACAAGCTCGACCATGCGCTTGACCTTCTGGAAATTCGGCACGATCGAGCTGATCCCTACATAGTCGTAACCTTTGGCAACCTCATTCTCGAACCGGCGCAAACCGGGAAAATCCAGGACCGTGGTCGGAGCCTCTATGTTGTTGGCTATCGCGTGCAGACCGTATGAGCTCATGAAGGTCCGCATGCTGAAGACATCCTGGTACTTCGTGAGTTGATTATGGAACAGCTCGATCTTCGAATCCTTGCGGCTATAAATATTATCTACTCCGAAAGGCTTGAACACCGAGCTGAGCAAGATTCTCGGTTTGACCATGATTCAAATTTATTCTAGTTAATCCCTTCCTGAAAAGCAAGTAGCGAGGAATGCGCGGGTGTGCGACATAAATGGTGACTATCCATGAAATATACGGCTCCTCTTGAG
>CAZOMR010000164.1:0-7730 GCA_964580655.1 uncultured bacterium
TCTCAAGAGGAGCCGTATATTTCACGGATAGTCACCATTTATGTCGCACACCCGTTCAGCTTAAGAGTCTTGACATTAAAGGCGGGAATGGTTTAACTTTTTCATATCTTTGCGGGAGAATCTATTAATGGCCATTCCTTCCTGGGCATCAGAGGATCTTGTTAAACGTGCCATGCGGCCTCGACTCGAATTCGGCCGCGGTCTTCTGGCTCCTGCCAGCCGTAACTGGGGAACCTACCTTGTCCTGACAATGCCTGAGCCATGGAAGGTTGCAGAACCAATGCTCGCCAATCCGCCGAGCCATGTGCATTTTGTTGACACAATGGACCGGGATGTCCTTGAACGGCTTGAAGCCCAACTGCCGCGGGCGGATACTCTCGTGGGATTGGGAGGAGGAATGTCGCTCGACATGGCCAAGTATGTGGCCTTAAAGCGGGGGGTAGAGCCTGTCCTCATTCCATCAACCGCCTCGGTTGACGCATGCGTAACAAACTCCATCGCGGTAAGGGAGCACGGCAGGGTGCGCTATATCGGGTTCGTCGTGCCGCAGGTAGTCATATCTGACTTTGATTTAATGCGGAGCGCGCCGATAAACATCAACCGCGCAGGCATAGGCGACATCCTGTCCATTCACACAGGGCTCTGGGACTGGAAGGCCGGAGCAGATCAGGGGCTTATCCCTTATGATGAAGAGATAGCATGGAAGGTGTCTGAGCTCCTGGACCACCTTGAGGCCTTCGGCGAGGAGATCAGGGAGGCCGCCGATTCCGCGCTGAAATGGCTTATCCAGGCCTATGCCGCAGAAAACGAGCTTTGCCTTAAGCTTGGTCACTCAAGGCCTGAGGAGGGCTCGGAGCACTACCTTGCATACAATATAGAGTATCGGACTGGCAGGGGGTATGTTCACGGAGAGCTGGTCTGCCTCGGAGTCCTTTTAATGTCTCAGGTGCAGGAAAACGATGTGGAACGCGTTCAGCGGATTCTTGCAGAAACCCGCGTCCGTTTCCAGCCGCGAGACCTCAATCTCTCTCGGACCGAGTTCGAGAATGCCCTGCTGACACTGCCGGCCTATGTCGAAAACGAGGGCCTGCCTTATTCCGTCATAAACAAAAGGCCGCTGGATGAAAAAATGATAAAAGAGTTCTGTCAGGATCTGCTATTTTAACAGCTACCGGGTTAAGGGGGTTTTTCAGATGTATACGGCAATGGTTATCAGTCCTCATGCGGATGATGCGGCCGCGTTCTGCGGCGCAACCCTGGCGAAGTTCGCGGACAAGGGCTTTCGCGTGATTATGGTCAGGGTAACGGATGACTGCAAGGATTCAATCGGGCTGACGCTGGAAGAAACAAGGCGCCGCAACACCGCTGAGATGCATGAAGCCGCGAAGATTCTCGGCATCTCTGAAATTGTGGACCTGGGCTTTGAGACCGACTCTCTGGCTGATGTGTCCGAGGTGGCACTGCGAGAGCGGATCGTTTACATGTTCCGCAAGTACCGTCCCTACGCGGTGTTCACTTTTGATCCCTTCGGGTTGTATGAGCCGAACATGGATCACATCCGCGTGGCACAGGCAGTAGAGGATGCCTTCTGGGTTTCCTGCTTCGATCTTCACCATCCTGAACATTTTGATGAGGGGCTTGAGCCTTTTTCAGTGTGTGAGCGCTGGTACTTTGCGCGGCACCTTTCCGACGCGAACCATGTAGAGGATGTGTCAGAATACATGGAGAAGAAGGTCGAGGCCCTTTGCGCTCAAAAAACCATGATGAGAAATACCATCAATCAGCATCGCCTCCAGCTCAAGACCTGGGGCCGCCGGGTGCCGTGGCTTGAGAATTCAATGGAAGGCGATATGAGGCCGCTCATCGCGAGCTTCATTCAGGAGAAGGGAAACGCGGCGGCAAAGAATTTCAAGTCGGAGACCTTGGGGATGGCCTCCGGCAGAATGGGCGAGGAATTTCGCCTGGTGCGTTTCGGGGACCTTGAGGGGCTGTTCCAGGAGCTGAGTGAGCCATTGCCGGGTGCAGAGGCCCCTCCGAAGCGCGAGATGCTGGATGTGGCTCAAAAGCCTTTGTCCCGGTTTTCGGAACAACCGGAGCAGATATTCCCCCAGGACATTAACCAGAGAATCCGGTTGATGGGACACCATCATCTTTGCATCGGGGCTTTCGAGGAACTCATCCAGGTTCCTGCTTTCCGCGCGGCCTACTCCGAGCTTATTTCCAGGGTCCAGCCGTCTCCTGATCTCCTTATAGAAACTATATATGGCTATGACATCTTCTGCTATCAATGCGGGTTTTGGTCCGATGATGAAGGCCGTTGCGTAACCGGCTGGAAGAACAAGATCACAAAGGATGCGGCTGTGCTTGAGCATCTGGGCCTGCGCACAGGGCAGGTGACGCGGCTTGCTGATTTGCAGAGGCTTCTGGCTGAAAAGCTGACACCTGCCGACCTGGAGAGATTCTGTGGAGCAGGTGAATGGAAATGTGAGTTCTATCTCCTGGGAGTGTGTCAGAAAGGGTATGAGAAGCTTAGAAAGCGTTTCGGGATCAATGGAAAATAAATGACTAAAAAGACCAGAGGTTACCGTGCAAGAATTCTGACCGCGCTCGGATTCGGGTTCTTCGTAGACAGCGCGGAAGACCTGGCCCTTCCGATGCTTGCTCCGGCAATACAGACATCCCTTAACCTCACTTATTCGAACCTGGGCGTTATCTACGCCATCCGCACTATCTTTCAGACCTTGAGCGGCCCGTTCTGGGGCATGGCGGCTGATCGCTGGAACCGAAAGTGGATTCTGGTTATCGGGACAGGACTCTGGGGCGTCTGGACCCTGGTCTGCGGGCTGGTTACCGATTACCACCAGCTTCTTGCAGTAAGGGCTATCGCGTGTCTCGGGCTCGGGTGCTTATACCCGGCCGCGTTCAGTATGCTGGCTGATGTCTTTGGCCCGCATCAAAGAGGCAGGGCCATGGGGATTATAGGGGCCATAGGCATGTTTGGCATTGTGGCCGCGGCTCTTGGCTTCGGGCCACTGCTCGGTCTCGCGGACAAGCAGGGCCTTCCAGGTATGGGCTGGCGCCTGGCTTTCGTCATCCTGGGTCTGGCAAGCGTCATTTCCGGTATTGTCATTGCACTGCTTGTCCGAGACCCTGTACGGGGCGGCGCAGAGCCTGAGTTGGAGGAAATCATAACAGAAAAGGCGGCAGAGGAATTCCGGTTTCATATCGCGGATGTGAAGGAAGTCTTGCGAAGCCACACTGTCTTGGTAAACCTGGTCCAGGGCTCTTTTCTGATGACCACCATCAATGCCATGTCTATTTATCTTGTAACCTGGCTCGTGAATGACCGCGAATTCTCGAATGCTGATGCGGATATGATATTCGGAGGCATGGTGCTCGCATTGGCTGTTGGCAGTATAGTAGGCGGGCTTGTGGCGGACTGGGCGGACACACGCTGGCCCGGACAGGGCCGGATAGCTGTTTCGCAGATTTCCATCGCCCTGACCTTTCCCACCATGTGGTATCTACTAACCGCGGCCGAGAGTTTGGAGGCTATTCTCGCCTGCGGGATATTCACGGGATTCTTTCTGGAATGGACCCGGCGAGGCGTTAAACAGCCGCTGGTCCAGGCTGTTATCCGGCCGGAGCTTAGAAGCACGGCCATGGCTTTGACGGAATTCTTCCAGGGTGCCGTGGCCTCGGTGGTCGTAATTTTACTCGGCAAGTTTGCTGACAGTTTCCAAAGTCTCGGCTTGACAAGGGCTCTGCTTGTGGCTTGCGGATGCTGGGCTGTTGCTTACCTCGTGGCAACAGCATATTACTATACATACCCGCGGGAATCAGAGAGCCTGCGACATGATATGCTCAAGCGGCGAGAGATTATTCTGGGCAAAGGAGAAAAATGAAGCTTTTGAAACCTGTCTTGATCGCTCTTTTATCTTTGCTGGGGGTGGCCGCGATTTCCTGCGCGGGAAAAACTCCGGCAATAAACACACCGAACGGGATAGCGTCGCTTGAAAAGGTGGAGCTCGGCGGGATTAACCAATGGATATTGATCCGGGGAAAGGACAGGTCTAATCCTGTTCTTCTGTTCCTTCATGGCGGGCCGGGAGGCGCTCAGATGCCCTATGCGCATTTCTACGGCTATCCGTTGGAGGATCACTTTGTGGTGGTGCACTGGGACCAGCGTGGAGCGGGAAAATCATTTCATCTGGATATCCCGGCGGACTCGATGAACATAGAGCAGTTTGTCTCGGACTGTCACGAGCTGGTGCAGATGCTAAGAAAGCGCTTCGGCGTGGACAAGATATACCTTATCGGCAAGTCATGGGGGACCCTGTTGGGCGTGAGGGTTGTGCATCGTTATCCTGGGCTTTTCTATGCCTATGTGGGCATGGGCCAGTGCGTTGACATGCCACAAAACGAGGCCATATCCTATCAGTTTGTCAGGGACGAGGCGAGGAAGCGGAAAAATCACCTGGCTATCAGCACGCTGAAAATGATAGGGCCGCCTCCCTACAGGCTCACATCTGATGTGGCGGTTCAAAGAATCTGGCTGAATAAGTTCGGCGGAGTTATATATAACGAGGCTGGCAGAGAGGCCAGGATAGGGCCTTCATCCGTTGAATACACCCAACTCGATCGCATCAAGTATAAATTCGGAGGCATTTACTCTGCGGCACTCATGTGGAACGAGATCATGACCGTCAACTTCCTGGAGCAGGCCCCGAGACTCGATCTGCCCGTATACTTCTTCACCGGTCGGCATGACTATAACACACCCTTCGAGATGGTTGAGGTTTACTACGAGGCCCTGGATGCGCCTATGGGCAAGAAAATCGTCTGGTTTGAAGACTCCGGCCATTCGCCCAACTTCGAGGAGACGGAGAAATTCGCACAAGAGATGCTAAAGGTGCTTGAGGAGACTTATCCTGGGGATTAGCTCAGAAATAAATTTTCCCCTATTTTATCTATTATAATGAGCTGAAAGGGTAGATATGACAGCGGTTAATATCAGAGAGGAATCTAAGGAGGTATTCCCATGACTATGGAACGAAGGGCATTTCTGGAAAAAGCCGCGGCTTTGGGCGCGGGATTATTCGCGGCCTCTGAAGCATGCTCGCGGGAGAAGGCTGTTCCGTCTAATCCGGGCACTTCGAGGATCAAGGCCGCGGGCCCGGAGGTGATCGAGCTTGTGCAGTTTGAAAAAGACAGCACCTTCACTCTGGAGCATGCGCTGGTTAATCGGAGTAGCGACCGGTCGTTTATAGAAGAGAGGCTCTCGGAGGATAACATCTCGCGCTTGCTATGGGCCATGACCGGGGTCAACCGGCCTAACGGGCACCGCACAACTCCCTCGGCTGTTGCGAAATACCCGGTGGATGTTTATGTCTGCATCCCTGAAGGAACTTATATGTATGAGACGAAGAACCACAGGCTGGTGCGGGTTTTATCCGAGGACATCCGCCGTAATGTGCCTACCATCCAGCCGGGTCTGAAAAGAGCGGCCATGACAATAGTTTATGTTGCGAATGTGGACAAGGTGCCGGGCGGTGAGAAGACTATCCGGTTTGCGGACATTGAGATAGGATGCATGGTCCAGAACCTCTATCTCTCTGCCGCGTCTCTTGGTCTGGGATCATGTGTGTTCGGGCTTGTGAAATACGGCAAGGTCTCGGAACTACTTGGCCTGAAAGACGACCAGTTGGTCCGAATCGCACAGGCGGTTGGCCCGATAAAGAAATAGTGAGTTCCAGCAAAGCTAGACGACTTTATCCAGAATCACCACCAGCCCGGCCAGTATAAAAGTGAAATCCACCAGGGACTCGGCGCGCAGGCCCTGCACTATAGTGCGCCGGGTGAACCATCTTATGGTCAAGCCTGCATAAGCCACTGGCAGGAGCATCCACAACGCAAGCACTGGAACTTGTTTGAAGAAATAGAGAAGCACAAGAGCCATGACCAGAACCGCGACCACCGTTATGAGCAGGCCTCTGGTGCGGCGCTCGCCCAGGGCAATGGGCAAGGTTTCCCTGCCTACCATCCTGTCGCCCTGCAGGTCCCGGAAGTCCTGGATCACTGAACGGAGGAAAACGAGACCGAAGACGAGGATGAAGGCCATGGCAGTTGCCGGGCTCAATTTCTGCCATAAAGGCAGGGCATCCGGATAATCGAGCAGGGGCATGAGCGCGCAGACCACTGCCCAGCCAAGCGCGGTGAAGATGTCCTTGGACCCGGGAATCTCTGCGAGTGAACGATAGGGAAAGACTTCAGTGCGGAACCTTCTTAGAATCCGCACCTGGTAAAACAGGCCCGGTATGCTGACGAGTGAGAAAATTATAAAAGACCATAGCCCGATAGAGATACAAAGGCCCAGGGCCAGAAAGAGGCTCATCAGCGAGAGGCTGATCCAGAGGCGCCTCTGTTGGTCAAATGACCTGGTGCGCATAGGCTCGTTCAGCGAAACAGCGTCCCTGTTGACCAGGATGTTGAAGGTGTGCATGGCAAAGACATAGAGAAAGCTGATGATGAGATTCCGGTATCGTGGCGGATAGCTCTGGAGAAATCCCGAGGAGAGACAAAGCGAGGCCGCGCCTGCAGAGATATAAACATTTGAAACCACCAGGGACCGAAGCCAGAGGTATAACCACCGTAAAGGCCGTATTCGCGCCTCCCAGTTTCTGCGCGAAAGCTCCTCGTAAACCCTCCGGATCATCCAGTTGGGCGTGCTTGCGCCCGCGGTCAGACCGATGGCGCGGAAATTCTTAAGCTCTTCCCAGTTCAACTCGCTTTCGTTTTCCACAAGGAAGCTAGCAATACCCTGCTCACGGCTGATCTCGGCCAAACGCCTGGTGTTGGCGCTGGCCTTTCCTCCTACTACCACCATGGCCTCGATTCCTCCAGATCCTTCGGACTCGCCTGCCATCTTGCGGACCTCAGTCTGCCGCCGCCGGGTCGAGTCACAGATGGTGTTTTCTATGACAAGATTATCCTTGGCAAGGCCGGAATACCTCTTTTTTACCGCTTCCACCACAGCCTGAAAGACCTCCTGGCTCTGCGTGGTCTGGGCTACAAGTAGAACCTTTTCCGCATCCGGAAGAGCAGAAACCTGCTCTGGGTTTTGAATCACTATCGCTTGACCACTGGCCTCGCCTAAAAGCGCCTCAACCTCTGCATGACCGGTATCCCCGAGGATCAAAACAAGGAATCCCTGGGCATAGTATTTTTTGATCAAGCCGTGAACCCGTGCCACCCTCGGACAAGTGGCATCGCAAAAACCAATCCCTCTATGCGCCAGACTCTCGCGTAACTCCGGCCTGATCCCGTGAGAGGGAATCACCACAGTGCCGGATTGAATCTCATCAAGCCCCGAGATATCCCGGACACCCTGCGCCTTCAGAAATTCCACCACCTGGGGGTTGTGAATCAAGGGCCCGAGGCAATAGATAGACCCCGCATCCGCGTGAACCCTGTCCAGTACAATGTTTACCGCACGCCTCACACCCATACAAAATCCCGCAGTCTTTGCAACCTTGATCTTCATCCAGAGTCATATCCTAGCATGAAATCAAGGATACAAAAACGCCCTGGCACCTCCCGAACTCCTGACCGGATCGAGAGAATGCCAGGGCGTTTGTCCAGAAGCCTACTGACTAAGCTTGCTCTCCATCAATGTATCTTCGTCACTATTCCGAATTCATGGAGCCCAAAGATATTCGTGTCACTAAAGG
>CAZOMR010000165.1:0-7688 GCA_964580655.1 uncultured bacterium
TAACATGGCCAAAAAAGAGGGTCAAATCCAAAACCCTCTTTAATGTCGCAGGCCCAAGGAAACAAAGTTGCTTGAATATTGCTCCATACATGTGATATATTACTCATTAAGCCGCTCCTTGGGAAAAGGTTTTTTGTCAATAAGAACATTTTACCATAAAATGAGCGGCTTATTATTTGAAAATTCATGGTCATTGTGCCTTTTTACAAGAGGCTCACCCATTTGATTTACAGAAGAATCAGGATAATTTTCGGGGAATGTCCTGTCTTGAGCTCTGATCGTCTAACACACGCGATTTTGACGAGCAAAATTTTTTCCAGCCCGGGTTACGATTTTTCTTGACAACAGGGACTAACAGGTATACAAAGAGCGACTGTTTTATTTTTTGAATCTTTTTTAAAAAATTTGAATCCTTTTGGGGGTTTTTGAATCTAAATTCATAATGGCGGAAAATCTAATGATAAGGGGTTAGGTTTATGAAAACCAAATCTGATAGCAAAAACCTCAGTCGCAAGGAGCGGGAGCATCAGATCAGGCGCGGTGAGATATTGCGGGCCGCGACAAAGCTTTTCGGGACAAAGGGCTATTATGCAACTACGATGAATGAGATAGCCAGGGAGGCTGAGTTCTCAATCGGCTCTCTTTATAATTTCTTCAATAATAAAGAGGAGTTGTATTTCAGTCTTCTTTACGAGAAGATCGAGGAATTGGAGGGATTTCTCAAGGGCGTAAAAAAGATGCCCGGCACAGCGCGGGCCAAGCTTGAGCAACGGGTGGAGATCATCCTTGATTACTTTGAAAAGGAGCGGGATTTCTTCAAGGTCTTTTCAGTGCACCGGGAGAATTTTAAGGCGGCTCTTCCGGGTGATTTTGCCCAGCAGATTCGCACTAAAATTACTACTTTTATTGAGGATGTGGTTTATGTAGCCGATGAGGGGATTAAGAGTGGCGAATTCCGGCCCTTTTCCGCGCAGGAGATTGCCATGACTTCTCTGGCCATAATCCACTCATTCCTGGCTATGTGGATCGAGTCCGAGGAAGAGTATCCGGTTAGAGAGAAGAAGGATGTAATCATGGACATTTTTTGTCACGGGATTATTAATCAGAAACAGAGGAGCAAAAGATGAAACGATGTAATTCAGGTTTAGTATTCTTTCTTCTAATCCTTTTCGGGGGGCTTGGTCTGTCTGCACAGACGGTAAAGCGGCTCACTTTAGAGGATTGCATTCGGCTGGGCCTGGAAAAAAATCCACAGATAAAGATAGCCGAGGCCCAGATAGAGGGAGCCAGGGGCAAGGAGATAAGCGTGCGTGCCAATCTGATTCCGAAGGTCACGGCCACAGGCTCTGCCGTCACCTCGAACATGCTACCTAATCTCAAAACGGGCGAGCCGCAGTTGATGCCCACCACATTCCCCTTTGCAAACACCCAAATGGACCCCCTGCCACCGGATCATATCCATTTCATCGCGTTCCCCGGATTCGAGTTTACAAGCGATAGAGAGGGCGAGATTTATATTGGCAAGGTGGAGGCCACCTGGCCGATTTTTACCGGAGGCCGTATCTGGAATGGATACCAGGCGGCACAGCTTGAGCATAAAGTCCAGGAAAAGGAGCTTATAAAGCAGAAACTGGAGTTGATCTACCAGATCAAGCAGGCCTTTTACGGCGCACTTCTTGCCAAGGAGATGGTAGAGGTCATGGATCAATCACTGGCCACCATGTCTGCCCATTACCGCCAGGTCCAGGACCTTTATGCCGAGGGCATGGTCAGTAACCTTGACCTCTTACAAGTAGAAGCCAAGCTGGCCTCCCTCAAGCCCCAGCAGATAGAGGTTCACAACGGCCTTAAGCTTGCCAGGCTGGGTCTTGCGAACATCCTTAGCCTTGAGCTTGATGAGCCGCCGGAGGTTGTAGGCGAGTTGAAATATGAGCCAAGGGGACCGGCCGACCCGGAGGCTTACTTTGAACTGGGACTCAAGGATCGGCCAGAGATACAGACCATGGACCTGCGAGAGGAGCAGACTAAAAGGATGCTCAAGATCGCCCGGGCTGGTTATATCCCCACCGTGGCCCTGTTTGCGAATTATCAGTGGAACAGGGGCCAGTTGATGCCTCCCAATGAGGATGAATGGATAGAAGGATACCAGGCAGGCGTGGCTGTTACCATCCCGATCTTTGACGGGCTGGCCACCCAGGGAGAGATAAAATCCGCACGGAGCCAGATCAAGCAGATAGAGGCCGGAAAGAGGGCCCTGGCACTTGGGATAGAAACCGAGGTCCGATCCGCACTTTTAACGCTCAACGCCACAGAGGAAAAAGTAGAAGCAGGTAGGATAAGCGTGGGAAGCGCGGAGAAGAGCTACCAGGCCGCAAAAGACCGCTACGCGGTGGGGATGGCGAATAACCTTGATGTCATGGACGCCGAGGTCAGCCTCATTCAGGCCAGGGCACAGTATCTGCAAGCTGTCTTTGACCATGAGCTGGCCAGGGCCAACCTGGAAAAGGCCATTGGCAGAATGTCCGCGGGATATGAAATTTATTGAAGAATAGGGGGAAATCATGAAACGCAGTAGCATCGTATTTTTGATCATCATCTTGGCTGTTCTGGTTATGATGGCAGTGGTCGGGATAAAAATGAGAACTGCGCTGAAGGAGCAGGAACTCACGACCTTTGAGGAGACCCTGATTCCGGTGGAGGTTTTCGAGGTCAGCACCGGCCATATAGAGGACATCATTGATTTGACCGGCTGGATAGAAGCGGACAAACAGGTAAACCTTATCGCCAAGCTTATGATGCCCGGAAAGCTGATTCGGAATGTGCTGAAAGAAGGAGACCTGGTGCGCAAGAACCAGGTGGTAAGCTGGGTGGACCGGGACGAAGTCGGAGCCAAGGCTCCCCCTTACCCGGTGAAAAGCCCGATTAGCGGGGTGGTATCAAAAATACTCAGTGATCCCGGAGATGTGATCGTGGCCCAGCTCCCGGTGGCCGTGGTGGTGGACATCAACAAAGTTATTGTAAAGACCAGCGTTATTGAAAAGGACTTCGGCAAAATGAGAACAGGACTGATAGCGAGAGTTCAGACCCAGACATATCCGGAAAAGGTTTTTGAAGGAAAGGTTACGGAGATTGCTCCGACCCTTGACCAGTTCTCACACACGGCCAACATCGAGATCAAGATTCCTAATCGCGACCACCTTTTGCGTCCGGGCATGTATGCCAAGATTCAACTTGTTGTGGCGAGCAAAGAGAATGCCACGATCATCCCCAAAAGCGCTGTCTTCAAAGACGAGGGAGATGATATGGTCTTCATGGTTTCAAGCGACCTTGTCCAACTGCAAAAGGTCACGCTCGGCTACTATGACCTGCATAACTACGAGGTGCTAGAAGGGCTTGAGCCCGGCCAGCTAGTGGTGGCCCGCGATCAGGCCATCCTCCAGGATGGCACAAAGGTAACCATTGCCCGCACGCTAAGCCGCGAGGACATTGAATAGCTCTCTCAAGCAACAGGAGGAATAAAATATGAACCTGTTCAACTTTCCCGTCAAAAAGCCCGTCACCGTGGTCATGCTCATGCTCATGATCTTGGTGGTAGGCGGGATCGCACTATGGCGGATGCCGCTTGACCTTATGCCGAACATCAAGTTTCCAAATGTGGTTGTAATGATCCAGTATCCCGGGGCCGGCCCCGAGGAAGTGGAACAACGGGTAACCAAGCCCCTGGAAGGAATGCTCAAGGCCCTGTCCGATGTAAAGAATGTCAAGAGCATCTCCATGGAAGACTCGTGTATTTTCATCATGGAGTACAACTGGGGCACAGACCTGGATGCCGCCACTTCCGACATCAGGGAAGCGGTCAGCTTTATCCGTAAATACCTTCCCGAGGACATGGAAGAGCCGATCGTGATGCGCATGGATATAAGTGATATGCCTGTCATGTTCCTCTCTTTGAGCGACCCGAACAGGACGCTCCTCGAACTGAAAAACCTGGTTGATGATACCGTGGCACCCCAGATTGAGCGACTTCCCGGTGTGGCCTCGGCTATGCTGATGGGCGGACGCACGCGGGAAATCCAGGTGAACCTGGACAAGGATAAGCTCAAATCCTATGGTCTTTCAATGAATGACATCATCAATGCAATCCGCTTCCAGAACATCAATATGTCAAGCGGTCATTTTGAGGAAGGCATCCAGAGATTCCGCGTGCGAGGAGTGGGAGAATTCAAGAGCCTGGAAGAGCTTGAAAACCTTTTTATAGGAAAGGGCATAAGCCAGGCTCAGATGCAAAAACAGCAAATGATGGCCCTTGCCGGCATGCAGGACCCCAGCGCAGGACAGGGAGCCATCTCCCCGATCCGGCTCCGTGATGTAGCCAAGGTGGTTGACGGCGTCAAGGAAGTGGAAGGGAATGTCAAAATCCAGGATGAGAACAAGGTGCAGACCGAGGGCGTGGGCATCCTGATCATGAAGGAGAGCGACGCCAACCCGGTGAGCGTGGCAAGGAAAATTGAAAAGGCCATCCCGGACATTGAGAAGAATCTTCCACGCGGACTCACCCTGGGCGTCAACTTCAACCTCTCTGAAATCATCACCGACTCCATCGGCTCCCTCAAGAGTGCGGCCTATGAAGGGGCTGTCTTCGCCGTGTTTATACTTCTCATTTTTCTCTGGCGCATCCGGCCCACCATCATTGTTGCTCTGTCCATACCGCTTTCTTTGTTACTCGCCTTTGTGGGCATGTATTTTGCCGGCTATACGCTGAATGTCATCACAATGGGCGCGCTGGTTATCGCACTCGGAAAACTGGTGGATGACTCCATCGTGGTCATGGAGAACATCTTCCGACATATAAGCGCGGGCAAGCATCCGCATCAGGCCGCAGAGGAGGGCTTACGGGAGGTTGCCATTGCGGTTACTGCGGCCACCATCGTAACAGTCATCATATTCCTGCCAATAGCCTTCATCTCGGGCTTGAGTTCCCAGCTCTTCAGCCCCTTCGCGGCCACCATCTTCTTCGCATTGCTCGGCTCGCTCATCGTGGCCTTCACCCTGGTGCCCATGCTCTCCTCCCGGATAATCAGACAGGAGATCCCGAAGCCTGGCAAAAAGGTTCGGCATCCTTTCATACGCATCCAGGATGCCTATGGGTCCCTACTCGCATGGTCCCTCGGAAACAAGGGCAAGGTCTTTATTCTCGTCATCCTTGTTCTCGGGCTAACCGGAATGATGGCATCCCAGTTGCCCCAGGAGTTCATGGCCGAGTCAATCGGCTACATGTATGAATCAAGCGTCAAACTGCCAGCCGGCACGGTTGTAGAGGAAACCGATAAATTGATGCAAAAGGTCAGGAAGAAACTTGATGTCTTCCCGGACATCCAAAGGCTCTTCATGATGGCTGGCAGGTCCGGAGAGGCCATGGATGAGGCCATGGGGGCCATGCAGGGACAAATCAGCGGGACCCACACGGGCCAGATGATGATCCTGATGAAGAAAAAGGCCGAGGGAAGAGTGACACCGGAAGCGGAACTCCGCCGTGTTTTTGATGAACTGGAGAGGGAAAACCCGGGTGCAGAGATAGCCTTCAACCCGGCTGGAGGAATGCAGAGCTTTGGTAGCGAGTCAAGCAAGCCAATAGTGATCAAGCTATACGGCGACGACCTGGAACAATTGAAGACCCTCTCGGATCGCCTGGCGGATAAGGTGCGCCAGGTGGAGGGAGTCCGCGATGTAACCACCACCCTGGAACAGGGATCACCGGAGGTCCAGTATTCCTTTGACCGCTTCCGCCTGGGCTCCCACGGGATGGTGGTGGGAATGGCCGCAATGGCCGTGCAGGCCCAGGTTTACGGCACCATCGCCAGCTTTTACCGCGAGGGCGGAGATGAATATAACATCAGGGTCAGATTGCAGGAAGACCAGAGGGATACATTCACGGACATCAAGGAGCTGGCCCTGGCTTCGCCTCTCGGGTTCTCACTTCCGCTCAGGGACTCCGCAAAATTTGAATACACAAGCGGCCCGATGTATATCCGCAGGGAGAACTCCAAGCGCGTGGTTTTAATCGAGGCCAACAAAACGGATCGGCCTCTTTCCGATACTACCCGGGACATCAAGAAAGTGATAGCCGGCCTGTCCCTGCCGGAGGGCTACCAGGTAAAAATAGGCGGCGAATACGAGGACATGGTCGAATCATTTAAAGACCTGGGCATCCTGTTCGTCCTTGCTATTCTCCTGATCTACATGGTCCTCGCAAGTCTCTACGAGTCCTTGATACATCCCTTGACCATCATGGTCGCAATCCCCTTTGCATTCACCGGGGCCGCGGCAGGGCTTTATATCACAAACACCGGCTTCAGTGTAACGGCATTCCTTGGGCTGATCATGCTCGTGGGCATCGTGGCCACGAACTCCATTGTCCTGATTGACTTTATCATCACCTATCACGAGAAGGGAATGGAACGCACTCAGGCCATCATCGAGGCTGGAAAGGCAAGGCTTCGGCCCATCTTGATGACAGCATTTACCACCATGCTAGGGGTTCTCCCCATTGCAATCGGCAGGGGGGAAGGCATGGAGATGCAACAGCCGCTCGGAATAGTGGTTGTCGGAGGGCTCTTCACATCTACCCTGCTCACTTTGATAATCATCCCGGTGGTGTATGAATTATTTGATGACCTGACCATTGACATGAAGAAAATCTTTCGCAGAAAAAAATCCGAAAAGCAGGCCGAGGTTCAAGTTTAAAAGCGACGCCGGACAATAAAATAAGGGCCTGGTTCGTAAAAAGAGATAGGATGGGCAAGAATCAGGCCCGGAAAGCTTTATCCGGATTCTGCTGGCCGATAAAAGCACCCTGGAGTTAAGCGGGAATACTCGCATCACCCTGAATGACAACCGCATCCACGAAGGCACGGTGTCCTCGGTATTACTTTTCATCGGAAGGATATGGGCCAGGGTAGCATCATCCGAAGGCGACCAGACCGCGTTTGAGCTTGAGACCGCAACCGCTGTCTGCGGCGTGCGCAGGACAAGCTTCACAGCCGCAGTCGGGGCCGATGGGGCCACCCGCGTTGGTGTTGAAGAGGGGCTCGTGACTGTTGAGGCTGACCAGCAAAAGGTGGATGTGCCAGCCGGAGGGGAAACCACGGTGGAATTCGGGCCGGAGAAGCCATCCATCTATCCCTACATCCGCTCTGAAGAGAACTGGGAGAACTGGCGCAGAGAGCGGGAGCAGATATTCATCGCACGCGCTGACACCCTGGTCCAGGAGATGATGCGCGGCGTGACGGCTCCGCGAAAAAATCTCTATGCCCAGGATAAGAAAGAGTCCTGGAGGATGCCGAGGCGCATCCGGATAAATACTCCTCCGAATTTATTCAAAAGCTAGATCAAATAAAGCTTCAACTGGACTTACTTGATGTGCCCAGAATTCATGAGCAGAACCGCAAGATAATAGAATCCCATGCCGCAATACTGCAAAAGAGCCTGAAGCGTTACAGGGACCAGGCCGAACTCAAGGGCCGACTGACGCAGGAAAAGCAGGAATTACTCCGGCGGTATCTCGAAGAGAGAAAAGAATCGCACCCGCTCTAAAAAGGCCCGATTCCATATCTAAAGAGTTAAGTTTCAAGTAAAGGGCCTGTTGCCCAAATCAATTTGTAGTATAATATAAAAAAGATTCCCTGCTC
>CAZOMR010000166.1:0-7602 GCA_964580655.1 uncultured bacterium
GGAAAAGATAGGATTGTGGGCACAGGACACAGCGGAGTATGCCTTCGAGGACTGCCGTGTTCCGCAGAAGAATCTCCTGGGCGAGGAAGGGAAAGGCTTCATTTACCTGATGGAGAAGCTTCAGCCGGAGAGGCTTGTCTGCGCCATCCTGGCCCAGTCCGGAGCGCGCGAAGCCCTGAGGATGACTATTGATTACTGCAAACAGCGTGTGGCATTTGGCCGTCCTATCAGCAAGTTCCAGAACACGCGGTTCAAGCTGGTAGAGATGGCCACGGAGATAGAGGTCAGCCAGATGTTTGTTGACAGGCTTATCCTGGATCACATGGCTGGCAAGGATGTAAGCACCGAGACATGCATGGCCAAATGGTGGTGCACCGAGATGTTGAAGAGGGTGGTGGATGAATGTCTTCAGCTCTTCGGAGGATATGGCTACATGCTGGAGTATCCGATCGCAAAGGCATATCTGGATGCCCGTATCCAGACCATCTTCGCCGGAACAACCGAGATAATGAAAGAGGTAGTAGGAAGAAGGATAGGCCTCTAAGCCGGATTATTCACCACAGAGACACAGAGGGCACAGGGGATTAAAAATAAATGTTAAAATATACAAAATCAGGGCATTCCGTCAGGCCCCTTTTATCTTCTCAAGGATATGGTCCGCGGTCTTTCGGGCCAGGAACATGATTGACAGACAGCAGTTGACCCCGATGGTTGTCGGGAACGCGCTTGCGTCGCAGACATGGAGGCCCTTGATGTCGTGCATCTCGCAGGTCTCGTCAACGACCGAGTTTGTGCGATCCGTGCCCATGACATTCCCGCCAAAGGGATGTCCGGAATGGAGATGCGACTGCTTGGTCTTGAACCCGATACGCTTTCCGTTTACCCGGTTCTCAAGCCTGTCTATCTCATGAGGCGACCGGATAACCACCCCTGGCAAACTCGGGTAGAGCACCTTTGCTCCCACATGGAAGAATAGTTTTGCCACCAGCTTGTTCCCGAAGATCAGGCGCTCGTTATCCGCATCGCTTATATCATAGCGCACCTCATTCTCCGTGATCTCGCCGTAGGAGTCGCTCTTTATCGCAACCTCCATTCCCCCCATGTTACGGTATCTGCGCATCAGGTCCAGGTGATCCTTGCCGGAGCCCGGAAGCAGGTTTGCGATGCCCCAGGGCAAAGACCCTGCGGCCTCGATGTAAAAGCCGTGCCTCTCCGGGTCATAGTAGTCTTTATCCCGATTGAAATACGCATAATGGGTGCACTCCACCGTGTCATTGATCCCCTCAAAGCAGTCAATGATGACATCCTTCGGAAAAATGGCCACTGTGAAAGCAGTGGGGTGCAGTGTGAATCTCTTTCCGACCCGGCCTCCTCCATTGATCCTGCTCTTGAGCAGAATCCGGGGGCTCGCCAGAGCGCCTGCGCTCACTATCACCTGCCGAGCCTTTACTGTAAGACCGAATCTCTCGGGGTCCCCTCCACGCGAAAGTGTCTCCCTCCGGTCAGATACCTCGGCCGTGATAGTGAATTTATACCCATTGAAATTTTTTCGACGGGCCTGGATTTGCCTCTTTAGTTCATCCTTTGAGCTTTCGCCCCGGGCTTTTAGTCGCTCCCTCATGGGAAAATCATCTTCGTCCTCGTAATTCACCCGGATGTTCGTGACCTCGCATCCGGTGTAGCAATCCGCCCCGTGCTCATTGGCCCATTTAAGGAATGTGGTCGGGGTGTCGTTCTTGAGTTCATAGCGACAGCCCTGGGTGCAGAAGCCACAGCGCATGCAGAACGAGCAGGGCCTGTCCACCGAGACCCATTCAATGCCCTCGCGCTGGCACGCGAGTTTCAGCAGTTGGTTATTCTGGTTGTGATGCTTATCCTCCACCGGGCGGACCTCCAGCAGACGGTAGAGCTCATCGTGATAAGCCGCGTTCCGCGGGTTACCGGGCGAGAAGCTCTTCAGGCCCATATCTGCCCAGTCCTGGAGCACCGGGTCAGGGAGCTTCCAGGTCACGCTTTCGCTCGCGACCGTGCCCCCGCCGTAGCATTGGCCCATGAGAAGGGATACTCGCGTATGTTTTCCGTGGGTGGGTTGGAATGTGGTGGGGCTAAGGATTTTCGTCCACATGGCAACCTCTCTCATGCCCAGATATTCTGGAGGATAGTAGGCCCCCTTTTCAAGCACAACCACCTTGTATCCGGCCTTGCTCAGGTAATATGCGAGCACGCCCCCCGCGGCACCGGACCCGATGATCGCGAAATCAATATCGGCCAGGACACGGCTTTGCGTTATCTGATCCGCGGTAATAATCATCTCCCGCCCCCGATCAGGTCGGGCAACCGGGCTGGATCAAGCTGAGGCTCCGAGTCATCCGGAAACCAGCCATCAGGCTTGGGCCCGCCGAACCCTATCTCGGGCCAGATGATGCGATCCCCCGGGGACATGTCCCCCTCGCCATTCGCATCGCCGTAGTATCCGACAAAGCAGATGACCCGCTTGAGGCTCAGGAGGTCATCCTCTATCCCGGGCATGAAGGGCCGGATCAGAGGCACCAGTGGATCCGCCAGGCTGATGAGCCGCAGGTACCTGAGCATGATCACGAAATCCTCGGACTGGTTCTTCGCGATGAACCGGTCAATGTTCAGCCCGATGTCAACCTTGCCGGAAAGCACCGGCTCGGAAGGAATGATCTCCTTTGAAATTCTTGATATGATCCCGTACTCCCTGGCCGTCAGGTATTCAAGCCGGGGTAGACCTTGCTTCTGCGATGGCCTGGCCTTCAGCCTCCGCGGACCAAGCACTGCCGGCACAGCACTGAAAAACATATAACTGAAAAAATCCCGGCGGTTAACCATCTTGTATCCTCCGTCAACCCCGAAAAATTAAGTTGCAGGGGCAGGGGCACTACCCCTACATCCGTCATTTATATCTTGACAGAACACTAGAATCTTTCAAGCATCTCAAGGAGTTTCTTCAGGTTCAAAACGGCAATGCGGAACTCTTCTATGAACTCGGGCGGAAAGGGCTTTCCATCGTTGAAGCGACTCCGGAGACTCATGAGCTCCTCTTCTGCCCGTCGCTTCGCGGCCTGTACCCGCTCCAGCTCCATCGTATGATCAAGTTCAATATCCGAAAACCTCCGGCGCATGGCATCCAGCTCATCCCTGAACCTTTCCTCGCGCTCCTGGCTCTTCTTCAAGCGGCTGTCAATCACTGTCAGGACATTCTTCCATTTCTCCTTCAACTCCCTGGAACGCGCGCTTTCCTCTGAAAGACGCTTGCGGGCATCCTCCAATTCGGCCCGGAGTGTCTTCACCTCTGGCTCCGGCTCGATCGGCTTCTCCCACTTCAGCGCCTGCTCATGGCGCTCCAGTTCCGCGCCGACCTGGTGCATCAGGTCCGACAACTCCCTGCGAGTTGCCGCGGAGGTAGAAAGCCCCAATTCCTCGTGATCAGCATCAAAGATGTCGCCGATGTTATCGTCTGTTACATACTCCACCGCGCCCTTCAGAACATCCTTCTGCTCGGCAAGGTCAAAACCAATCAGGTTTTCTATGCGACGAACTATGTCCGTGTCTTCAAATGGTTTTCTGACATAATCCTCCGCAGAGAAGCGGAGTTTGCGATACCGGTCGAAATCCTTTTCCGCGGTCTCGGAGGACATGAAGATGATGGGAATTTTCTTGAACCTTTTATCCAGCTTGATGGTCTTGAGAATCCTGAGTCCGTCCGGGCCAATCGTGCCGTCGGGCTGTAGAAGTTCACGGGAAAGGAGGATCAAATCCGGCATCTCCTTTTCCTGTATCCCCAGGCCCTCGTTGCCGGAGAGAGCCTGGAAGACCTGGAAATTCCTGGTCTCGAGAAAATCAGCGAGTATCCGCCGGAATTCCGGATCGCTGTCTATGATCAGTATCTTGCGCATTGCTAAAAAGGGTGGTATCCCACCCCTCAATCCCTTTCATACTTCGGCACCCCTATTATCATCATTATCATCTATCCCCACATCATTCCCCGCCCAGATCTATCACCATCCCGTCATAGGCTAATTGGACCCCGGGAGGAAGCTCCGCGTTCGTCTCTTCGTAGTCAAAGCTATGGCTCAAGTGGGTGAGAAAGGCCTGCCCGGGCTTTAGCTCCTCTATTGCGGCCAGAGCCTCATTCAGGCTGAAGTGGGTAGGATGAGGCCGGTAGCGCAGTGCCCCGATAATAAGCACATCCTTGCCCTTAACCTTTTTCATGGTCTCATCAGGAATGTGGCTACAATCGGTCAGATAGGCAAAGGAGTCGAACACATACCCGTAGATGGATTGCGTGCCGTGTAAAATCCGGACAGGCTCGACCTGGATGCTGAAAAGCTCCAATAACCCATTGAGAACATGGGTCTCGAGCATGGGCTTTCCGCCTCCAAGCGGTGTATTCGGGTCCCAGATGTAGCTGAAGATACTTCTCAGGTCTGAGATGCACTCCTCGCTCCCGTAAATCGGGATTTTTTCGCCCTGGATAAAATTGAAAATACGGAGTTCATCCAGGCCAAAGATATGATCCGCATGTGTGTGGGTATAAAGCACTGCATCCACATTATTGATCCGGTTGGCCAGAGCCTGGAAGCGCAGGTCCGGAGATGTATCAACCAGGATGTTCCTTCGACCCTGGCTGACCATGATAGAGGCCCGTGTGCGCCGGTTGCGAGGCTCAGGGGAATTGCACACCTCACACGGACAACCCACCACAGGCACACCGGTAGAAGTACCGCAACCAAGAACAGTGACCTTCATCTGCATTATTCTATTAACACCTTCTTTAAAAAATTACCAGCCTTGGAAGAGAGGCTGTAATGCGGGTCTGCCGCGATCGCTCAGATGAAATTCTCCGCCAGATTCCTCATTCCCATGACACAGTCAATGCAGTAAACCCGGTTAAGCTCAAAAAGACCAAACTTCCTGGTCATAAGAATCAGGACACTTCCAGTAGAGGCGATTAACCACACCACGAATAAAGCAATGGTTCCCTTGTCACGATTGGCTATCCTTCGGCTTTTGTTCATGGTTCCTCCGAAAGATTATTTTCAGGCCCTGCAGGGTAAGGTTTTCATCCACCTCCTCTATGGTCTTGCTCTCCGCACCGACTAAAGAAGCAAGTCCCCCGGTGGCAACTACCTTAGGCTCAGGCTCATCGGGATAGTCCGTCTTGATCTCATCCTTCATCCGCTCCACCACTGCGTCCACCAGGCCGGCATAGCCATATAATATCCCGGACTGCATGGCCTCTATGGTGTTCTTGCCGATCACGGCCTGAGGCTTGGCTAGCTCGACCCTGGGCAGTTTGCTCGCTTCCTTGAACAGGGCCTCGGTTGAGATAGAAAGTCCCGGAGAGATCGCCCCTCCCTCATAAGCTCCCTGGTGGGACACGAAATCAAATGTGGTGGCTGTGCCGAAGTCAATGATGATCAATGAGGTGCGGTGCCGCTCATATGCGGCCACAGCATTGACGATCCGGTCCGCGCCGACCTCACGGGGGTTATCCATGTTGATGGGCATGCCGGTCTTTATGCCCGGCTCAACTATCAGGGGGTTAAGGTTAAAGTATTTCTGGCCCAGTCCTTCCAGGGAAGGAAGCAAGGGGGGAACCACGCAGGATATGATCATCCCGTTAATCTGCCGCCGCCTCACTTTTGAAAACACGAGCAGTTCCTTGAACATTATCCCGAACTCGTCAGTGGTCCGCCACATGGCGGTGCCGACACGCCAGTTCTCAAGGAGCTTATCCCCGTCGTAGATGCCGATCACGGTATTGGTATTGCCCACATCCAGAACAAGTAACATGATTATCTTCTCCTCACCCACTGAACTTCTCCGGCAAGAATACGGCGCAATCCATCCTTGGTCTCAAGCAGGAGCGCCCCGTCTTCATCAAGGTCCTTTACCCGGCCCTCAAGAACTCGCTCATCCAGTAAGACCCTCACATCCTCGCCCCTCATCTGCGCCCGCTCATGCCAGGCCTTGAAGATAGCATCCTTTTTGCCATGAAGAAAATCCTCGTAGATATTCTCCAGATCATCAAACAGGGTTCGCGCCAATCTTGCCCTCTGGACCGTCCGGCCCAGCTCCGCGAAGATAGAAGTGGCCTGTTCCGCGATCTGAGGCGGCAAGTCTTCCGTACGCATGTTCACATTCAGGCCCATGCCAATCACCACATATTCCACCCTCGCCGGCGTCTCCTTTCCTCCAGATTCTACGGACATCTCGGTCAAAATTCCGCAGACCTTTTTGCCTGAAAGCTCAAGGTCATTCGGCCACTTGATCCTGGGACAAAGCCCGGTTTCCTTTTCAATGGCCCTCGCCACTGCGACCGCGGCAAAAAGGGTTATCATAGGAGCCTTCTCAGGAGAAACCCCGGGGCGCAAAAGCACTGATAAAAGAAGATTCACTCCCGGAGGAGATTCCCAGGTTCTTCCAAGCCGGCCTCTGCCTTTGTCCTGCACCTGGGCAATAATCACAAGGCCTTCCTTTGCTCCCTGCTCGGCCCGACGCATTAACTCTTCATTGGTGGACCCGACACGATCAAAGACCTCCACCTTCCACCCGATCAGGCCTTGAGCCCGGCTTAACCCTTCGGAAGAAAAATTCTCATCTCCTGCGGACCCTGCGGACATGAATTGTCTCCACCTCCATCGAGATATCCACGGCAGGCGCTGAGTGCGTGAGAGCTCCAACAGAGATAAAATCAACCCCGCTTTCCGCAACCCTCTTGATATCAGCGAGAGTTATACCCCCGCTCGCCTCAATCAACACCCTGTCAGTGCGAGCGACTTTAGTCGCGATTCCTCTTGCAAGCACCACGGCCTTTTTCATCAAGGCCGGACTCATGTTGTCCAGCATGATAATGTCCGCTCCCGCTGAATGCGCCTCCTTGAACTCCGCAAGGGTATTAACCTCAACCTCCACCTTCAGACCCCTCGGCTTTCCACGCTTCGCGCCTTTTATCGCCTCACAGATGCCCTCCGAAAGGGCAAGGTGATTATCCTTGATAAGTATGCCGTCATCCAGCCGGAAACGGTGAGGAAGGCCTCCTCCCACAACCACCGCGTATTTCTCCAGGCCGCGAAGCCCCGGATGCGTCTTCCGCGTAGCAAGGATACGCGCCTTATGCCTGCCAACAGCCTTGACATATCTCCGGGTCAGTGTGGCGATGCCGGAGAGTTGTTGGAGGAAGTTAAGGGCAACCCGTTCGCACTCAAGCAATGAGCGAGCCGGTCCATTGATAATGGCGATCTCGCCTCCGGCCTTGACGAGCCCTCCATCGTGCGCCCTGGCTTGAAACCTGACTCGATCATCATGCAGGCGAAAGACCTTTCTCGCAACCGAAAGGCCGCACAGGATCAACTCTT
Source organism: uncultured bacterium (assembly GCA_964580655.1). GTDB lineage: Bacteria > RBG-13-61-14 > RBG-13-61-14 > RBG-13-61-14 > CAZOMR01 > CAZOMR01. The sequence goes on from CAZOMR010000166.1 coordinate 7,386, forward strand.
GCCGTGCGATAATCCTGGCTCTGGCTTTCTGCGAGGCATGCACCACCGCCCTTGTAGTGACATCCCCGGACCCGAGGTCCTCTGTCAGGGCACGAAGGATCAACTCATCCAGGTCCGGGACAAGGATTTGGATGGATGGATGTTTTTTCATAGCTTTTCCCGGATAACTTTAGCATGACCCTCCAGGTCGGGTCAACAAGGGATTAGAAGAAGGGTG
>CAZOMR010000167.1:0-7567 GCA_964580655.1 uncultured bacterium
TCAACCTTAAGAAAAATTCCTTTCAGCCAGCCACCTTATTCATCATCAAGGGGATAGTTTGCGGAATCGCTGTCAGTGAGCAGAATTAGTTGACATATCAGCCGGATTATGATAAAGAGACTTTAGAGGACGGTGAAGGATTTCACCAACAAACAGCCGGTAGAAGAGAAGAAGAAGCAGAAAGAGCTCTTTGGGCAATTGATGAGGTATTCCGCCGTTGGGATAGAGATGGGCGTGGCAGTGGGGATAGGAGTTGTGGTCGGCTCCTACCTTGACCGCCGGTTCGATACTGAGCCATGGCTCTTATTGACCTTTCTGGGGCTTGGTATTGCCGCGGGCTTCAAGGCCTTTTTTAGGCTGGTTAAACAATTGTCCCCTTCCCGAAAGGACAACCAAAGAAGTTCTCCTGGATGAAAGTTGTAAGTCAGCGCTTGATCGGGGGCATTAAAGCAGGTATAATCTTATACACGCTTGCTGTTGCGGCCGCGGGGTATATCCTTCGCGGGAACGCTTTCGGGTTTGGTGTATTGGTTGGAGGAGCGGTTGGTCTTCTGGAGTTCTGGGCAACAGCCTGGCTGGTTGAAAAGATACTCCTTTCGCCGGATTCTAAAGTCGCGGCAGGGATTGGCCTGGGCATGAAATCGGTCCTGGTGCTTGGCCTGGTAGGGGTATTAATGGGTTTCAAGGCCGTAGAGTTCATCCCGTTTTTACTGGGCTTGTTAAGCCTGTTTTTCGGTATAATTATGGGGGCGGTTATTTATTTCTTTTTGATTCCTTCCCGCGAGGAAGCAGGGGGATAGAGTAAAGATGGAGCATGGTTTTACCATCGGGCATCTGCTTTTTCCACATGAGCATATGCCAACTGCGCTTATAAGCCCCGGGTTTCAGTGGATTCCGATTTTCCATTCAGGCGTGGTTGTCCTGGTGCTTGTCGGGATGATCCTGGCGTGCCGGAGGAGCATGGCGCTTACAAGCCACGATGTCCTTCCGCAAGAGAGCATGAGTGTTCAGAACTTCTTTGAGATGATCATAGGGTGGATGACGGGTTTCATGAGGGACATTATCGGGCCGACCTGGCGCACCTATGTGTCACTCGTTATAAGCATCTGGGTTTATATTTTAGTAAATAATTTCCTGGGATTAATCCCTTATCTCGAACCTCCCACAAGCAATTACAATACGACCATCTCCCTGGCTCTGGTGGTTTTTATCGCCACTCATTATTACGGGCTCAAGGCTCACGGGATAGCCTATCTCAAGCATTTCGCTGGCCCGGCCTTGCAGATGCCGTGGTACCTTAAATACAGCCCCCTGCTTCTTATCATGATAGCCATTGAACTCATCGGTCATTTCGCGCGCATCATCTCGCTTTCCATCCGTCTCGTTGCCAACATGATTGCGGATCATACGGTTATAAGCATCTTTCTGCTTTTATTAGCGCCATTTGTTCCGTCCATATTTATGGGAATAGGCATTATCGTGTGTATCCTGCAGGCGTTTATCTTTTCCATGCTCACGATTATTTATATTGCACTTGCGATACAGGAAGAGTAAAATGTTTCTATGTAAGAAAAAATTCAAGAAAAGGAGGTAGTTAAATAATGGTAAAAAGAGTAGTTGTTTTGGGAATGATTGTCTCCTTTGTGTTTATCCTGGCAGGCGGGTTTTATGCGGTTAAAGCCCAGGAGCATGAAGGGGAATCCCTGACGGAACAAGGGCCCGGAGACATGGCCTCAGCCTTTAAGTTTCTGGCGGCTGGAATAGGCATGGCCCTTGCCACTTTCGGCGGCGCACTGGGCCAGGGCAGAGCCACCGCCGCGGCCATGGAAGGGATCTCCCGTAATCCAGGCGCGCAGGATAAAATGTTCGTCCCGCTGGTGCTTGGCCTGGTTCTGATCGAATCCCTGGTCATATACACCCTGGTAGTGGTATTCGTAAAGCTCTGATTGCAAAGACATTCATTGCCTGGCCTTTTCCGAGTAGGGGCGACCGGCTGGCCTACAGCCAGTCTGGGTCGCCCTTACTTCTTTTTGACCTGAAAGCTTGCAGTAAAAAAAAGATTGTGTTAGCTTTCCCTCGGTTATGAAAGGATTATACTGCAAGGAAAAGCACTCTTCCGGGCAGGATTCCCGGCCTGCTTTGGATATCCGGCACCGGCTGATGCGCATCAGTGATCTTGAGCAGGTGATGAAGATTGAGCGAGCCTGTTTCCCCTCACCCTGGGCAAAGGACCATTTCATCCGGGAGCTTGACCTGTCTTACGGATACCACAGGGTCGCGGTGATGAGCTCCAGCGGAGAGTCCGTCATCGTGGGCTACATGGTGGCCTGGCTTGTCCAGGAGGAATTTTCCATCATGAACATTGCCGTGCGGGATGACTTTCGCAAACAGGGCATTGCAAAAAAGTTTTTACAAAAAGGCCTGGCCTTTGCCAGGCGTGGCGGCGCCCAGACAGCCTGGCTGGAGGTAAGGCCGAGCAACATCCCGGCGCGAGCCCTTTATGAGAGGTTCGGATTTATCCAGGCAGGTCGCAGGAAGCGCTACTATCAGGACACGGGCGAGGATGCCATTGTCATGGTGAGGGCGCTCTAATGCTTCATCAACTTTGTTTTGGCGGGTTGGCGTGTAGGGGCGCTGCTTGCTGCGCCCCAGAGGGCAGGGCAAGCCCTGCCCCTACAATCAATATTTTTAATCCGTCATTACAAAGTTGACGGAGCACTAGCAGATCAGATGGGTCTAAAAGAGATGAAGCCCTGGAGAGCCGAGGTTGTTTTTAATGATAGGCTTAATTCATCTGCATATGCTCTTGGCTTAAAGCCGCTGGAGAAAATTAAAAAAGCATGCCCCGGACAGTTCTATATGCTGAAGGTATCGAGACACCCTGATCCATTACTGAGGCGTCCATTCAGCCATTGCCGTTTGATCAATGATGGAGATTTTGAATGCCTGGAGCTGATCTACGAGGTAAAAGGGAAGGGCACGGAAATTCTCTCACGCCTTGAGCATGGCGAGGTTATCAGTCTCATCGGGCCTCTGGGCAAGGGTTTCAGTTTTATGGATGATAAAGTGCAAGTGATCATGGTTGCAGGCGGCATGGGAGTTGTGCCGCTTTTCAGCCTGCTAGATTCATTGGCCGAAGATGCCAGGGTCAAATCAATTGATTTTATATGGGGAGTGAAGACCAGAGAGAATTTTTTCAGACTGGATGAACTGAAAGGGCCAGGATTGAAGATTCATCTTGTTACAGAGGACGGGAGTTATGGTCAAAGAGGCATGGCAACCGATATTCTCAATCAGGTTTTTAGAGAATGTCCTGATATGCCAGTCCAGGTTTTTGCCTGCGGTCCGAAGGATATGTTCAAAGAGATAGCGGAGCTTGCACGAGGGGACAAGATGTTATGTCAGTTCTCCATGGAAGAGCGGATGGCCTGCGGTTTCGGTGCGTGCCTGGGTTGCGCTTTACCGGCCAGGTCCGGAGGATACCTTCATGTGTGCAAAGATGGCCCGGTATTTGATGCAAACCAGATTGATTGGAATTTAATATGACTGTGAATTTGAAAGTGAACGCAGGCGGCCTTGTCATGAAGAACCCTGTTGCCACGGCATCCGGCACTGCCGGGTACGGCGAGATACTGGCCGAGCTTTATGATCCCGGGGACCTGGGCGCCATTGTGACCAAGGGGCTATCCCTCAAGCCACGAGTCGGAAACCCTCCTCCACGCATCGCAGAGACCCCCTGCGGCATGCTCAATGCCATCGGGCTTGAGAACATCGGCCTTGAGGCTTTCATTGAGGAAAAGTTGCCTTTGCTCATTGAAACACAGGCCACGGTGGTGGTTAATTTCTTCGGAGACACAGAGGATGAGTATGTTCTTCTTGCAGAGAGGCTTTCAGAATTGAATGGGGTCCAAGGTCTGGAGATGAACATCTCCTGTCCCAATGTCAAGCGGGGCGGAATAGAATTCGGCACGGAGCCTAAAGCAGTGGAGAGCCTTGTTGCAAAAGTCAGGAAGGGGACCTCGCTTCCGCTCTGGGTCAAGCTCTCTCCCAATGTGGCGGACATAAGCGAGATTGCGCGTGCCGCGGAGAATGGCGGGGCTGATGCACTGACACTGATCAATACCCTGAAGGGCATGGCCGTAGACCTGAAAACCAGGAAGCCGGCACTGGCAAGTGTGACCGGGGGCTTAAGCGGGCCTGCGATCAAGCCGGTTGCCCTGAGCATGGTGTATGATGCCCGCCGCGCTGTAAAGGTCCCGATCATAGGCGTAGGAGGAATCATGAGTGCGAATGATGCACTGGAGTTTATCATCGCGGGTGCATGCGCGGTCCAGGTCGGCACCGCGGCCCTCATCGAACCAATGATCCACCTTGAAGTTATCCGGGGCATCAAAAAATATCTTGAACAGAACCGGATCAAGGACATAAATGATCTTACGGGTTCTATGAAGGGATAAAACTTTGCCGGAACTCAGACGCGACCCTGTTGATGGAAGATGGGTAATCATAAGCACCGGTCCGCATAAGAGAAGGGTGGACTTTCATACCAACAAATATGATGAGAAGGGCAGGGGAAAGGGCTGTCCTTTCTGCCCCGGGAGTGAGTCTTTGACTCCGGGTGAAATCCTGGCATTCCGGGACCCTGGCACAGCGCCGGACTCTCCGGGCTGGCGCGTGCGGGTGATTCCGAACAAGTTTCCGGCACTCATGGTGGAGGGCGAGCTCAACCGCGAAGGCGTGGGGTATTATGACAAGATGAATGGCATCGGCGCGCATGAGATCATCATCGAATCTCCCCGGCACGAGGATGTTCATGCGAGCTTGAGCTTGAAGCAGTTGGAAGAGGTCTTCACTGCATATCGGGAGCGGATCATTGATCTGCACAGGGATGAGCGCTTCAAGTATGTGATGGTCTTCAAGAATTACGGCGAGGCCGCTGGAGCAGGCATGGAACATCCACATTCACAGTTGATCGCGATCCCTATCCTGCCCAAGCATATCATCGAGGAGACTAACGGGGCCAAGGAATACTACGGGTATAAGGAGCGGTGTATCTTTTGCGACATCATCCAGCAGGAGCTTGAGCAGGAGAACAGGACAATAGCCCGGAATGATGAATTCCTGGCTATCTGCCCGTGGGCTCCGAAATTTCCCTTTGAAATATGGATCCTGCCGCGACATCATGACTCAAGCTATGAGGATTCATCCAGTGAACAGTTTGCTCAACTCGCACAAGTGGTCTCCGAGGTGCACAAGCGCCTGGACGCGGCCCTGGACAGGCCCCATTACAACGCCGTGATTCACACATCCCCGTTTGAAATCCAGCACAATGATTATTACCACTGGCACATGGAGATCATGCCCAGGATAACACGCGTGGCCGGCTTTGAATACGGCACCGGATTCTACATAAACCCTGTTTCGCCTGAAGAAGCCGCCGAATTCCTCCGTAAAGCCGAGGTCTAATAATGGAGTCAGGAGTAGGGGCGCGGCTTGCCGCGCCCAAATCGGGCAGGGCAAGCCCTGCCCCTACATTGGCTATGCCTTTGTTCTGTATATTTCATGGATAGTCACCATTTATGTCGCACACCGGGATTACCTTGACATAGCAATCAAGTGTTGTTACCCTATTGACAAGCAGGAGGAGTGGCCGAGAGGTCGAAGGCGGCGGTCTTGAAAACCGCTGATCCGAGAGGGTCCGTGGGTTCGAATCCTACCTCCTCCGCCATTAAAATTATTTTACCGCAAATCCTACAGATGCGGAGCAGACACAGAGAGCGCAAAGAAGATTCTATTTTATATTTTTTCCCTTTGCGACCTTTGCGTCTCTGCGGTAAGATAAAAGAGCGCGGAGAGATGGCCGAGCTGGCTGAAGGCGCACGATTGCTAATCGTGTGTGCGCTGATGAGGCGTACCGAGGGTTCGAATCCCTCTCTCTCCGCCAATGAAAATTTTAGGGGGCAGGAATAGTGAAAAAGATCGTTTTTATCGAGCCAGGTTCTCCTGATGTCCATGTATTTAGTCGCTTCGGCCTGCCGCGTCTCGGGGTGATACTCCTGGGCACTATCCTGAAGCAGGCTGGATATGATGTCAGGATTTATGTGGAGGATATGGAGAGGATCAATTTAGAGGACGTCTTGAATGCTGACCTGGTCGGAATATCCACCATCTCATCCACCGCGCCGCGAGCTTATGCGATTGCGGATCAGCTCTTGGAAAAAGGTGTGCCAGTGATGATGGGCGGCCCCCATGTTACTTTCATGCCAGAGGAGGCGCTTGAGCACTGCGATTTCGTGCTCAGGGGCGAGGCTGAAGAGAACATTATCGCTTTTTTGCAGGCCCTGGAAAGAGGCTCCGGGATAGAGCAGGTGCCCGGTCTTTCCTTCAAGCTGGGCGACAGTTTTTTTCACAACCCTTCAGCACCGCGCTGTATGGACCTGGATAAACTTCCCTTTCCAGACTTCAGCCTGATCAACGGCAAGTTGAAGGGAGTCCAGCCCATGCTAACCTCCCGCGGCTGTCCTTATAACTGCTCCTTCTGCGCGGTCACCGAGATGTTCGGACACCGCTACCGGTTCCGCTCTATTGACAACATCATGGAGGAACTGAGAACAGTCCCTAAGGACAAGCTGGTTTTTTTCTATGATGATAATTTCACGGCCAATCTCAAGCATACCAAGGAGCTTTTACAGCGCATGATTGACGAGGGGGTCACGCCCAAGTGGAGTGCGCAGGTGCGGGCCGACTGCACCAAGGACATCGAGTTGCTCGAGCTGATGCACGAGTCCAACTGTTACTATGTCTACATCGGCATTGAGTCCATCAATCCGGAGACGCTCAAGGAATACCGGAAGGAAATCACCCTGAAGGAGATAGAGAATTGCATCCGCCGGCTTCATGCCTATGATGTGAGGGTGCACGGCATGTTCGTGTTCGGCGGCGAGAACGATAATACTGAGGTTATCGAGAGCACAGTCCGGTTCGCCACCCGCAACCGTATTGATACAGTTCAATTCCTCATTCTGATACCCATCCCTGGCACGGACTTCTTTCGCCAGATTCGCGAGGAAGACCGGATACTAAGCGAGGATTGGAGTTTCTACGATGGTCATCATGTAGTTTTCCGGCCGAAACAGATGAGTGCGCTTGAGTTGCAGATGGGCATGTTCCATGCAATGCGCAAGTTTTACTCGGTCTCTGAGATCATCAAGGTGTTCTTCCGTTTTGATTTCATGGCCTTCATTTACAAGTCCTATGCCCGCCGGCTTTTGCTTAAATGGTGGAAGGGCAACCGCGACTACTTTGAAGTTGTCCGCAATCTTCCAAAGACCGCGGAGGTCCGGCTTGAGGGCCTTCGCCGCACAGCGGAGGACATCAGGGAGCAATTCCGCCATATTGGCCGCCGGGAGGAAGAGTCCAAACGATAATTAAGCCTGGCTCAAACTTTTCAGCATTATGCTGAAAAACCACTTTATGAGACTTTACCTGAAGTCTTGCGGCTAACTATCCGGATTTAATCAAAAAAGCAGTTGTGGTGGCAGGGCGGCAAATAAACCTTGGTTTGCCT
>CAZOMR010000168.1:0-7505 GCA_964580655.1 uncultured bacterium
CTGCCCCTTAAAAATGTCTCCGCGATGTTGATTATGCATCAACCTTAAGAAAAATCCCTTTCAGCCAGCCACCTTATTCATCATCAAGGGGATGGTTTGCGGAATCGCTGGCCTGCGGTTGAGAAATTTGACAGGAGAGGTTATTGCCTTTATAATAAGTGATTCAAATTCAATGGATCTGAGGTATTGCGATGCTTGGTGGTATTCTTGGCAAAAAGCTTGGTATGACGAGTATTTTTGATTCAGAGGGGAACATGATACCTGTCACGGTAATCGAGGCTGGCCCTTGCGTGGTGATGCAGGTTAAGACCGTGGACAAGGACGGGTATAGTGCGGTCCAGCTTGGTTTTGAGGATAAGAGGTCTCAAAATTTCAAGAAGCCTGAGGCCGGGCACGCTAGGAAGGCCAACACGGTGCCAAAGAGGTCTGTTGGTGAGATTCGGCTGAAAGAGGCTGATGCTGGAGAGTATAGTCCTGGTCAGAGCGTTCGCGTGGAGGATATTTTCGAGGCGGGTGATTATGTTGATGTATCAGGGACAAGCATAGGCAAAGGCTATGCGGGAGTGATGAAACTATACGGCTTTGCGGGGGGCACGAGCTCGCACGGCACGCATGAGTATTTCCGGCATGGCGGGTCCATCGGGATGAGCGCCACCCCTGGCCGGGTATTCAAGGGCAAAAAGATGCCGCGTCAGTTGGGCAATGCGCGAAGCACTATTTTGAATCTCACGGTGGTTGAGGTTCGGCCGGATGATAACCTTCTTCTTGTCAAGGGGGCTGTGCCGGGTCACAAGAACGGTTATGTTCTCATCCGGCATGCGGTGAAGAAGCCGGGCCCGAGGAGACCTGCCGCGGTATAGGTCGCGACTAAAGACGCTCGCCCGGCAATAAAATTCAGCTTTTGGTATCGGCTGGCTTTTTGGTTTTGGGTGGTGAGGCCCCTTCTTCCTGGATCAGCTCAATGATGGCGAGTTTTGCGGCGTCTCCTTTTCGAATTCCGGTTTTTATTATTCTGGTGTATCCTCCGTTTCGGTTCTGGTATCTTGGGGCAATTTTATCAAAGAGTTTTTTTACCACCTCTTTTTTCCGGATAACTGCCAGGGCCTGCCGGCGTGCATGAAGGTTTCCTCGCTTTCCCAGGGTGATCATCTTCTCGGCGAGTCCCCGGATTTCCTTGGCCCTTGCTTCAGTGGTTTCAATCCTCTCCTTTTCAAGGAGAGAGGTCACCATATTTCTGAACATGGCTTTGCGGTGGCTTTGTGTACGGTTTAGCTTTCTACCTGCCTTGGCGTGCCTCATGTCAGGAAGTCCTTCCGAATTTTTTCTCCCAGCGTGGATCCGGGAAGTTCTCCAGCTTCATTCCGAGGCTCAGGCCCATGGTTGAGAGTATTTCCTTGATCTCGTTAAGCGACTTGCGCCCGAAGTTCTTGGTCTTGAGCATCTCCGAGTCGGTTCTCTGCACCAACTCCCCGATTATGCGGATATTCGCGTTCTTGAGACAATTGGATGCGCGCACCGATAGTTCCATCTCGTCAACGCTACGATATAAATTAGGATTAATATCCCCTCGGCGCTCCTCTTCGGGGCTGAGTTCTTCCGGCTCGATCTCCTCTTCAAAGTTTATGAACACGGTCAGTTGACTCTTCAGTATCTTGGCCGCGTAGGCCAGTGCATTGGCCGGAGGCATACTGCCATCAGTCCATACTTCCATGATCAGGCGGTCGTAATCCGTGATCTGTCCTACACGCGCGTTCGTAACATTATAGTTGATCTTCCTGATAGGCGAAAAGATCGCATCCATCGGGATGGTCCCCACTGGATAGTCATCATCCTTGTTGCGCTCTGCCGGGATATATCCTTTTCCCATCTTCACCCACATCTCCATGCGCAGTTTGGCTCCTTCATTCAAGGTGGCTATATGCTGTTCCGGATTCAATATGTCTATGGTCTCGTCGCAAATAATGTCGCGGGCGCAGACCTCTGCCGGACCTGTGACATCAAGCGTCATCATTCTCTTTTCGTCGCCCGGGTATCTAATCAAGATCTCTTTGAGGTTGAGAATGATCTCGGTTACATCCTCAGTCACTCCTGGCAGACTCGAGAATTCATGGGGGACCTTGTCAATCTTCACCGCCACGATCGCGGCCCCCTGCAGACTGGAAAGCAGTATCCGCCTCAGTGCGTTCCCCAGGGTAAGACCAAAGCCGCGCTCCAGTGGTTCTGCGAAGAATTTTCCGTATGTATTTGTCAGCGTCTCTGTATCGACTTCCAGACTCTTCGGCTTTATCAAATTTCGCCAATTTCGATGCATTGCCGTAAACCCCCTATTCCAGTCCGATCAACGAGAATAATACTCCACCACAAGCTGTTCCTGTATGGGCATGGTCAGGTCTTCCCTGGAGGGAAGTTCCTTTACCACTCCTCGGAATTTTTCACGATCCACTTCCAGCCAGCGAGGAGTGCCGCCTCGATTGTCCACTGAATCCAGTGCATTTTGAATACCGGGTATCTTCCGGCTTTTCTCGCGGACCTCTATCACATCGCCTGAAGAAACCAGATATGAAGAGACATCCACGATCTTGCCATTGACAAGGAAATGCCTGTGATTAACCAACTGTCGAGCTTCGTTTCTGGAGGTAGCGAATCCGATCCGGTAAACCAGATTGTCCAGGCGTCTCTCAAGTAACAAGAGCAGATTGGCACCTGTGATCCCTCGCATTCTTTCCGCCTTCTGGAACGTGTGATGAAACTGCTTCTCCATGAGCCCGTAGATATGCCTCACCTTCTGTTTCTCCCTCAACTGGAGTCCGTAGTCCGAACGCTTGATCCTTCCCTGACCATGCTGTCCAGGCGGATAATTTCTCCTATCCACTGCGCATTTGTCGCTGAAACAGCGCTCGCCCTTCAGGTATAACTTCAGGCCTTCCCTGCGACAAAAGCGACAAACAGATTCTCTATATCTCGCCAAGTTAGCCTCCTTTTTTCTCTCTCTATACCCGCCTTCGCTTCGGGGGTCTGCAGCCATTGTGAGGGATAGGGGTTACATCCTTGATCATGGTTACTCGAAGCCCGGAAGACTGAAGCGCGCGCAGAGCGGCCTCTCTACCTGACCCGGGGCCCTTCACATGCACTGCCACGGACCGCATGCCCATGTCCTGGACGCGGCGGGACACATCCGCTGCCGCCTGCTGGGCCGCAAAAGGAGTGCTTTTTCGTGATCCCTTGAAGCCCTTGGTCCCGGCGCTGGCCCAGGCAATTGTACTGCCCTTATCATCCGTGATGGTGATCATGGTGTTATTAAAGGTGGACTGAATATGGACAACCCCGTTTCCCGAGGCTTTCCTCGCTTTCTTCTTCCGACCTACTTTTCGGGATTCAGCAGGTTTTGCCATATTTCTCCTTCCTCTCCTCTTTTATTTATTTAGCCCTTGCGCGCCGCGGCCTTTTTCTTGATGGCTATCGGGGGTCTGCGGCCCTTTCGCGTCCGGGCGTTGGTGTGCGTGCGCTGACCCCTCGCGGGCAGCCCCCTTCTATGACGGAGCCCGCGGTAGCATCCCATGTCCATCAGCCTCTTGATGTTCATACTCAATTCCCTGCGCAGTTCACCTTCAACCTTGTATTGAGTGTCAATGATCTTCCTGATATTTGCCACCTGGGTCTCGTCAAGCCTATTAGCCTGGATTTCATAGCCGATCCTCGCTTCATCCAGAATCCTTCGTGCCGAGGTCCGGCCTATTCCATAAATGTAGGTCAAGGCGATCTCCATTCTCTTATTGGGCAAGTCCACTCCGGCTATCCGGGTCATTTTTATCCTCCTGACCTGTCTTGTTTATCCCTGTCGCTGTTTATGACGAGGGTTTTCGCAGATCACCCGCACCACACCGTGTCTGCGAATCACCTTGCATTTCTTACAGCGCCTTTTCACCGAGGATTTCACTTTCATCTTAATTCACGCCTTTCGGTCTGAGCACTCAGTGTTGAAGACCTTTCTTCATCTTTGCCTGTATGTGATGCGCCCGCGAGAGAGGTCATAAGGAGAAATCTCCACGGTGACACGATCACCGGGCACGATCTTGATGTAATGCATGCGCATCTTTCCGGAGATATGAGCGAGCACCTTGTGACCGTTATCCAGTTCCACCCGGAACATCGCATTGGGCAGGCACTCCTTTACTGTGCCCTCAGCCTCTATATTGTCTTCCTTCGGCATTTCTCAGTGAACCCATCTACTTAAAACATCAGGTCCAGTCGCTCTCACTGCCACGGTGTGTTCAAAATGTGCTGAGAGTTTCCCGTCCACTGTAACCGCGGTCCAGCCATCCTCGAGAACTCTCACTTCCCATGTTCCGATGTTGATCATCGGCTCCAGGGCAAGCACCATCCCCTCCCGCAATCTGAAGTTGGGATGCGGGGTCCCGAAGTTGGGCACTTGGGGGTCCTCGTGCAAAGACCGGCCTATGCCATGTCCGACAAACTGTCTCACCACCGAAAAATTATTCGCCTCGGCATGCGACTGGATCGCCTGCGCTATATCCGAGAGGCGATTATCCACCTGCATCTTTTGAATCGCGCTCTCAAGGGCATCCTCCGTTACACGCAAAAGACGGTCTGCTTCATCGCTGATCCTTCCCATCCCGAAGCTGATCGCAGAATCGCCGAAAAACCCGTCATAGATCAATCCGAAATCCAGGCTCACAATATCGCCTTCCTTCAGCTCCCGCCTGGGAGAGGGCATGCCATGAACAAGCTCCTCATTGATGGAAACGCAAAGGTAATACGGATACCCCCGGTAGCCAAAGAATGCAGCTCTAGCATGGAAACTCGCGGTTAACTCCCTTGCCCGCTCCTCCAATTCCATGGTAGTCATCCCTGGCGCGGCCATTTTCTTCAGCTCATGCAGTGTCTCCGCTACCATCTGATTGACCCGGCGCATCTTCTCTATCTCGGTCTCCGACTTAAGAATAATCATTTGCCAGTTCCGGCCAGAGATTCCTCTATGCGGCCAGAGATGTCATCAATGCTCCCTACACCTTCGATCTTCTGGAGGACACCCTTCTCCTGATAGTATTTGATCAAGGGCGCGGTCTCATTATGGTAGACCTGGAGCCGTGTCTGAATCGTATCCTCGTGATCATCATCCCGCTGATATAGTTCTCCCTGGCATTTATCGCAAACCCCTTCATTGATCGGGGGATTGAAGATCACATGATACATTGCCCCGCACTTCTGGCAGGTGCGTCTTCCGGAGAGCCGTTTCACCACTTCTTTATCCGGCACCTCGATACTAAGCACAGCGTCCAGGATGAGCTTATTTTTTTTCAACATCCTGTCCAGGGCCCTGGCCTGGGCTACTGTTCTCGGGAACCCATCGAGAATAAATCCCCCCTTACAGTCATTTTCATCCAGCCTGTCCTCCACCATCTTCACCACCACCTTGTCAGGAACCAATTTTCCCTGATCCATGTAATTCCTGGCCTCCTGTCCCAGTGGGGTATGCTCTTTTAATGCCTGGCGAAACAGGTCGCCGGTGGATATTTGCGGAATTCGGTAATTCTCCGAGATTCTCTGCGCCTGAGTTCCCTTGCCGCAACCCGGTGGTCCGAGCAAGATTATTCTCATCCTTCAAAACTCCTTTTTAATTCTTTTCCCACTACCGCCTGCGGCCTTTTATCCGCCCTCCTTTGGCTCCGAGAAACCCGTCATAATGACGGGCCAGCATGTGCGCCTCCATCTGTGAAGCCGTATCAATAGCCACGCCGACTACGATAAGAAGGCTTGTTCCTCCGAAGTAAAATGGCACACCGAACCTGGTCATCAAGACCGAGGGCATCACGCAGACCACGATCAGGTAAAAAGCCCCTCCAAGTGTAATGCGTGTCAGTATCCGGTCAATATAATCCGCGGTGTTTTTCCCCGGCCTGACCCCCGGGACATATCCTCCGTTTTTCCTCAGATTGTCCGCCACATCCACCGGGTTGAACTGAACTGCGGTATAGAAGAAAGCAAAGAAGAGTATCAAGAGCGCATAGATGGTCTCATACTGCCATCCCCCTGGACTCAATGCGGCCTTGAGCCAGTCAATAACGCGGCTCTCGGTCTGGAAGAACTGTGTGATTGTATAGGGGAACTGGAGTATGCTTACTGCGAATATCGGGGGGATCACTCCCGCGGTATTTACCCGCAGTGGAAGGTGTGTTTTCACGCCTTTGTACATTCTCCTGCCCACGGTTCGTGAGGGGTATTGGACCGGGATTCTACGCTGGGCGCGCTCGACATATACGATCCCGGCCACCACCGCCACCATGAACACGGCGATCCCGATGATATGAAATATGGTGAACTGTCCCGTGGCCCACAGACTGAGGGTATCCACGATCCCGCCTGGCAGGCGGTCAACTATCCCTGCAAAAATGATGAGCGAGATGCCGTTTCCGATCCCGCGTTCCGTGATCTGTTCTCCCATCCACATCAGGAAGACCGTGCCGGTGGTCAGGCTGAGCACTGTCATCAGCTTGAATCCCACTCCGGGGCTACTGACCACGCCTCCGGCACCGGGAATCTGGACATTCTCCAGCCACACGCTGGTCGCCACAGCCTGCACAGCACTCAGGAGAACTGTTGCATAGCGAGTATACTGGTTGATCCTGCGCCGGCCCAACTCCCCTTCTTTCTGAAGCTGTTCGATATGAGGAACGACAACGGCCAGGAGGGAAAATATAATCGAGGCCGTGATATATGGCATGATGCCGAGTGCAAAGATGGACATCTGGTTGAATGCTCCTCCAGTGAAGGTATTGAGAAGCCCGAGCATTCCATGGCCTTGTTTCTCCATGAACTCCGCGAGTGCCACCACATTGACGCCCGGCACTGGCACATGGCATCCGATGCGGAACACGAGGAACATAAGGAGGGTAAACAAAATCCGGCGCTGTAGTTCCGGGACTTTGTTGATATTTGCGAGCCCGCTCATCCCTGGATAACCTCGATTTTGCCGCCAGAGGCCTCGATTTTCTCGCGAGCCGAAGCGGTGAATCTGTGCGCACGAACCACAAGCGGGCGGTCCAGTGTTCCCTGTCCGAGGATTTTTATCCCCAGACGCTTTCGCTTCGCCATTCCCATGGCCCTCAGTTCTTCCTCGCTCACCGTGGACCCTGGTGAAAACCGATTGAGGTCCTTGACATTCACGAGGTTATATTCCACCCGGAAGATATTGGTAAAGCCCCGCTTGGGAACGCGTCTGGAGAGGGGCATCTGTCCGCCTTCAAACGCCCGGTGGGTCTTGCCCCCTCCGGATCGAGCCTTCTGGCCTTTATGCCCGCGGCCGCAAGTCTTGCCATAGCCTGAACCCGGGCCTCGGCCGACCCGCTTCGGCTTATGCCTTGCCCCCTTTACCGGGCGAAGATCATTCAATCCGACCATTAATTCCTATTCCTCTTCCAAGACCTCGACCATGTGGATCACCTTTTTGACCATGCCGCGTATCTGTGGCACATCAGGCCGAACCA
>CAZOMR010000169.1:0-7475 GCA_964580655.1 uncultured bacterium
CTGAGGATTCTGCGGAGATAGCCCATGCTGAAAAGCTTTGCGAATAGCGAGGCCAGCACTGGATGAAGCACTATCAGGGGCACCACGACGAGGACTGCAAGCGCGAGCAATGCCCAGGGATTCTTGCGCACATCTCTTGAAGATTTAGAGTATCTGAAAAACCAGGGAAGCGCGAGGAATCCCAGGAAGAAAAGCGGGTAAAAGCTCATGTTCGGGTTGGTAAAGCTCCGCTGAAAGGGATTGAGCAGAAACAGATTCTCCGTGATCAGGCCGCGGTAAGGGTTTATGCCGAAGCTCTGCCACTGCACAAACTGGATCGCTTTCCACCTTAGCAGGATGTAAGGAACACTGACAATCAGCGCAAGTGCAACCAGGGCCACGACCCTTGTGGCGCGCGGGGGCTCTGTGAAGGTGTTCTTGCGAAAGGCCTCAGTCAGGCCCCGGAAGGGCCGCATCGCCCGGATAAGGAGGATAAGAGGGACTGCAAGAAAGACCAGAACATAGAGCGCAAGCGAGTCTCCGTGAAAAGTTCCAAGCAAAGGCTCATGCCAGTGGGGCTTGTCCCTGCCTGCCATGATGATGAACCAGGTCAAGGCCGCGAGAAGAGGGATCATGAAAAGAGCAAACGCAATAGACCCGACTATCCTTTTCTCGCGTCCGGCTTTTTTGATGAACCCCAGGAGGTCCCCGCGCTGGGCCAGGTAGGCGATGAGAAATAAAGCCGCAGTAAGGTAGAAGGCCAGGCCCCAGAGCACATGGACCATGGAGATTCCGAGCACGGAGAGTGCAAGAATTACCGCTGTTTTGGCCCGGCCATTGTTGATGAATTGAATGAGGAGGGACACTGCGGCCGGGAATGCAATAAGCCACATGCTGTCCGCAGGATAAAAAGTGGTGGTGCTTAGGAAATATAGTCCGCTGTAGATCACATGATATGAGACAAACAAAAGAAATGCCGCAAGGGCAGGGCCCGGTGCGAGGATTTTTTTCGCCAGGCTATAAAAGGCAAGCACAGCCGCTGGAACAGTGAGGAATGAGGAATTGAGGTAAAGCTCAATCGCGTCCACCCGTCCGAAATGCGCGATAATAGCCCAGTTCAATGCCCAGATATTGTAGGAGTGAATAGGGTCAATGGGCGCGCCCTTATATGCGAAATGCGCGTTCGTTGCAAGGCCGCATTCCGCAAGCTTGCGCACCTGCGAGATGTAGTTGAAGAAATCCCAGTCCAGGCCGAAGCCGCGCTGTGCCTGGAGAAAATATGCGATGACTGAAAGAGAGAGGGCTGATATGAGGGCCGCTATGAAAAAGGCCTTGCTTTTCGGTTCCGCGTCTTTCTCGCTGACCATCTTATCTCTGGCACCGAATAATATAACCGCGAGAATCAGAATTATGATGAGAGCGAGATAAAGGATAAGCACATGCTTGAGTTGCATTTCAAGGTAAAAAGCGATCAAACCGGGGAATGCCCACACACCGAGGCTTAGGATTATTGAAAGAGGATACCTCTCCAGGATGTCAAAGCCGGTTGCTGGAAAGACGAGACGGCCCAGAAGCCAGCCGGGTATAACGAAGAAGACAAGAAATCCGAGCATGATGATCAGTTCCCTCGGAGGGGCCCACAAGTTGATGGCCGCAAGATAAAAAGCGCACGCGATGAGCAAGGCCAAAAACGCGCTTGACCATGCTCGCGAGCGCCCGGACCGGTTTTCCTTTAGAGCCAATTCCATTCCATCCTAGCCAAATAGCTATCCGAGGTCAACATTTCCCTGTTCTCTAATGGATATTTTATCCGTTCTGCATGATGGACTATAATAACGGGCATGGATCCAAAGAAGCTCTCCAGAGTGTAAAAGCCTTGCCCGGGGAACGGTGGGTGGCAAGAAAGGAATCCCGATATGAAGATACTGGCGGTAAATGTTGGCACCACGAGCCTTAAGTATAAGCTTTACGAGATGCCGGAGGAGCGGGTCCTGGCACAGGGTTACCTTGAGCGGGTGGGCAAAGACGACGGCATTGCAACGCACCGGGTATATGAAAAAGAGGTGCTGAGGGGTGAGTCGCGGTCCCTTCCGGATTTTCAGGCCGCAATAGAGCTTGCGATCAAGCTGATCACTGATCCTCAAACCGGCTCCCTCAATGACCTCTCGGACATCAGCGCATTCGCTTTCAAGCCTGTTGCTCTGCGAGGCCTTGACCTTGAATCCGCGATCCCCCTTGATGAGGATGTGCTTTCCCGGATGGATGCCTCGAACATCCTGGCGCCTATGCACAACCCGCCTTACATAGAGGCTGTTCGTATTTTTCAAAAGCGGTTTCCCGGGATACCCTGCCTCGGTCTTTTCGAGCCGACATTTCACTCGAGCATCCCGGAGCATGCCCGGACTTACGGCATTCCCTATGAATGGACAGAGAGGCACTTTCTCCGAGGCTACGGGTACCACGGCGCGAGCCACCGGTATATCGCGGAGACTGTGCCGGAATTAATTGGCAGACCGGCTCACGGGCTTAAGATCATCAACTGTCACCTCGGGGGATCATCCTCTATCTGCGCGATCCGGGACGGAAAATCCGTGGACACGAGCATGGGCCTTTCTCCCCAGTCAGGACTAATTCATGGGACCCGCTCTGGAGACCTGGATGCCTTTGCCTTTCCTCTTCTCATGCGCGAGGAGGGTCTGGGCCCGGATAAGCTTATTGATGTTCTTTGCACGAAAGGCGGGCTTTTCGGCATATCAGGCATAAGCGGTGACATGCGGGAATTGCGCGATGCGATTAAAGGGGGAAACAGGAGGGCCCGGCTGGCAGTGGATGCGTTTGTTTACGGGATTCGGAAATACATCGGAGCCTATGTGGCTGTTCTTTGTGGTCTGGATGTTCTCTGCTTCACCGGGGGTATCGGGGAGCATGATGCTGATCTGCGCATCGAGGTCTGCAAAGGACTTGAGTTTATGGGCATCCGGATCGAGCCTTCCCGCAACCAGGCCCACGAGGCGGTTATCTCGCCTCCGGACTCGCCTGTTACGATAATGGTCGTTCCCACAAATGAGGAATTGATCCTGGCCCGCGAGGCGAGGCGATACCTGGAATCAAAAAACCGGGCGCCTAGAAGTTGACGCCCACATTAACCAGGACCCCGTCTTGAATGAGGCTCAGGCCACCGTAATCCTCATCCTTTTTATCCTCGCCTATTGCCAGGTGCCAGTTGAGACTCCGGTATCCAGCCGAGGCGTAAACGCGCTTGTATTTGAAGGTAAGCCCGGCCTCAATGTCGCTGTAGGATGCACTGACATCCATTACATCAAAGCCTATGCCGTTAATCCCTCCGTAAACGCCGAACCCATAGCCTATGGTATACCGGCCATGGACACCTGCCACTGGAATGGGCAGAGCCTGGAACACCTCTTCTTTTTCTTCATGCTCCTCTGGTTCAGTCAGGGTTCCTTCAATCCGGAAGCCCAGGCCGCAGTAGTCAACCCCCAGCATGAGGCCCAGGTCTCCGCGCGGAGTAACCAGGGGCAGAAACTCGTATCCGAAATGAATACGGCTCATTATAACCGTGGTATCAATATCCAACTCGAACTTCTCTCCTGCGAATTCAAAAGCATCTTCCTCTTCATCCGGAAGCTCATCTATACTCCCTTTATACTCTGCCTGAAAATAAGATGCCTGGAACCGGTTGCGCCGCGTGGCCTTGACCTCTAATTCTACATTAAAGAGGTTCTCGGGATTCTCTAGTTCAAGGTCGTCCACAAGGTCAAGCGTCTCTCCGATTCTCTCCTTTTTTGAATCTATTTTTACTTCTTTGACAAACTTGATGTCTCCGTGGAAACTCGCGGACCACAAGCCCAGCTTGACCGCTCCACGCTGAAACTCCAGACCCCAGTCCCTGGGCGAGGTCCCCACAGCCTCGGTCCCAGCTTGTGGCTCCTTGGCCCAGGCCATGCCTGAAAAAGCCAGGACAACAGCCATAATAATCAGCGCCCTTTTCATAATGCACCTCCCATGATTTCTCCAGAATTCTAATTCAATTCAATTTGAATGGCAAGTGAGTCATTGTTTTGTTTTTAATCCCTTTCTACTTTCCCGATGTGACCGGAAGACTATGCGGAGCGGTGTACCTTCGAATTCATAGGTTTTCTGCAATTGATTTGCGATGTATCGGCGGAAGGATTTCTTGACCCCTTCAGGCCGATTAACCGAAAAGATAAAAGTCGGAGGCCGGATTGAGGCCTGGGTTACATAGTATAGCTTGATCTGCTTTCCCTTATAGCTCGGGGGGGAGTGCCTTTGTATCAGTTCTTCGAGAAATCGGTTAAGCTCGCCTGTAGTGATGCGCCGGGAGTAGGCATCAAGGACCCGGTCCATGGCTGGTGCCAGGTTTTTCAATCCCATGCCGGTTTTGGCAGAGATGGCAATTTCGGGAGTGTAGGAGAGATGAGGCAGTCGGCGTTCAAGGGAACTTTTCATGTGGTCCTGTTTCTCCGGGTCTTCTGCGATGATGTCCCACTTGTTGAGCAGGACAATGCTTGCCCGGCCGCGTTCATGGATGAGCCCTGCGATCCTTGCGTCCTGTTCGGTTGCGCCTTCGTGAGCATCGAGAAGAAGAAGCGCCAGTTCGCATCGCTCAAGGCTTTTCAAAGCCATTATCACGGAGAGCTTCTCGAGTTTCTTGTTGACCTTTCCCCTTTTCCTGATCCCGGCGGTATCAATGAAGAGGTAGGTCTTGCCCTGGAACTTGACCAGGCTGTCCACTGAGTCGCGGGTAGTTCCCGGGGCCTCGTGAACGAGGTGTCGTTCTTTGCCGAGGACCCTGTTGATCAGGGTGGACTTGCCGGTGTTGGGCCGGCCTACCACCGCTATCCTGGGAACCTGGGGCCCGGATTTTTTCTCTTCCTCGATCGGTTCTCCGGGAAGCTCAGCCTGGATGGCCTCCAGGAGGTACTCTATCCCCAGGCCGTGCTCCGCGGATAAAGGGAACAGGCGCTTGACCCCGATGCGATAGAAATCAGCGAGGCGCCCCTCATGCCCTGGGGTATCAATCTTGTTGACCGCGAAGAATACCGGCTTGTTTTGTTTACGGAGGGCTATTGCGACTTCCTCGTCAGAATGGACCAGGCCTTCCTTGCCGTCAAGCAGGAATATGACGGCCTCGGCTTGTGCGATAGCGAGTTCGGTCTGGTCGCGCATCTGGCGGAGCAGGTCACCCTCTGGATCAGGCTCGAACCCGCCGGTATCCAGCAGGTGATAGAGCTGGCCGCGAAATACCAGTTGGCCGTATATGTGGTCCCTGGTCACTCCTGGCTCGTCATCCACAAGCGCCTTTCTCTTTCCGAGTATGCGGTTGAAGAGCGTGGACTTACCCACATTGGGACGACCAATGATGGCGATGAGAGGAATCAATGCTCA
Source organism: uncultured bacterium (assembly GCA_964580655.1). Lineage (GTDB taxonomy): Bacteria > RBG-13-61-14 > RBG-13-61-14 > RBG-13-61-14 > CAZOMR01 > CAZOMR01. Next base: position 5,407 of record CAZOMR010000169.1, read on the forward strand.
ACTCCTGTCTGGTTTTTTTAATTATAGGACAATCACGGCTTGAAGGCCAGACGCGGCTAAAGCTTACTGCGCCGCAAGTGAGAATGGCGGGGATTCCTTGAGATAGCTCTTCGTGCCCCTGGCAATGGCCATTGCCAGAGCTTCCTGATAGGAGTTGGAAGCAAGACGCTTCTCCTCCCTCTGGTGAGATATAAAACTGGTCTCGATCAACACACACGGCATGGTGGCGCCGGTGAGGACCCAGAACGGAGCCTTTTTCACTCCGAGATCATTAATGGATGAGTATTTTTTACTCAGGTCCTTGATGAGCGACTCCTGGATGTAACCCGCAAGAGGGATAGACCCCTCCACCTTGCTGTTGGTAAGTAGATCAGCGAGTATCTGGTTGGTTAAGTCCCTGTCATCGGCTATGGCTTGCTCGGATACGAAGTTTTCCCTTGCGGCGAGCTTGAGTGCGGCGCGGTCCGTGGTGTTATCCAGGTAATAAGTTTCAATGCCGTAGGCCTTGCGATTTGGACTGGCGTTGCAGTGGATGGATAGAAAGAGGTCGGCATCCGCGGCATTGGCCTTGGCTGTTCGCTCGACCAGGGTTAGATATTCATCGCGAGAGCGGGTAAGGATCACCTTTACCCCTGGAATCTGCTTTTCCAGTTCCCGCTTCAATTTCAGGGAAATCCTCAGTGCAATATCTTTCTCCCTGATGTTATGCTGGCCGACCGCGCCTGGGTCCTTTCCGCCGTGCCCTGGATCAACCACGATGATCCAGGCTTTTTTCCTTGCGGGCCTTGTTTGAGAGCGCAATGGAGGAGACACGGAGACCGGCCCCTTCGGCGCTGTGGGTTTAGGAGAGGCTACTACGCCAGGGGTTTTCCCCTGAGTCCGGGATTTTAGCGGACTCCCGAATACATCTATCACAAAGCGCTGTGATCCAGCCTCTCCCGGGAGGGTGAAAAAGTGATAGCGGTCAATCCGCTCGATGTCGAGCACGACGCGCACCACATCCTCTTGAAACTGACCGACCCTGGCCCTGCGCAGGAGTCCGTCGCTGATGGGCAGTTCATAGTATGCATCTTTTCTCCGGGTCTCGGCCTTTATCTCCTGGCCCAGGATCGCACCGGGGAAGTCAACATAGAGCCGTGGAGGAGCGCCGATTGATGGGTCTTTTCGCAGGAGATGAGGGGGTAGAAAGTCCAGGTTCTGGTCCAGGTCAATGACCACGCGCGTATAGTCCGGGCCTGAATAATAACGAAGGCGCCGGACCTGAGCCTTGCCGGATGGTTTCTCCGAGGGCTCTGGATGACCGGAACCTGGCTCAGGCCTGGTCTCGGTCAGCTTTTTCTCAGTGCTGGATTTAACATTGTCCGTAACCGTGAGCTCTTTTAAGGGGGGAGACGGCTCTGCTTCGGCCTCTCCAGATTTCTGTTTGGATGCATACTTGCCCGAGTCAATCTCCGAAAGGCGGCTGTGAGCCTTTCGGACCATATCAGAGCGGCGGTATTTCCTGACGACAAGTTCATACTCGCGGCGCGCTCTTTGGATGTTTCCCAGCTTGAGGTAAATTTCGCCACGAGAATATCCCGCGTCGTCGGCCAGTGTGCTCTCGGGATACCTCTCCGCCAGTATGGCAAAGGCATTAAGAGCGGATTCAAGATCAGCCCGATTACCTGAAAGGCGGTAGCAGTCCATGGAGAGCTTGCCCACCATATACCATGCATCATCGGCCTTGTGGCTTTCAGGATATTCCTCGGCCACCTTCTGGAATTCACGGATGAGCATATCCCAGTTTGAATGGAAGGCCTTTTCGTTGGGGGACTTTATGAAGGAATAATAATGATCCGCGGCCTTGCGATACAACTTTTCCCCTTCATCCGCGCTTGCGCAAGGAACCGTGGCCGCAAAGACCAGAAACAAGACACACACCCGCATTATCCGCTTCCGCATTTTACCGCTATCTCTTCCGCTTTAATATATTCTACCTCTTTTCAAAAATCTGTGCAAGTTTTATTATACCTGGCCAGCGATTCCGCAAACCATCCCCTTGATGATGAATAAGGTGGCTGGCTGAAAGG
>CAZOMR010000170.1:0-7469 GCA_964580655.1 uncultured bacterium
TCTAGAGATTATGGTGCGTTATGACAAGAATTACCTATTGCTTGCGGAATCGCTGGTTTCTTGGTTTCTTTCTCCGTTGCTCCTCTATCTTCAACTTGAGCCGGGTCAACTCATTCATGAAAATCTCACTGGTGATCTCGCCTAATTCCTTTTTCATCATCAGGTTGAGAAGCTCATCGAATTGAAATTCCTTGTGCTTGACTTCGGATTCAAGCACAAGTATTTTTTCCATCTGCGCCTTGACTATGTTCGCATCCAGGAAACCCTCTCCCATCTCTTCGAGTTCCTCAAGACGAAGCTTCGCGAGTGCAAACTCCTTGCTTTGCTCCGGGCCGATTGGCACTTCTTCCAGAGAACCGGATTCGACCTGCTTTTCAGGTGTTTCACTCTCTTTTTGCTCGACATTGAAGAACATCTCATTCTCACTGAGGCCAGTATCCGGGATTTCTTTTTCCTGCAGTGATGCAAAATCCGGGGTGTCCGGCCGATCAACCAGATCGCCTTGGAATTCAACTTCAGGGATCGGCTCCTCAAATGGAAGCCGCACCTTGGGTGCGGACTCGAAGCCTTCAGGAGGCGGAATCAGGAATTCCGATTTTTTCTGTGGTTTCAAGAAATCAATGGACGGCGGTTCTTGATCGAAGATTGAAGAGGTGTCGACATCCTCAATCGGAGAAGGTTCAACCGTGTCAAAGGCTTTTTCCTCCAGAGTCGGTGTGGGCGAGGCATCCTCAGTATGCTCCGGCTGAATTGCCGGTTCATCCTGCGGCGCCTCAGGCTGGACCAGAGACGGGGGGTCCAGTTCCGGAAGCTGTTCCCATTCCATTTCCTGCGGCTTTTGTGAGACAGTGCTGGGTTCAGGCTCTTCTTGAACCGGGACCTCTAAAGGGCTTGTGAATTTCTGCTCCGATATTGTCTTTGGTGTCGGAGCCTTTTCAGGCTCTTCTGTACGGTGATCCTCGGCCCGCGCTAAATCGGTGTCTTCAAGGAGCTTAGGGTGGACCGTCCCTCCAGTATCTTCAGCCAGGCCGAATCCCGAGGCCTTGTCCGGGTCGAATTGGGGAATAAATTCATGGGCATCAGCTAATTGAATCTCTGAGTCCCCTTCTTCATAATCGGGAATCTCTATTTGACCCGATTCCTTGTCCTCTTTTGGAGGCTCATAAGTGCTATGAACTTCCGAAGGCGATGATGGCCCTGATTCGATTTCCATTTTTTCAACATGGACGCTGGCCGCTTCATCGGTCGCTTGGACCTCGGGTGAAGGCGTTTCCAAGGGTGCGGGTCCGGCTGGCGAGGGCTGGACTGGAGCATTTATATCCGGAGGAACGAAGAATTCTTTTTCTTGTTTCTCACTCGGTGGCGGCATGGGGGTACGCTCGGTGGCGGAGCCGATATGCGGCGGAGCGAATCGTACTTTTTCAACGATTCCTGGCTTTTCTTCCACATCCCGGCTAGGCTCTTTTTCCCGGAGAGTATCTGGAGCAGGGGGGCTCTCAACCTTGGTCTTCAACATGGTCACCTCTCCCCGGATGACCTCAATCTCCTCATCTGGTTCAATATCAATTCCCTCATCCAGGGTCAGTATATCTTCAGCTTTTTCCCCTGAAGGGAGATCCGGAGTGGGGGGCGCGGCCTTTGTGGGAGAAGGACCCGGGGCCATGGCAGGCGGTGGTTTTTCAGGGAATCCCTGCACCATTTCTGGCGAATAACTGCCATAATGCTCCAGCACCTTAAGGATTGCAGAATCAGTGGCCAGGACAGGCTCCACCCTCGCATTGGTCAAGAACTGTATCTCGTCCACTGCCTGGAGATCAGAGGGGTCTGACATTGCGAGCATGATCGTCTTCTTGCCTTGTTCCTCCTTCATCACAACCGGCACTACCTCATATTTGCGGGCCACTGCTTCCGGCACCATCTTGAAGGTCTTGGGAGCGATATGTGATCGCGTCAGGTCCACGGCATTCATTCTGAAATTCTCGCCCAGAAACTTGAGCATGGCCTCTTCACTAATAAAGCCAAGGTCTACCAGGCACTTGCCCAGCTTTCCGCCCCAGCGACGCTGATGTCCCAGTGCGGAGCGAAGTTGCATCTCATCAACCAGTCCGGCCTTGACTAGAAGGTCTCCCAGCTTTTTCGTTGATTCTGCTGGCATCTCAAAATTCCTTTTTACACTGAAGAGATTTCAAACTGCTCCTGATGGAGATTGTTATCAGCCATTATCTGGACCTTGATTCCCAACTCCCTCTCCAGGCGTGCTATCCCCTCTTGCTCTTCTTCAAAAAGCAATTCCGCCACCTCAGGATGAACACTGATATTAATCTGTCGCCCTTTCAGCGTTATGCTGTTTTGACGGACTTCCCGGAATATCTCTGATGCCACGGTCTCCCTGCTTTTCAGGTAACCCTTGCCCTCGCAGTAAGGACAAGGCTCGCAAAGAAGCTGGTTAAGGTTCTCCCTGGTGCGTTTGCGTGTCATCTCCACGAGACCCAGTTCTGAGATTTTCAAGATACTGGACCGGGCCTTGTCCCGCTTCAAGGCGGCAGTCAGGCTCTGGGTTACCCTTTCGCGATTTTGCTCCTCGCTCATGTCAATAAAATCAATAATAATAATTCCGCCTATGTTGCGCAGACGAAGCTGATACACGATCTCCTTGACCGCTTCAAGATTGGTCTTGAGGATCGTGTCTTCAAAATTTCTTTTCCCCACGTATCTGCCGGTATTGACATCAATTGCGGTAAGGGCCTCGGTCTGGTCAATCACAATGTATCCTCCGGACTTGAGCCAGACCTTGCGATCCATGGCGCGGCTGATCTCCATTTCCATGCCAAAATATTCAAAAAGCGGGGCATCTTCCTCCCAGAGCTCCACTGCATCTCGGCGACGAGGGAGGAATGTATCAATAAAGTTGAGTATCTCTTCATAATGGTCTCGCGAGTCCACTATTATCTTCTCTACCCTGTCAATTAAGAGGTCTCGGACGACCTTGAGGTCAAGAGTGAGGTCCTGGTGGACAATGCTCGGTGTGGAAGCGCGGCGTGTTCTCTCCTTGATGTCATTCCAGAGTTTGAGCAGGTAATCCATATCCGCACTCAGTTCTTTCTCCGTTGAGTCCTCGCTGGCTGTGCGCACGATGAAACCACCAGCCCCCTCGGGTCTTAACTCTTCCACAAGGTGTCGGAGCTGGGCTCGCTTTTTTTCATTCTCTATCCTGCGGCTTATACCCACATGGCGCATGGTCGGCATATAAACCAGATACCTGCCCGGCAGGGAGACATGCGTGGTTATCTGAGACCCCTTAGTGCCAATAGGCTCCCGGGCCACCTGAACCAGTATTTCCTGGCCTTCCCTGATCAGGTCTTCAATCTGGATGTCACCAGTGAAGTGCCTGGAACGGTCCCGAGCCTCGATTTTATCCAGGTCTAATTCTTCGTGGTCTTCCAAATTCGGGAACATCTCGCGGAAATTGCTGTAAACATCAGTCACATATAAAAACGCGGCCCTCTCCAGTCCCACATCCACAAAGGCCGCTTGCATCCCTGGCAGGACTCTCATCACTTTGCCCTTGTAAATATTACCCGCAACACCTCGATCCCGATGCCTCTCAAGGTAAAATTCGGCCAGCATACCGCTCTCCACCAGTGCGGCCCGGATTTCCTGGTAAGTGGCATTTACTAAGATCGCGTTGGAGATCGTTCTCATTCTCGCCTACTAATAGCTCTTCCGGGGTCGCGTTTTCAGGCTCTTCCGAACCCGCGTCGCGCTTCCCGGATAGCGTACCGCGCCTGCGGCCTTGAATACAGCGGCAGTCCGGATGATCCGGAGCTTCTTCACCGTGTCTTCGTCAAGGTCGAAAACCGCGGCTAGCACCTCCTGCGGCTTGACCCCCGGACCAGGCACCACCCTGATGCCCAGCCGAAGAACACCATTCTGTCCCGGTTCCAAAAATTTAACCAGCTTCTCCAGGTCAACTGTCCGGTCCCCCTTTTCCCGCTTCTGTAACAGTGGAAAGCTTTCTTTTTCAAAGAATTTCTTAATCTTTTCAACAGAAAAAAATTCTTTCCCCTCACCAGCAGGCGCTTCAATCCTGTACTCAAACATACTTATTATACCAGTAATAGCAGGCGTCTTCAAGGATATCTCATGAATCTCTTGAACCTCCAGGCCAGGGGGCATCACCTTCCTGAGTGCCTCCCCTACCCTCTCAACCGACCAGTGGGAAAGTAGCTCTATCTCAATATACTCAGCCTCGCTCTCCACTCCTACCGGAGGCGCAGGCCCGAAAACCATCTTGGGCAAAGGGTGAAACCCCTGGCTGTATCGAACCGGGACACGGGCCCGGCGCATGGTCCGGACCAGTGCCCGGTTTGTCTCCAGGTGGCCGTAAAACCTGGCTGGCCCGAACCGGCGGTACCTGATGCGATACCGGAAGAATATCTCCGGCTGTAAGGGTGATCTCTTGAAATCCTCTATCACCTCTTGCGACACCTCAGGCGGCTTTCCGATTCTCGGTTTGATCTCTCCGCCGCACACACCACAGAAACCCTTGCAACCCCTTCCCTCCTGAAAAAGTGTCTGGCAGTCCGGTGTAAAGGCTTCCTTTTGCGCCCTGGCTCTTTCACGAACAAGAAATTCTCTTTTCACACCTGAATCCAGGTGATCCCATGGCAAAACCTCATTCTCCATGCGCTGACGGAGATATAATTCCGGCTGGATTCCCGCATCCTGAAAAGCCCCCCTCCAGCCCTCTGGATCAAACTGTTCCCTCCAGTCTTCAAACCTCAATCCTCTGTGACGAGCCGCAACCAATGCAGGTAACAGCCTTCGGTCTCCCCTGCTGAAGACACCCTCAAGCGCGCTTAGCCGCGCATCCTGCCACTTCATCTTGAGGTGTCCGCCACGGAGTTCCCGCTTGAGCGTATGCTGAATCTCGGCCTGAGCTGACGGCTTGATCTGCCCTTCCCATTGAAACGGTGTGTGAGATTTTGGAACAAAGGCATTGATGCTCACATTCACCTGGATGTGCGAGGAGTATTTTTTTCCGATCTGCCTTATCTGATATACCAGGGGTATAATCGCATTACGGTCATCTTCAGTCTCTCCGGGAAGTCCTATCATGAAATAAAGCTTGATCGTCCGCCATCCCTGGGCAAATATCCTCTCCACGGTCTCGAACAAGTCATTATCTGTAAAGGGCTTGTTGATGATGCGGCGGAGCCGCTCCGTGGCCGCTTCCGGGGCTAATGTGAACCCGGTCTTTCGCACCTTCTTGATCGCTGACATCAGTGGATCGCTCAGTGACTCCACGCGCAGACTGGGAAGCGAGATCGCCACCCTCCTCGGATAGTGCTCGTGCATCAATTGGATGAGCAGGGGTTCTATCCCTGAGTAATCCCCGGCACTGAGGCTTAGCAGAGAGCACTCCTCGTAACCGGTTGACTCAAGCCCCTTGCGCACAAGCTCCTGCACCATCTCCAGGGTGCGCTCCCGGTAGGGGCGATAGATGATCCCTGCCTGGCAGAACCTGCAACCCCTCATACACCCCCGCGCTATCTCTACCATCACCCGGTCGTGCACCGCTTCCACCGTGGGCAAAAGCGGTGCGGCAGGAAAATAAGCCGAGTCCAGATCAGCCACGATGCGTCGGCGCACCTTCTCTATCCCGGGTCTCAGCGCTCTGATCTCGGCCAGGGTTCCATCATCATTGTATTCAGGCTGGAAAAACTCCGGCACATAAACACCCTCTATCTGGGAAAGAGATTCCATCAGATCATCGCGCCTGAGCCCGGACCTCTTCCAGGTCTTCAAGGCCTCTGCTATCTCAACAACCGCATCCTCGCCATCTCCGAAAAGGAAGGCGTCAAAGAATTCCGCTATTGGTTCCGGGTTGCTTGTGGCTGGCCCGCCCCCGATCACCAGCGGCCATGCACCTACTTTGCGGTCTCTGGCAAAAGTCGGAATCCCGGCCATCTCAAGCATGTTGGCTACATTGGTGAAGCACAGCTCATGTGTCAATGAGAATCCGAGCATGTCGAAATCCCTGAGCGGCTTGCGCGCCTCGTGCGAGCAAAGCGGAATCTTTCTCGCACGAATTATCTCTTCCATGTCCACCCAGGGCGCGTAGGCCCTGTCGCACGCGACACCGGGAACCCCATTGAGCAGATGATAGAGAATCTGTATCCCAAGGTGGCTCATGCCCATCTCGTAGATATCCGGGAAGGCGAGCGCCACCCTCAACTCAGCCCTGTCCATATCCTTGTTTACAGCGTTGACCTCGCCCGCAAGATACCTCACAGGCTGGCGCACCAGGGCTACTATTTCTTCCCATGAATCCATTTTTTACTATTTTAGCAAATTGAAGCAGGCTTTACCATCCGCTTCACATCGTCTCTTGATTGACTCGGCAATAAAATGCTCTAAGATATGGCGAGAATGCTGAAGGAGAGGCAAAGATGGGTTTAGAGTTGCCCGGAGGGGTAACCCTTCGTGAGGTCGCGGTTCGCGACGGGCTTCAGCATGAGGAGTTCTTTGTCCCGACCGAGACCAAGCTCTATTTCCTCGATCGGCTGGCCGAGACAGGATTCAAGTATCTCGAGCCCACCAGTTTCGCTCATCCTGCTTATGTGCCGCAGTTCAGGGATGCAGAGGAAGTGCTTAAGGGGATCAAGCGCAAGGAAGGGATCAAGTATGACTGCCTGACAATGAATGAGCGAGCCCTGGACCGGGCGCTTGCGAGCAAGGAAAAGGGGTTCGGCCCGGACATGGTGCTTTACATGATCTCAACCAGCGAGAGCCACAATAAGAGAAATGGCGGCAAGAGCAGGAATGATTCATGGAAGGAGGCGGCTCGGCTCATCAAGAGGGCCAGGGATGCTGGACTTGAGGTTATAGGGACAATAGGGACGACCTTTGGCTGTCCGATAGAAGGTCCGGTCAAGATGGAATTAGCGATTGAGTTTGCGGACAGGTTCCGTGAGCTTGGCGTGGATGAGCTTAACTTCGGGGACACTACCGGAGAGGGCACGCCGGACAGGGTGTTTGATTTTTATTCCATGATCATGAAAAGGCACAAGGATGTAGCCGTTTGCGCCCACTTTCATGAATCACGCGGCTGGGGCCTGGCCAACTGCCTGGCCGCGCTCCAGGCAGGCGTGACATTCTTTGACTGTGGCATGGGGGGACTAGGCGGTCAGCCAGCAAGCATTGTGGACGGGGTTCCGGTTCCTGGAACCGGATCGCTTTATACCCCCTCGGACATCACCGGCAATGTGCGGGGCGAGGACCTCGCGGTGATGCTTGACGAGATGGGGATCGAGACCGGGATTGACATCTCCGCATACATTGAGCTGGGCAGGGAAATAGAGAAAGTGACAGGCAGGGAGCTTCGATCATATTGCACAAAAACAGGCCGCATACCAAAAGGCCGGACTGGAAGATAAAGAAGTTTAAGGTTGATGCTTTCGTAAAAA
>CAZOMR010000171.1:0-7465 GCA_964580655.1 uncultured bacterium
CGCCCGAAGGGCGGAAACAAGGGCGTGAGTACCATCACCGTACTCACTTAAAAAAGCGGGGGTACTCCAATTCCCGCTGAACCAGGACAATTGATGGAGATAAAGTTTTTATTAAATCAGGAAGTAAAAAGCCAAAAGGTTGGCAAATTACTTTCAGAGGACGTAAACCTGGAAGTTTCATTGATTCTTTAGAAAAAGGTAATGGTTATCTATTAGTATCAAGAAATGGGGTGCCATTGGTGCCCCTTAAAGAGGTTCAAAAGGTAATTAAAGATAAAAGTGCATATGGGCAAGACAGAATAGATATTTGGATAGTATTTAAAGAAGAAGAAATAACATTGAGATATAAAGCAAATAGTATTGATATTTCACAGTTTAGGTTGATTAAATAACGTGAAATCTTTTATCATGTCCATACACTTTGAAGAATTGAAGCTAGACGTTTACCTCTAAAGTTAAAACCATCCTACCCCTCTTTTAAAGCGGTGATATGGAGAGCAAGAGAGTTTACTCGGGTGTCGAGATAATTGGACTTTTTAAAACCTTAGTTCAGGATAATAGATGCCGCGTGTAAGTGCGATCCTGCCTGTTTATAATCGCTCTGATTTAGTTTCCGAGGCGATTCATAGCGTTCTCGATCAGAGGTATCGTGATTTCGAGCTGATCATTGTTGATGACGGGTCCACTGATGAGACTCCGGAGGAGCTGTCCGGATTTTCAGACCGTGCCGAGGTTCTCCGCCAGGAGAATCAAGGCCCGGCCGGGGCCAGGAACCGGGCTATCGAGCGCTCAAGCGGCGAGTTGATCGCGTTCATAGATTCTGATGACTTGTGGTTAAAGGACAAGCTCGAGCTTCAGGTAGCTTTTATGGACGAGCATCCGGAGGCTGGTCTTGTACATTGCGACGGCTGGGTGGTGGCTGGCACGAAGCCTGTTTCCGACCTGGACCCGGATGCAACCTTTTACCGTAAGAGGAAACCCCCTTATGGAGAGGCCGCGGTCTCTCGGATCATGAAGACGCCCATTATCACCTCCCATGTTCTTGTGCGAAGGGATGTGCTGGATATGGTGGGCCTGTTTCCGGAGGACCTGCTAGTGCACGAGGATGTGGACCTGTTCTTGCGCATGCTTGAGGCCGGGGTGGAATTCGGGTATGTGTCCGAGCCTCTTGTGATCAAGCGGGTGTTTGCTGACAGCCTTGCCGGAGACCGTCTTCGCTACATTCTCCAGGCCATTGATGTGGAATATCGGAGCTTTCGTCGCTCTCCTGTTTTGCGTTCCGAGCTCAAGCCGGCCATTATCTTGAGCCATCGTGTGGCGGCCTGGGCGCTTTATCTTGAAGGGGATCGGAGGAATGCCCGCACACACTGTCTCAAGTTCCTTGGTCTCAGGCCGAGATCGCCGCGGATAATTCTGGCTGTTTTAGCACTTAGCCTTCCGGAAAAATTTGGCCGCTTTTATCTTGAAAGAATTTTTCCGCCAGGCAAACTGGAAAAGGTCTGGGAGTGATGAATAGTTTCACAAGCGGGAGGCTGTCCTTAGTTGTGCTGGTCGTGTCCATGGTCATGCTGGCCTTTGAGCTGGTCTTTCCCCAGGTGCTCCTGTTTCTGCCGGAGAGAAAAGCAGTAACGACCATCATTGCCATTGCCATGCTAGGCATTGGTGTTGGCGGCATTCTTTTTTACCTTGTGGCAGAAAGCCCTTATAGTGACAGCATTGCCCGGGCTTCACTTTCTGCGTTGGGTCTTTCGATCCCGGCCGCTTTCGCTTTTGCAGTATGGGTTCCATGGTATCCGCTTTTGGTGGTTTGCACGGCCTTGCCGTTTACTGCCGCAAGCCTTTTTTTGTCCCTGGCCTTTGTCCGTGCCCGGTCCTCGCGTGTATACTTTCTCAATCTTCTCGGCTCAGGTATAGGGGCCTTGATGGTGTTCTGGCTTGAGCCGAGGTTTGGCGAGGAAAACTGCGTGCTTCTCTGCGCCTTGGTGGCACTTGGGGCGGCAGGGCTTATTGCCATGCATCCGACCGCCCGGGGTCGCTGGGTTCCGCGGCTTCTTTTCCTGGTTACCCTGGGTCTGCTGGTATTCAACCTGGCCTTTGCAAGAATAGACCTCATTCGGCTCATCCCCCCTTCGCGCGTTCCCGCGGCCAGGGAGGATGATGCCTTGAGCTTCGGGTTCAGGGTTTTCCACGAACCGGGCACTCGGGTCTTAGCATCCGAGCGGAACATGATCGCGCGGGTGGACGCTATCGAGGCCCCTGAATATGATGTCAGCACCCGTTACTTCGAGAACGGGCTTTCTGACATCTCCGACCCCGGCGCCCGTCGGGAGTATGAAGAGTCCCTGGCCTGTTCGATCAAGCTATATTACAACGATCATCTATGGTCTATGGTGTCTCCGCGCAAGAGCCTGTTTGCAGCCCTTCCTCCTTACAACCTGCTTGAGCGGCCAAGTGTGCTTCTCATCGGACCGGGCGGCGGAGTGGACATAGCCAAGGCCACATATAACAGGGCCAGACGGATCGTGGCCGTGGAGATCAATCCGGGAGTGGTCCGCCTGATGCAAGGGCCTTTGCGCGAGCCAAGCGAGGATGTGTATGGCCAGGCCGAGATCAAGGTCATGGACGGCCGCACCTACCTGCGGCTTAGCAAAGAAAAATTCGATCTCATTCACCTGGCGTTCGCGGACCTTTATGTTCCTTTCATCCATTCGGACATCTTCATGGAAAACTATCTGTATACCAAAGAAGCCTTCGTTGACTATTTCCAGCATCTCGCCCCGAACGGCATCATTGCCGTGCACAAGTATGTCCGGGGAGCTAGCTGGAACAAAGACCTCTTCCGGATCGCGAGCACCGGTCTCCAGATGTTGCGCGACCAGGGCATCCCTGCTCCGGCCAGCCATCTATTTTTTGCCGGGATCGAGGGCCGGCCCGACGAGTATTACGGTTACTTGCTGATCAAGCGCAGTCCATTCACCGAGACCGAGGTCGCAAAGATGGAGGCAAGTGTCCAGCAACCCTTTCAGGTATTTCACTCCCCGCTTCGGATAATATCTGGCAACCCTTTTTCCGAGATGATCCACGCGCCCGATCTTGGGGCCTACCTTTCTGCACAGGCTTTCGACATCTCTCCCATCACCGATGACAAGCCTTTCTTCTACCTGTTTGATCGGTCGCGATCTTTGATCAGAAATTTCTTTAACCTCTTTCTGGCAACCATCACCATTTTTATTTTTATTCCGTTATTCTTTATTCTCGCAAAAGACAGGCTTCTACTGAAACCCGGATTCCATGGATTCTCGCTTTTCTTCGCCATGATCGCTCTCGGATACATGTTGCTCCAGACAACCATGATCCAGCGCTTTAACCTCTTTCTCGGAAGCCCCATCTATGCAATGGGCGTGGTGATTACGACCTTTCTTATCTTTTCCGGCATAGGTAGCGAGGTAAGCGGAAGGATAAGTCCGCGATGGCACAAGCTTGCGGTGTTTCTGGTTTGTGCGATCATCCTGGCTTATGCCTTGGCGCTCGATGATCTGCTGGATATTTTTATCCGGCCTTCCTTTGGTCTGCGTCTCGGCTTTTCCGTGATCCTGCTTGCGCCCCTGAGCTTCGTGCTGGGATTTCCTTTCCCCCAGGGTCTTGCGCGCGCCAAGACAAAGTGGGGCGAAAGAAGTGCGGCCTTGATGTATGCGATAAACGGAAGCTTTTCAGCACTGGCCGTGGCCCTCTTCTCGGTCCTCGCACCAGATACCGGAATTCGCGCCCTGTTTGACGCCGCGGGAGTGCTTTATCTTTGCGCGGCCCTGCTCTTCCTTATTTTTTCCAGAAGGACTTGAGGTCCCGGTCAGCCTCTACCTCTTCTTCTATCATGGCCTGGCGCAGGTTCAGCCTGATCCGATCAGTCCAGGATGCTGAGAGCATGGGTGATTCTGCGGAGTCCCTCTTTCAGGTTCTTCATGGAGGTGGCGTAACTGATTCTGAGGTATCCCTCGGCACCGAAAGCGCTTCCTGGGACCGCGGCCACCTTCACCTCATTAAGCAGGAACTGGCAGAACTCCACGGAGTTCTTGATGGCCTTGCCCCGGAACCTCCGTCCCAGGTGGGCCGAGAAATCCGGGAACACGTAGAATGCTCCTTGAGGTTTATAGCATGTCACGCTCGGCATAGCCCTCATGGTCTTTATCACATAATCGCGGCGGCGCTTGAATTCCGCGACCATTCTCTCGACATTCTTTTGTGGTCCGGTCATTGCTTCCAGCGCGCCCTTTTGTGCAAATGATGTGGGGTTGGATGTGCTCTGGCTCTGGATGTTGCTCATCGCGGCGATGACATCGGCCGGGCCCGCGGCATAGCCTATGCGCCACCCGGTCATTGAATAGGTCTTGCTCACTCCGTTGACAACGATGATCTTCTCTCGAAGCTTTTTGTTCAGAGAAGCTATGGAGTAAAACTTGAACCCGTCGTAGATGATTTTTTCGTATATCTCATCCGTTGCGATAAAGAGGTCGCGTTTCTCCAGGACTTTGGCAAGAGCCTCAAGCTCCTTTTTATTATAGGCCGAGCCAGTGGGGTTGGATGGTGAGTTCAAGATGACCAGCCTGGTTTTCGTAGAGAGTTTGGCCCTGAGCTGTGCCGGCGTGATCTTGAATCCGTTTTTTTCAGTGGTGTTGATGATAACCGGCTTTGCTCCGGCCAGGATCGCCATATCAGGGAATGAGACCCAGTATGGAGCAGGGATCAGCACCTCGTCCCCGGGATTGAGCACTGCCTGGTAGAGATTATAAAGCGAATGCTTGGCCCCGCAAGAGACAAGTATCTGCTTGCGCTCGTATTTGAGGTTGTTTTCGCGCTTCAACTTTTCAATGATCGCGTCCTTGAGTTCATCAATGCCGCTCGCCGGTGTGTATTTGGTGAACCCCTGCTGAAGGGCATTCACTGCGGCTTGCTTGATGTGTTCGGGGGTATCAAAGTCCGGCTCGCCAGCGCCGAACCCGATTACATCAATTCCCTTCGCCTTCATGGCCTTGGCCTTGGCCGAAACTGCCAAGGTGGGAGAAGGCTTCACCCTGGACACTCGTCGAGCCAGTTTCATTTCTTTACTCCTTTCTTTTTACGAACAGCTCTTCCGCCCGAACCGGATTTCCTGGAAGTGTTGATATGTACGCCCAGTTTCTTGCGTAGCTCGCGCTCGACCAGTGGCGGGACCATGCCCTTGGCCGAGCCTCCGAGGATCACTATCTCCTTGATCAGGCTGGAACTCAAGTGCGAGTACTCGCCTTCTGTCATGATGAACACGGTTTCCAGCCGGGAGTTCAGATTGCGGTTGGTGGTGGCCATCTGTATCTCATATTCGAAATCCGTGACATTTCTTAACCCACGCATTATCACCTTGGCTCCGCGGTTCTCCACATAATTCACAAGCAGGCCTGAGAATGTATCCACCTTTACCCGCGGAACATGCTTGAGTAACTTCTTCCAGATAGCCACTCGTTCCGCTGTGGAGAAGGCATAGTGCTTGCTCGTGCTCTCTGCTACCGCGACTATCACCTCGTCAAAGATGTCCACGCCCCGCTTGACCAGGTTCAGATGCCCTTCGGTCGGGGGATCAAAACTCCCCGGATACACCGCAATTTTCTTAAACAACCTCTTGCCCTCCTTCTACATCTTTTTCCGAATTCATGTCTTTCTCCGCCTTTTTTTCCGTGGTCTCAAAAAAGGACACCATGGTATCACCGTATCGCCTTTGGTCCTTGAGTAACAACCCGTGATATGCCTTGACAATCTTTTCATCCCTGCCATGCTCAACGACCACAATCCCTGCGGATTCGAGAACATCGGAGCTTTCTAGCAGGGCAAGTGTTTTATCCGCTAATGCTCCATTATAAGGCGGGTCCATGAAGACAAGGTCAAAGCGGGCTTGCTCGGAAGCAAGCTCTTTCATCCCCGGGCCAGCCCTCTTATTCAAGAGCCTTCCCTGCTTCAGGAGTCCCAGTTCACGCAGGTTATCCTTTATCAGGCGGAATGATTCCCTGCTCTGATCAACAAACACGGCTTGTTTTGCGCCTCGGCTCAATGCCTCTATCCCGAGGGAGCCGCTACCTGCGAACAGATCAAGCACCCGCGCTCCGGAAAGATCGCGCGGCAGGATGTTAAAGATCGCTGTTTTTACCCGATCCGAGGTAGGCCGGATTTTTTTTCTCGACACACCCTTGAGTCGCCGACCTCCGAGCCTGCCACCGATTACACGCATGGCCGGTGCCCCTCTTTAGAATTCATTCAAGAGATTTTTTCCAAGAGCCTTCTTGCCGATCCCTCGCCGCGAAAGGCCTTGATGAATTCTCTTGCCTCATGATATGCCATATCCTCGATCCTCTTCCTCGCGGATTCGGGGATCGAGTCAATCTCTGACTTGAAGACCTTATTTGCGAACTTGATGTCCTTGCTCTCTTTTTCGGCCCAGTCCTTCATGCTCTGCAAGAGCGCGGGCGGAAGCCCCTTGTACGCTATATTCTGCCAGAGAGTTCCCACATTGCCCTTGCGGATGCCGTATTCAGCGAACCGGCCCACCATGTGCAGGGGAGTGCCGGTGATGCCATGCTGGGCAATAGATACCCCGAAGCCCTTGATCGCCTCGTATATCTCGCCGGTGCGCTTGAGGTCTATATACACCTCTTCTCCAGGAGCGTAGTTGCCGTGCTTTGAGCCGTTATTTGTGGCAAGCAGTACAGGGTGCACATCCATATCCTTGAGACCCTGTATGAAGGTCAGGGCTTCATCCACCGTGGTAAGAGCCCCGCCTTCCTTGATCAGCTTTATTTCGCCCACCTCGGCCTCAAGTCCCAGGCCTGCGTCCATGATCGGTTTCGCAAGCTCAATAGTGATCCGTATGTTATCCTGGTCTTCATTATGGCTTGCATCAATAGCGTAGCTTGAATACCCGGCCTTCATCTCCGCGGCGATCAGAAGGCGCGCGCTCTCAATGGCTTTCTCCGAGGTATCCTTTACCGTTATGTGGTCCCCGTGGATGATAAATGGAAGGCGATAGTTCAGGGCCTGTGCGTATTCTAAAATAGTGTTTACAAATATCTCCGGGGTCTGGCCGGTGTAACCTCCGTCTACATCGCCCTCGGACTTGGCAAGCTCAAACGCGACTATGGCATCAAGCTCATCCGCGGCCTTCATTATCCCGGGGATGACATGCTTTATCCGGATATTGCATGCCATGATGATAATCTTTTCATCGCACAATGCCTGGAACACGGGCCGGGAGTTAACGAGAAGGACAGGGCTGGAATTCCCGATCTTTTTCAGCACATTTTCGGGCCGAAGCGATTTGAGTCTCTCCAGGTCTGCCATGAGTTAATCCTCCTTGCGAATTCTAGCGCAATTTCATAAAAAGGACAAGCCCTTGTACAGGTTCAACACATGGTAAACACCTCTTAGGAGGATGTTTAGGGTCTCT
>CAZOMR010000172.1:0-7399 GCA_964580655.1 uncultured bacterium
ATTTGAAAAGGAGGCCCCGCTCAGCCTATATTAAAAGGGCCAAACACGAGGCTTTCCCATCCAGGGGGAGGGTTAATAGTTTTTTAACAGCCCCCATTCCCCAAGATTTTGAGTTACAAATAGGGTTGTCCGGGGAGAGGGGAAATCAGTGCAGTCCAGATGGAGATTGGAATGGCGTCAATCCACGGCAAGATGATATAACCAACAGCTAATCCTGTAGCATTTTTACAACACACATCCGGGTTTTATGTCAATCTTGCCACAATTTAATTAAATAATCCGATAAGATAAAGGCGAATTAAAAGCCCGGTTACCTGATGCGGCGAGTTTTATATCTAATTGTATTTATTGGCTTTTTTGGCCATGATCCTGCTTTTGCGTCAGTTTTTACAGCCTGATTTCTGGAATCGGGCATAAATTTTGCTTAATTAGACATAAAATTTAGGAAAATCAAGCAGATGCATGAACAAAGAACCATAAAGGCCCCTGTGGAGATTCAAGGGGTTGGGCTTCATTGTGGAAAAGATGTAAAGATAACCATTCAGCCTGCGGAGGTTGAGAGCGGGATCAGGTTTATCCGGTCCGATTTGAACAAGCTGGTGGAAATCCCTGCGCATGTTGAGAATATCAGGAAGACGCTCAATGCATCCACATTGGGCATAAACGGCATAAGCATTGGCACGGTGGAACATCTCATGGCCGCGTTTTACGGGCTTGGGATTGATAATGCGCGAGTGGAGGTGGATGGCCCGGAGGTTCCTATCCTGGACGGCAGTGCCCAGGGATACATCAGTGGTCTTCACAGAGTCGGGGTAAAGAGGCAGAAGAGATTCAAGCGGTTCATTCTCATTCGCCGGCCCGTGGCGGTAAAGGAAGACGGCAAGTTTGCAGAGTTGCATCCTGCGGAAGAACTTCGCATAAAGTGCACCATCTCCTATGACCATCCCCTGCTCAGCTATCAGAGTTACGAGTTCAATTTCTCCGAATCCGATTTCGAGAAGGAAATCGCTCCGGCCCGAACCTTTGGATTCCTCCATGAGCTGGATTGGCTTCGCAAGAACGGACTCGCAAAAGGCGGCTCGCTTGAAAACGCGATCATCATCGGAAAGCAGAGCATTTTGAACCCTGGGCTGATGCACTACCACGACGAGTTCGTGCGCCATAAAATCCTGGACACGCTCGGAGACCTCATGTTGCTCGGAGGACCGGTCATCGGAAGATTCATCGGATTCCGGTCCGGACATACACTTAACCTCAAGTTGGTAAAAACCCTGCTGGAGAATCCGGACAACTACGAGGTTATAGAGGCCTATCCGCCAGAGGCCGCAAAACAGAACGGCTTCAAGACGCCACGCTGGATCACTCCCCCCTCGCCCGCGTCCTGAGAATTTTTTTCATTCTTCTCTTGTTAAACCTCGCTGAAAATTCGACCCTGATTCTCTTTTAACCAGTGCCCGAAACTCCTTATGTTTTAACCCAAACAATGCAGTTGCCCCTTTCCGATTTAGAATAGGGATGTTATCTAAAATCAATCCTTATTCTTAGGAGGGATAAAACGATGGGTCTAAATTCTAGCAGAAACCTGGGCGCCTGTCACATCGTCCCATCTTCGCCTTACCTGAAGATTACATAAAGCGCCACAGTGACCGCGATAGTTATTGCGCCCCAGACCTTGGCCCCCCGGCTTGCGGTAAGGTTGATGTTTGTTCTGACCGGGAGTTCCACGGGTCTGGCCAGGGGTTTTATCAAGGTCACCGCTGTCATGTAGACCCACAGCACAAGCACAGTCACGGCCATGGCATTAAGGAAAGCCCCCGGCATAAGCCGCAGGCAGAGCCCGTAAACCGGGACGGTAAGAATTAGAGCGCCCACTGCGGACAGGGGAGGAGCTTTCTTTATAACAAGCCCGAATATGAACACGGCCACTATACCGGGAGACACGAAGCCCCAGACCATCTGGATGTATTCGAACACGCCCTTGAACTTGGCCAGGTAAGGCGCCCACAGACATCCGATAATCACGAACACGCCTGTCATTATCCGGCCTATCAGGATAAGCCTGCGTGGCTCGGCATGAGGCCGGAGATAGCGCTTATAGAGGTCAATGGTAAAGATGGTGGCCGCGGAATTGAGCATGGAGTCGAGCGAGCTCATCACCGCTCCGAACAGCGCCGCGAACATGATCCCCCGAAGCCCGGCTGGAAGGATCTTCTTGATCATGAACGGGTAGGCCTGGTCCGCATGGGGAATCTCGGACCCGAAAAGCTGGAAAGCCATGATCCCTGGAAAAATTATTATGAAGGGTATTAAGAGCTTGATCCAGGCGGCCAGGATGATGCCCCGCTGACCTTCGGCCAGGCTCTTGGCACCCAGGGTGCGCTGGGTGATAAACTGGTTAAGGCCCCAGTAGAAGATGTTTGGAATCCAGATGCCAGCCAGCAGAATGGTCCAGGGCATAGTGGGATGATCAGCCGGCAGGATGGTGTGAAGCTTGTCCGCTGAATTCTCGAGAAAAACTCCCACTCCACCTACAGCCTTGAAGCCAAGCACTGTCACGATCGCGCCGCCGATCAGCAGTGCGGCACCCTGAAGAAGGTCCGACCAGACCACCGCCTTCAAGCCCCCGTATACGGTATACGCGCCAGCGAGAATCCCGATCAGCCAGATGCCCTTGACCAGGCTGATGCCGAAGACGGTGTTCAGGGCCAGTGCGCCAGAGTAGAGCACAGCCGCAATGGCCACGACCACATAAGCCACCATCATGTACAAAGCCATGATGGCCCGGGCTGTCGCGTTGAAACGGTACTCCAGGTATTCCGGGATGGTGTAGATGCCGCTCTTTAAAAATCTCGGAAGCAAAAACAGGGCCACGAATACCAGCGTGATGGCCGCTATCCACTCGTAGCTCGCAATGGCAAGGCCCATCCCGAATCCCTCGCCTGCCATGCCAACGAAATGCTCGGTAGAGATGTTGGAAGCGATCAGCGAGAACCCGATCAGCCACAAGCTCAAACCCCGCCCAGCCAGGAAATAGTCCTCTGTGCTCTCCTGCTTGCGAGAGGCATATAGCGAGATGAAAATTACCGTGGCAATAAAAATCACAAATGCGGAATAATCAAGCCAACTGAACTCCATTAACCCCTCCTTTATATATGACAATCCTATCACAAATTATACTGGGGGGTAAAATCGCATGAGTCGAGACCATGGAAAGGATCAGGATAAACCACCCGGCTAGCCAGATCGTCCGGACAAATGCCACTTGAAAAACCGCAGGAATCCTTATATTGTCTTATTATCACTCCGTGCACTATATGGTTTACATTTTTTGATCTTTGTTGCTTCAACTTTTCCCTCCCTTTGCTACTCTGCGTAGTAGCCTACGCTACGAAGCACGAGGATGGCAGGGAATTAAGTCACCGACGCGCCAAAGCCGCTATGGCGACGGCGCGGGGAGGGTTAATAGTTTTTCAACAGTCCCACACTTTCCGATTTTTAGATTCAAAAGGCATCCTGGCCAGGACAGTGAGCAGGACTTTCAAATCGTGTTAGGGATACCATAAACACAAAACAGATACAACACTCCATGTTCCATGTCTTTTACAAAAGCTTGGTCTTTTGATAATAGTTTAAAATACTGGCATGCTGAAAGAGAGTTGATGAAATTCACTCAGAGGAACAAGGAGGAAATGGCATGAGCAGGCGAGTTTTCTGGATGTCAGGATTAATAGCATGGCCCTTGATTGCCATGGGATGCGGGGCAGGCTACAAGATTCCGGAGATCTCAGGGAATTCTGTCAAAGTGCCGATAGTCGTGGACGCCTCGCAGTCGGCAGGGATGCTTGATCACTCCTGGGAGGTTATTGCGGGGTCCGGGCATGGCGGACTTTATGTAAGAGAGGGCTGGTCAGAGCGAACCCTTGTTCATCTTGCTGATGTCCATGAGAATCTGGGCATCCAGATGGTCAGGTTTCACGGCATTTTCGGGGATGAGGTTGGCATCTACCGGGGCCCTGGCAGGTATGATTTTTCAAGACTTGACAGGGCCTATGACGGGGTCCTGGCCGCAGGCGTAAAGCCCTTCATCGAGCTGAGCTTCACGCCCAGGGAGCTTGCATCCGGCATGGCCAGGGGGTTTCCGTTCGGATACAAGCCCTATATCTCTCCTCCGGAGAGTTATGAGGAATGGGGAAACATGGTTCAGGCCTTTGCCCGGCACCTGGTTGAGAGGTATGGTCTGAAGGAGGTCAAGACATGGTATTTCGAGGTCTGGAATGAGCCCAATCTTCCCGTGTTCTGGGGCGGAGACATGGATGATTACTTCCGGCTGTATGATGTGACTGCAAAGGCGATCAAGTCCGTGCATCCGGACCTTCAGGTGGGCGGACCATCCACTTCACAGGCGGCCTGGATATGGGAGTTCCTCGTTCATTGCCAGGATGAAAACCAGCCTCTGGATTTTATAAGCACACACGGCTATTACAATGAAAACACCTCAAAGCTAATGAAGCAGGCGAATAAAGCAGGCGTGGAATTCGAGAGGGAACAAAGGCCGGGATTCTTTTATGATGAGGTCCGGCTTATTAACGAGATCATGGATAAATCTCGGCTCGGAAGGCTTCCACTTTATATCACCGAGTGGAACAGCTCTATCGCCTATTCCTACAAGATGCCCAGCATCTTTGTTTCCTGGCCCAATGACCACGACCTTCCCAATGATGCGGCATTCATGTGCAAGGCGGTGAAGGATGTCAATGGATACACTGATGGCTTCTCGCACTGGACCTATTCTGATGTATTCGAGGAGTGGAGTCTGCCCGGGAAACGCTGGCCGGTAAAAAGGGGTGCGTTTCATGGAGGGTTCGGAGTTATCACGATTGACGGAATTCACAAGCCCTCATACCATGCCTTCGCTTTCCTGCATAAGATGGGCAAAGACCTCGTTAAGACCGAGGTGCAAAGCCCGAGAAAAGGGCTTGATGCCATGGCCACACTGGATTCAGAAATTTTGAGTGTGCTTGTATGGTACTGGCTGGATACATTATTTGAAAAAGAGACCGGCGGGCCCGAGGCTGTGGTTACACTGCGCCTTGAAAACCTGCCTGTGGAATTGATTGGAAAAAATATCTACGCTTACAGGATAGACACCAGGCACGGCAATACATTTGAAGAATGGCTCAACATGGGAAAGCCAGGAAAACTTACACGCAGGCAGGTCGCGCGGCTCAAAGAAATAAGCGACAGCACCATCCGATCACAAGACCTGGACCGGAATATTGAAGGCTCCAACATGACCATTGAATTCTCACTTCCCCCGGCTGGGGTGGTCTTTATCTCAACCCAGGGGCCTTAAATAAAGCCTGTTAAGTCCTAAGTGGAGCAATGAATAAAAAGTCTTTTATTAGCCTGGAAGATATGGTAGGAATAGACTTTAATCTAATGGAGATGGAGGGGAACAGGATGAAGGAGAGGGTGTTCAGGCGGTTTTACTTTGTCTTTTTCGTGCTCGTATCAGGGGTCTTGCTTTCCGGCTGTGTCCGGACAGTTTCCAATATTCTGCAGATTGATCCGGGCAAGCCGACCCTTATGAAGGTGGAGAAGAATGTCATGGTGCCCATGCGGGATGGCGTAAGGCTGGCCACCGACATTTACCGTCCGAGGAAGGAAGGCCGCTACCCCGCGATCCTCTCTCGCATTCCTTATGGAACGGATACGGATATGTATCGTTATATCGCCAAGTACTTTGTGCGAAACGGGTATGTAGTTCTATTGCAGGACTGCCGCGGCATTGAGAACTCCGAGGGCACCTGGTTTCCTCTTATCTACGAGATAGATGACGGCAAGGACACCACGGAATGGATCAAGAAGCAGGCCTGGTACGACGGCAACCTGGGCATGATCGGGGGCAGTTACTTCGGGTACACGCAATGGGAGGCGGCCGTGGACAACCCGGAGATCAAGGCCATGGTGCCCATATTCACCTCGGGAGACATCCGCAGGATCATCATCAATGGCGGGGCTCTGGAGTTCATCATGGTGGAGGGCTGGCTCACCGGGATGGAGGGCCAGACAACGGATCAGGACCTGGCCCCGGACTGGGCCGAGGGATTCTACAACTACCCGCTCCGGCCTGCTATGAGAATGGACCTTGAAGATGGCAAGAAGCATCCTGAAAATTACAGCCCCATGATCCTGCTGGATCATCCAGGAGATACGGATCAGGAACTGCCTATGAACTACAACACCCTTTACAAGACAGTATCGGCCCCTTCGTTGCTCATATCAGGCTGGTTCGACCAGTTTGAACAGCCCCAGCTAGATGACTTCACGCGCATCCGGCAGGAGGGCATCGGGGACGCCCGCAAGACGCGCCTGATAGTCGGGCCATGGACACACGGCAAGCCAATGAGCGAAAACGAGGGCAAGCTTGCAAGCACGCGCTTTTTTATCAAGGAAAGCGTGGACTGGCTCGACTACTGGCTCAAGGGCATCAAGAACGGCGCCGCGGATGAGGCCCCGGTCAAGATATTCGTCATGGGCGAGAACCTCTGGCGCGACGAGAATGAGTGGCCACTGGCCCGCACCCGGTATACGCCCTACTACATCCACTCCGACGGCAATGCCAACACGGATTACGGCGACGGGATCCTGAGTCTGGAAAAGCCAGGCAATGAGCCCCCGGATAAGTTCAAGTATGATCCCAATGACCCCATGCCCACCATCGGCGGAACATTCCAGCCATTCACCGGTGTCCCGGCAGGATCATTTGACCAGCGGGAACTGCTCCACCGGCCTGATCTCCTGGTATATCAGACCGAGCCACTCAAAGAGGGCGTGGAGGTTACCGGGCCGATCTCAGTCACACTGTATGCTTCCAGCTCCGCCAGGGACACGGACTTCACCGCAATGCTAATCGACGTGCACCCGGATGGAAGGGCCATGTACATACAGGACGGCATCATCCGCGCCAGATACCGGGACTCATACCAGAACCCCAGTCTCATTGAGCCGGGAAAGGTTTACAAGTATACAATTCACCTCTGGTCTACATCAAACTACTTCGCCAAAGGACACAGGATAATGCTTGAAATCACATCCTCAAACTTTCCCCAATACGACCGCAACATAAACGCGGGCGGGGAGGGAGGAAAGGATAACATTATCATAGCCGAGCAGACTGTCTTCCACAACACGCAATACCCGACCCACATCACTCTGCCAGTCATCCCGAGGTAACTGCCAGGAGCCAGGTCAAAAAATCCTCACGGTTATTTAGACTTAGAGAAAAATCAGGGTGATTTACAGGGAATGTCCTGGTATTTCAGGGGGCCTGCGACATAAAAAGGGGGGTTTTAGACGTTGGCGGCCCTTTGCTCCCAGAATTCCTCCATCCGGCCGG
>CAZOMR010000173.1:0-7388 GCA_964580655.1 uncultured bacterium
TGCCGCAGGAGCCATAACCAGGTTTATCGACATGGGTGTTGAGCCGTTCCTTGTGGCAAGCTCGGTCAATTTGATCCAGGCACAGAGGCTCTGCCGCAAGATCTGCCAGGAATGCAAGGAGCCGGTGGATGTTCCCAAACAGGGGCTGATAGATATGGGCATGTCACCGGAGGAAGCGGAGGCTACTCAGCCCTACAAGGGGGTCGGATGCTTCGCCTGCAATAACACCGGATATAAAGGCCGCATATCCGTTTTCGAGGTGATGACCATGTATGAGGAGATTAAGGAGCTTGTGCTGAATGGGGCCAGTGCCGCGGAGTTGAAGGCGGAGGCCATGCGCCTGGGCATGAAGACCATGCGACGCAGTGGTCTGAACAAAATTAAGGATGGGATCACCACCATAGAGGAGGTGGGAAGGGTCACCGCGGCCGACTGAGCCGTAAAAATTTAGAAAAAAGGAGAGATAAATGGCAAACTTGCACCAGCTCCTGAAGGTAATGATTGAAAAAGGGGCCACGGACCTTCACATAACCACGGGTTCTCCCCCGCAGTTACGAATAGACGGCCAGCTTCATCCGCTGAAGTCCCCGCCGCTCACTGCGCCGGAGACCAAACAGCTCTGCTACAGCATTCTCACCGATTCCCAGAAGCACCGTTTCGAGGAAAGCAATGAACTGGATTTAAGCTTCGGGGTCAAGGGTCTTTCGCGATTTCGGTCCAACATCTTCATGCAACGCGGGGCTGTGGCCGGAGCCTTCCGCACCATTCCCTTCAAGATCATGAGCTTCCATGAACTCGGCCTGCCTCCTGTGGTCGAGAGCCTGGCCAAGAAGCCCCGGGGCCTGATCCTTGTCACCGGGCCTACAGGTTCCGGAAAGACCACGACCCTGGCCGCCATCCTTGACAGCATCAACGCTGAACGCCACGAGCATATCATCACCATCGAGGATCCCATTGAATACCTTCACCCGCACAAGAACTGCATCGTGAACCAGCGTGAAGTGGAGTCAGATACCGTGAACTTTAAAACCGCGCTGAAATATATCCTCCGGCAGGACCCGGATGTGGTTCTGATCGGGGAAATGCGTGACCTGGAGACCATTGAATCCGCACTTATCGTCAGCGAGACAGGCCATCTGGTATTCGCCACCCTGCATACCAATTCATGTGTACAGACCATCAACCGCATTATTGATGTGTTTCCTTCTTACCAACAGCCGCAGGTCCGGGCGCAACTCAGCTTCGTGCTCGAAGGAGTCCTCTGTCAGAACCTTATTCCAAAGGCATCTGGCCATGGCCGGGTGCTGTCCCTGGAGATCATGGTGCCGAATCCGGCCATCCGGAATCTGATTCGGGAGGACAAGATTCATCAGATTTATTCTACTATGCAGGTGGGCCAGGAGAAATTTGGCATGCAGACCATGAACCAGTCTCTGGCTACCTTGTATCAGAAACGATTGATCAGCCTGGAGGATTGCATGGGCCGGAGTTCAGACCCGGATGAACTTCGCATGCTTCTGGAGAAAGGCGGGCCCTTGAGGCCCACAAGAGTGGGAGATGCCAGCCGGGCGGCCCTTCAGTAGAAAAGGGGCGTAGTATAAGGAGGGTGAAAGATGCCGAAATTTTCATGGGAAGGAAAGGCGCGAACCGGGGGGGTGCAGAAGGGGGTCATGGAGGCCCCTAATGTGGAATCGGTAATCGCCAAACTGCGCAGCCAGGACATTGTGCCTATTGAGGGCAAGATCAAGGAAAAAACCGGGTTTAATCTGAGTATGGATGTACAGATCCCGGGCCTCGGACCTAAAGTCACTGATAAAGACCTGGTGATCTTCACAAGGCAGTTCGCCACCATGATAGACGCGGGTCTGCCTTTAGTGCAATGCCTGGAAATCCTTTCAACAGAAACGGAAAACCGTACATTCTGCACGGTGCTTGCCAGCGTGAAGGAATCCGTGGAAGCCGGCTCAACTTTTGCCGACGCCCTTGCCAAGCACCCCAAGGTCTTTGACGCACTATATGTAAACATGGTCGCGGCAGGTGAAGTCGGCGGAATCCTGGATACCATCCTCACCCGGCTCGTCGTCACTATTGAGAAGAGCGTGCGGCTGAAGAAGCAGGTCAAGGGCGCCATGGTCTATCCTGCGGTCGTTACAACAGTGGCTGTCGCAGTGGTGACGGTATTGCTTATTTTTGTTATCCCCCAGTTTGCCAAGATGTTCAAAGACATGGGAGCCAGCCTTCCCGCCTTGACTCAGTGGGTGCTTAGGGCGAGCGACTGGCTGACGGACTGGGGCTGGGCATATATTTTGGGTGTCGTCGGAGCCATATTTGGGGTCTTTCGAGCAATGAAGGCTAACCCCAAAAGCGAGATGGTCTTGCATAGATTTTACCTGGCTATTCCGGTGCTCGGGGATGTGATCCGCAAGAGCGCGGTGGCCAGCTTTACCCGCATCCTCGGCACCATGGTGGCATCGGGCGTGCCCATCCTGGATGGCCTTGACATCACCGCACGCGTCGCTGGCAACCGTGTAGTGGAAGAGGAGATCATGAGGGTGCGCCAGGCCATCAGTGAAGGCAAAACAATGGTCGAGCCGCTGAGGGAGAGCAAGGTGTTTCCGCAGATGGTCGTTCAAATGATCGGCGTCGGAGAACAGACCGGCGCTCTGGACGCCATGCTCCAGAAAATCGCGGATTTCTATGAAGAAGAAGTTGACGACGCAGTGTCCGCCCTTACAGCCATGCTGGAGCCGATGATCATGATATTCCTGTCCGTGGTGGCTGGCGGTATAGTCATGTCCATGTATCTGCCTATCTTCAGTCTCGCCGCGGTGATCACAGGCTGAGGCCCTGTTGCGGGAATGGGGGGCCAATCCGACCAGGAGGGATCGAGTCAAGAATTCTATCGCCGTCTAAAGTGGACCCTGTTTCTCAGGCTGATGGTGGTTACCTTTTTGCTCGTGGCCACCATCGTAGTTCACTTAAGTAAAAACCCTTCTCTGCTTGTAAGACCACTGATCGCACTCTATTTTCTTGCCGGAATATCTTATTTTATTACCCTCGTCTCTCTCCTGATCGTTCGCTGGGTGCGCAAGCTTCTGCCTTTTGTTTATGCTCAGATACTCTGGGAGGTTATCTTTGTTACCGCCCTTATTTATATTACCGGCGACATCGAGAGCATCTTTTCATTCCTTTATTTACTGGCTGTAATCACCGCCAGCATCCTTGAGTTTCGGCGCGGCGCCTTCTTTGCCGCATCTGCTAATTTCATCCTTTACACCAGCCTGTTGCTGGGCCTTTATTTCGGAATTCTTTCACCATTACTCCCCAGCGCAAACAGGATGATCATCCCTGATCTGATGTACAATATCTTCTTCAACTTCTTCGCCTTCTTCGCTGTCGCCGGTCTTTCCAGCTATCTAACCGAAAAATTGCGGGCCACAGGTCACGAACTCGAGGAAGCCAGGGATGATCTGGATCAACTCGAGGCCCTGAATGAATCCATTGTTCGCTCCATAGGCTCCGGCCTTATCTCGCTGAATCCTTCAGGTCAAATCACATTTACAAATACGGCCGCGGAGCAAATCACGCGCCACAAATCAGAGGACATCCTCGGCCAACCCTTTTCTTCCATCTTTCCACAGATCAACCTCGATGCCCCGGAGACTCTGAAATCCCCCTTCACCGTCACCTACCAGACTCCGAAGCAGGAACGGATTCTCTTAGAGGTATCGGTCAACACCCTGCATGATTCCAGGGACAGAGAAATAGGGAAACTGGTCATCTTCTCGGATATAACCCAGTTGAAAGCCATGGAAGATCAACTCCGCATAGCCGACCGTCTTGCCGCCGTGGGCAAACTTGCCGCTGGAATTGCCCATGAGATACGAAATCCTCTTGCCGCGATCAGCGGTTCTGTGCAGATGTTGGAGCGGGATTTAACATCAGATCCCACCAACAAACATCTGATGCAAATAGTGTTCAGGGAAACTGATCGCCTGAACAGTCTCATCAACGACTTCCTGATATACGCCCGTCCCACCCCGAATACCATGAAGGAAATGGAACTTGGTCAGGTCATTAAAGAACTGCTCGAGGTCTCTTACCATCGCCCGGACATGCCTCCGAACATCAAATGGGAGACCGACCTTGAAGCTGGCATTCACCTTATCTCTGATCCTCACCTGATCAAGCAGATATTCTGGAACCTGATCAATAACGCAATAGAAGCCATGCCCTCGGGCGGCCGGATTCGAATAGTGACCCGGCAGATAAAAAACGACCCACAGCACCCCGAGAACCTCCTGGAGGTGCGCTTCGAGGATACAGGCGTCGGCATACCCAATGAATACCGGGATAAAATATTTGACCCCTTTTTCACTACCCGCGATAGCGGCAGTGGTCTCGGCCTTAGCATTGTCTGGCGGATCGTAGAGGCGATGAAAGGAAAAATCTCTGTGGAGAGCGAGGTAGGACGGGGTTCCACTTTTATCATCCATATTCCTTGCCCTGCTCATGGCGCAGAGGCCGAGCAGATCATACCCGCAATGAAGGGATAGCACTGATGGATTCAATACTGGTTGTGGATGACGAACTCAGTATGCGGGAGTTCCTCCAGATAATGCTAAAGAAGGAAAATTATGCAGTGGACACCGCCGCGAGCGGCGAGGAAGCACTTGAGAAAATCGAGATCAACCCTTACGACCTGATCCTCTGTGACATCATGATGCCCAGGATAAATGGAATGGAAGTCCTGCGCCGCGCCCGACAGCTAAACCCGGAAATAATGGTGATAATGATCACGGCATTCGCGTCCACAGAAACAGCGGTCGAAGCAATGAAGCTCGGTGCATATGACTACATCACCAAGCCTTTCCAAGTGGACGAGATCAAGCTGATCATCAAAAACGCCCTGGAAAGGTCCAGGCTGGTGCGGGAAAACCTCCAATTGAAGAAGGAACTCAAGACCAAATACGGCTTCGAGAACCTGGTGGGCGTGAGTGCGCCCATGCTTGAGATATATGAGCTTATCCGTCAGGTGGCTCCAACGAAGTCCAATGTGCTCATCTCCGGCGAAAGCGGCACCGGCAAGGAGCTTGTGGCCAGAGCCATCCACTACCAGAGCCAGCGCTGTGACAAGCCCTTCATTACAGTCAACTGCGGCGCTATTCCCCGTGAACTCATGGAGTCAGAACTCTTCGGCCACAAGAAGGGTGCTTTTACAGGAGCCTACCAGCACAAGAAAGGACTCTTCGCCGTGGCAGATCAGGGCACGGTCTTTCTGGACGAGATAGCGGAAATTCCCACAGAGATACAGGTGAAATTACTCCGCGCCATCGAGAATAAAACTTTCAAGCCAGTGGGAGGGGTGGAAGACATTTCAGTGGATGTCCGGGTTGTCGCGGCCACAAACCGGGACCTGGAAGCCGCGGTCACGGAAGGGAGTTTTCGCGAGGACCTCTATTACCGGCTCAATGTCATTCGCATCCACCTTCCTCCCCTGAGGGAGCGCAAGGAGGACATCCCTATTCTTGCTCAGCACTTTCTTGAAATATACAACCGAGAAATCGGCAAAGACATCAAGAAGATCTCCCGTGAGACCGAGGCCCTGCTTTTAAGTCAGCATTATCCGGGCAATGTTAGGGAGTTGGAGAATATCATCGAACGCGCCGTGTCCCTGGAGAAAAGCGAGGTCCTGCTTCCGGAAAGCCTGGGCCACAGGTTCAAGCCTCAACCATCGTCATGGAGTGACCGACTCATCCCGGAGATTCCCCCGGAAGGGATAAACATGGAGGGACTCCTGGATGAGATTGAAAGACGTCTCATCCTCGAAGCCCTGCGCAGATCAGGCGGTGTAAAGAAAGAAGCCGCTAAACTGCTCGGTCTATCTTTCCGCTCCTTTCGCTACCGGCTGGACAAACTCGGCATCGAAAAGATAGAATCAGCCTAGAGAAACCTTTAGGACCATGGTGAAGAAGGGTGAAGAAGGAGGTTGCCGATATGAGTAAGGTAAGGGTCGGCATGTGTGGGACAGGGTTCATCGGACATATTCATGCACATGCACTGAAGAGGTGCCCGGATGCCGAGATCGTCGCGGTATGGGACCTCACGTGGGCGCGAGTGAAAAAGTTCGCGGAGGAATTCGAGATACCCGGGGTTTACACCGGCTACGAGAAGATGCTCACTGGGGCTGACCCGGACATTGTTACGATCGGAATTCCCAATGACCTGCATCTTGATTTTACCGTGAAAGCCGCAAACGCGAAAAAACATGTCTTTGTCGAAAAGCCACTTGCCGTCACCCTGGAAGATGCTGACAAGATGATCGCGGCATGCCGGAGAAATAAGGTTACTCTATTTTACGGGGAGAACCTTTGTTTTGCCCCCAAGTATGCCCGGCTCAAGGGGCTTATAGACGAGGGCGCTCTGGGCAAGGTGTTCTATATCCGTCACAGGGAGAGTCATTCCGGGCCTCATGCAGACTGGTTCTGGAATGTGAACCGCTCAGGCGGCGGGGCCTTCATGGATATGGGCTGTCACGGCATTGCATTTGCACGATGGCTCTTGAGCAAGCCCGGGGCTAAGCCCAGGGTCAAACGCATCTTTTGTTCTCTCGGCCGGTATGTGCACTTGAAAAAGACAAAGGGCGAAGACGACAGTGTGGCCATGGTCGAGTTCGAGGGCGGAGCAAGGGCAGTGCTGGAGAACTCCTGGGCACTCCAGGGAGGACTTGATGACCGGGCCGAGGTGATGGGTTCGCAAGGCGTGGCTTTCGCGGACCTCATCGGGGGAACAGCAATCCGCACATACAGCGTGCCAGGATACGGCTATGCCATGGAAAAGGCCCCGGACACAAGAGGCTGGACCAACGCTATCTACCGCGAAGAAGAAATGTATGGTTTTCCCGATGAAATGGCGCATGTTATCGAGTGCGTCCTGAAAAACAAAAAGCCTGTCCAGACTGCGGAGGATGGCCGTCATGTCCTGGAAGCCTTGTATGCGGGATACCAGTCCGCCAGAACTGGAAGATGGGTGAGCCTTCCTTTCAGGCCGCCCAGGGGAAAAAAGCCCTATCAGCTCTGGCAAGGATAACCACCTGGCTCCCTTTTACCGAGACTGTAAAATATTCTGTTGAAATTTGAGTTGGGGGGGAATAGGGTATCTCCATAAGTAAAAAAAATAAAAAAGGCAGTTGGTGCTGGGTTTTGGGCAGGGGGTGAGCCTTTGGGGGATAGAGGTGTGGTTGAAGGGTCTTGGGTTTCCTAGTGCGAGTGCGTCTAATCCGGGGAAGGTGATAGAGTCTGCGGTGTTTGCCCGGAAGTGGCGAAACAAAGAACCGGAAATGGTCAAGGCCCTCCTGAGTCGCAAAGAACTTATATTTAACTTCTTCC
>CAZOMR010000174.1:0-7370 GCA_964580655.1 uncultured bacterium
AGCCGGATAAACCCAAAAAAGGGGTTAAAAAAATGATTCACCAAATATGTCGCAGGCCCGCATCGCTCCCAGAATTTGTCAAATACCCTGATATGTGCTAAGATAATCACCCAAAATTTCACACGCGCCGGAAGGCCCTTGGGTGCCGGTCCTCGGTGAGGGGCCTGGAAGAGGCGCGGAGGGATAAACCCTAAAAAAGGAGGCAAGGGAAACATGGCAATAATCACGATGAAGCAGTTGCTTGAGGCTGGTGTGCACTTCGGGCACCAGACCAAACGCTGGAACCCGAAGATGAAGCCTTATATATACGGGGCGAGAAACGGGATTTACATAATAGACCTTCAGAAAACGGTCAGGCTTTTTCGGGAAGCGTATAAATTTATCATTAAGACGGTGAGCGAGGGGGATGCGGTTTTGTTTGTCGGGACCAAGCGACAGGCCCAGGAGGTGATCAGCGAAGAGGCGGAGCGGTGTGCCATGCCTTATGTGAGCATGCGCTGGCTTGGGGGCACGCTGACGAATTTTTCTGTTATACGGAGGAGTGTGGAGAGGCTCAAGAATATTGAGCAGATGGCCGCGGACGGCAAGCTTGACCTGTTGCCGAAAAAGGAGGTCTTGCATCTTCAGCGCGAGTATTCGAAGCTGGAGCGCGTGGTCGGCGGGATCAAGAACATGGAGCAACTTCCGGGCGCGCTTTTCGTGATTGATCCGCACAAGGAAAACATCGCGGTTGCGGAGGCTAATAAATGCAAAATTCCGGTGATCGCGGTTGTAGACACGAACTGCGATCCGGACATTGTGGATCATGTGATACCGGGCAACGATGATGCCATCCGGGCGATCAAGCTCTTTACGATGAAGGTCGCGGACGCATGTCTTGAGGGCAGGGAGGTGCATCAGAAATTGCTCCGGGCGGATGTGGCCGCGGCCGCAGGGACTGACCAGGTGGTGGTGCCTGATGGGACTGGCAAGGGTCCGAAGGTGGATCGGCTGAAAGACCTGATGGCAGAGGAGTTGGGCGAGGAGGAAGAGGAAGAACAAGAGGAAAAATCAGCTGATGTTGAGAAGGAAGAAGAGGAGTAGATAAAGGGATTGAGCCGAGTTTGGATGTAAGGAGGTTTATGGATTTGGAGATCAAGGCAGAGTTGGTAAAGGAGCTTCGGGGAAAGACCGGGGCTGGTATAATGGACTGCAAGCGGGCCTTGCAGGAGTCAGGTGGAGACCTGGATAGGGCCGTTGATTATTTGAAGACCAAGGGGATTCTCAAGGCGGAGCGGCGTTCGGGCCGGACTGTAAAGGAGGGCCGGATAGGCATGTATCTGCACCGCCCCGGGGAGCAGATAGGCGTGCTCGTGGAGGTCAACTGCGAGACGGATTTTGTGGCCAGGACAGAGGAGTTTGCGGCTCTGGTCCGGGACCTGGCCATGCACATTGCGGCAAGCAATCCGGTTTATATCTCCCGGGAGGATGTTCCGGAGGATGTGCGTGGAAGAGAAGAAGATATATATCGAGAGCAGGCCAGAGAAGCAGGGAAACCGGATAAAGTGCTGGATAAAATAGCGAAGGGCAAGATGGAAAAGTATTACTCGGATGTCTGCTTGCTTGAGCAAAGGTTCATCAAGAACCCGGACATCACCATTGAGGAGCTTGTCAAGGAGATGATAGCGAAGATAGGTGAGAACATAGCGGTGCGAAGATTCTGCCGTCTCCAGGTAGGAGAGGAACTATAATAGAGATGAGCGAGCCCGGGAAGCATCCTTCTGGTCCGGTCAAATACCGCCGGATACTCCTCAAGCTCAGCGGCGAGGCCATACAGGGAGAACAAGGGTTCGGGATAGACGGCGCCATGGTGGACCGGATCGCAGGGGAAATCCAGATAGTTAAGGAGATGGGAGTGGAATGTGCGGTGGTGTTGGGTGGCGGCAATTTTATTCGCGGCGCCACTGCGGCCCGCGAGGGCATGAGACAGGTGACTGCTGACTACATGGGCATGCTCGCCACCATCCTCAACAGCGTTTCGCTCCAGGACGCCCTGGAGAAAAGGGGGGTTCCCACGCGTGTGTTGAGCGCGATTGAGGTTCCGCAAATCTGCGAGCCATATATCTATCGCAGGGCCATTCGACACCTGGAAAAGGGCAGGATAGTTATCCTGGCCGCAGGAACTGGCACTCCTTATTTTTCCACGGATACCGCGGCCGCGCTCCGTGCCATGGAGATCGGGGCAGAGGTAATACTCAAGGCTACCAAGGTCCAGGGGGTCTATGACGAGGACCCTGAAAAGCATCCCGGGGCTACCTTGTTTTCCGAGTTGAGTCATCAGGATGTGATCAAGCGCAACCTGAAGGTGATGGATGCCTCGGCCGTGTCCTTGTGCGCTGACCACGCTCTGCCCATCGTGGTCTTCAATCTTCTTGAGAAGGGGAACGTCCGGAGGGTGGTTATGGGAGAGAAGGTGGGCACGATCATCAAAAAGCCATGATTGTAACTCTGAACAAGGAGAGAAGATCATGTCGGAAAAGGTTCTCAAGGAACTGGAAGACAAGGCAAAGAAATCCACGGAGGATCTCAAGCTGAAGCTTGTCAAGGTGCGGTCCGGCAGGGCAAGCGCAAGCCTGCTGGATGATGTCAAGGCCGAATACTACGGCACCCTCACCCCCTTGAAACAGATGGCCAACATAACCGTGCCCGAGGCCCGGCTCATCATCATTCAGCCTTATGATCCGAGCACGCTCAAGGATATGGAGAAGGCCATCTTCAGCGCTGACCTCGGACTCACTCCTCAGAACGACGGCAAGGTGATCCGGATTCCGGTGCCTGAGCTGACGGAGGAGCGAAGGCAGGAGATGGTGCGAGTGGTAAAGAAGATAACGGAAGAGCACAGGGTAGCTGTCCGGAATGCGCGCAAGGAAGCAAACGAGAAATTGAAGAGGCTGAAAAAGGACAAGGCTATCACCGAGGATGAGTTCCACCGTGGCCAGGACAAGGTGCAGGAGAAGGTGGACGCGGCGATCAAGGACATGGACAAGATAGCCTCTGTCAAGGAAGAAGAGATACTAACAGTCTGATCTCATCAATTCTCATGAAGCCCCGGATCAAGATTCCCCGACACCTCGCGGTGATCATGGACGGAAACGGCCGTTGGGCAAAAAAGCGGAATCTGCCCCGAATAGAGGGGCATCGGCAGGGCGCACGCTCGGTTAAAGTCCTGATTCGGGCCTGCGAGGACCTTGGAATTAGATTCCTCACACTCTATGCGCTCTCTACTGAAAATCTATTACGGCCTCAAAAGGAACTGGATGCGCTTATGGGTTTACTCCGCCAATACCTGCAGGCAGAACTGGACAGGCTCGTTGAGAGAGGCATTCGCCTGCGCATCATCGGCGACATGAGTATCCTGCCACCGGACATCCGGGAAGGGCTGAAGGTAGCCCTGAGAAAAAGCAGACACGGGGAAAAGATGACCCTGGTCATCGCCATCTGCTACGGATCAAGAGAAGAGATACTCCGGGCGATCCGCGCTCTTGTGAAGATGCCGAAGGACAAGAGGGCAAAAAGGCTAACCCCGGCCTCATTCCCAGGGATGCTTGACACCGCGGGTATCCCTGACCCTGACCTGCTCATCCGGACCGGCGGCGAGATGCGGACAAGCAACTTCCTGCTTTGGCAAATGGCATATACAGAGCTTTATTTTACGCGAACACTCTGGCCCGACTTCCGCCGGAGGCACCTGATTCGCGCTTTGCAAAGCTATGAATCCCGCGAGCGGCGCTTCGGGCTGACAAGCGACCAGGTGAGAGAGGAATCCCGGTTCAGAAAAGTTCCAAAAAGGTTGCGCTGAGGGAAGCTCATGGCCAGGAGAAAACTTGTCATACTCGGCTCCACCGGCTCCATCGGCCGAAACGCACTGGAGGTGGTGCAGGCATATCCAGACCGCTTCCGGGTGATCGGCCTTGGGGCAGGCAGGAACATTCCCGCACTTGTCTCCCAGATAAAAAAACACAAGCCCGGGGCTGTCTCGGTCCAGGATGAAGCCTTAGCGAGAACACTTTCAACGAAGTTGAAAAAGCCCGGACCAAGGATTTTCTCCGGCCACGAGGGGCTCATCCGGCTGGCCTCATTGCCCGGGGCAGACATGGCTCTCGTGGGAATTTCAGGCGCAGTAGCGCTTGAGCCGATTCTGGCCGCGATAGATGCCGGAGTTGATCTCGCCCTGGCCAACAAGGAGGCCCTGGTAATGGCCGGGGAATTGATAATGAAACGGGCCGGGAAAAAGCGGAAGCGGGTCAAGATTATCCCTGTGGACTCCGAGCACTCAGCCGTGTTTCAGATATTACAAGGGCGCAAGTATGAAGAGGTGCGCCGGATAATCCTTTCCGCTTCCGGAGGCCCCTTTTTGCGCATGCCGCGTAAAAGCCTAAACAGGGTTTCTCCGAAACAGGCGCTCAAGCATCCCACCTGGAAGATGGGTAAGAAGATCTCCGTGGATTCCGCGACCTTGATGAACAAGGCCCTGGAGGTAATCGAGGCGCATCACCTTTTCGGGCTTGGACCTGACCAGATAGAGGTGGTGATCCATCCGCAGAGCACTGTCCATGCGCTGGTGGAGTTCCATGACGGCTCGCTCATGACCGAGCTTTCTGTCCCGGACATGCGTATCCCGATCAGATATGCACTGGCCTATCCTGAGCGGCTAGATTCCGCAACCTCCAGACTCAGGCTTTCCGAGATCAGGGCACTTACTTTTGAGCCAGTGAGCCGATCCCGCTTTCCAGCTATTGATCTTGGGTATCAGGCGCTGAATGCAGGCGGCACTATGCCTTGCGTGCTGAATGCCGCAAACGAGGTGGCGGTTGAGAATTTCTTACAGGGGAATTTAAACTTCAACCGTATTATAAGGGTGGTGAAAAAAACGGTTCAGAGCCATAATCCGAAAAAAATTCGCACCATTGAGGATGCGCAGAAAGCAGACGCCTGGGCCAGGGAAAAAGTAAGGGAGTTGATCTAAATGGAAACCCTTTTTTCTAACATATCGGAATTCACACTGTATACCATTATCCCTTTTATCGTCTTGCTCGGGATACTGATATTCGTGCACGAGTTCGGCCATTTCATCACAGCCAAGCTCTCCGGTGTCAAGGTGGAAATCTTCGCACTGGGGTTTGGCCCGTGGCTCTTCCACAAAAAGCGCGGGGATACTGATTACGGGCTCAAGGCCATCCCGCTTGGGGGCTTTGTCAAGGTGCTCGGAGACCCGAGTGAGATGGAAGACCCGGAAAAGGAGATTCCTCCGGAGGATATGGACAGAGCGCTTTTCAACAAGCCGATCTGGAAGCGCCTGATCTTCTTCGCGGCTGGCTCTGCCATGAACCTCGTTCTCGCGTTCGCAGTTGCGCCATTCGTGTATATCCATGGCATCGAGAGGTCATATTACAATGATATTGCGCCCTGTGATGTCGGGTATGTTGAACCGGACTCTCCTGCGGACCAGGCAGGGATACTCCCGGGAGACCGGGTCAGGACGATCAATGGAGAGCCGGTCGAGAATTTCGCGAATTTGAGGATTCTCGAAGCACAGAATCCGGGCCGCGTTCTCGCGTACCATCTTGAGCGCGGTGATACAGTTTTTGAAGCCGAGATCAAACTCGCTGTGGGATCACGCGAGCCCGTAGGATATTCCGGCATCCTGGAGCCGCAGTATGGGACAACCATAGGAAATATCATCCCGGACCTCCCGGCGGAGGCGGCCGGGCTGAGGAAGGGGGACAAGATCCTTTCTATTAATGGTTCTCCTGTCTCGCACTGGTATGAGATCACCGCTCTGATCCAGGCCGGTGAGGGGAATCCCTTGAGTCTTACAGTGCTGAGTGATGGGCGAGAGGAATCATTCGAGCTAACCCCGAAATATATGAAGGAATACAATAAATACATGGTGGGCATAGGGCCTTACGATCATATGGTGCTGGTCCGGTATGGATTTCTCAAGGCATGCAGAGCCGGGTTCCAGGAAGTCATTCGCTGGACCGTTATGACCCTGGTGATCGTGAAGAAGCTGTTTACGCTTGAGCTATCCTGGAGGGCTGTGAGCGGCCCGGCCGGAATAGCAGGGATCACAGGCGTCGCGGCCCACCTTGGACTTTCCCACCTGATATGGTTGCTCGCCCTGATCAGCCTCAACCTGGCTATACTCAACATGCTACCAATACCCCCGCTGGATGGAGCGCATGTCTTTATTACATGCATCGAGAGCATCATCCGGAGGGAGATGAAGATGAAGTGGAAGGAAGCGATCTTCCGGGCAGGGTTCGCATTGTTGCTGGCATTTATCGCACTGGTCACGGTCAATGATATATACCGCTTCAGAGGGCCCATCGTTGAATGGTTCAAGGAGATCGGAAGGGGGCTTGGTCTGGGCTGAAGCCTTCCGGGATCCCTGATTTACAAATGCCATGAAAATCCTTGCGGTTGATACCTCCACACTGGCGGGAAGCATTGCTTTGCTTGAAGATGAAAGGCTATTGGCGGATTTGACTGTCGAACATCCCATAAAGCACACAGAGCGACTGATCCCTTCCATGCAATATATGCTTGAACAACTACGACTTGAGCCAGCCTCTATTGAAGCCCTGGCTGTGGGTCTTGGCCCGGGGTCATTCACGGGCTTGCGCATAGGACTTGCGACCATGAAGGGAATGGCACTGTCGCTCCGTATACCGCTTGTCGGGGTATCCAGCCTGGAGGCTATTGCCCGCGGGCTGGCCTTTGCAAAGGACCCTGTATGGGCCGTGATTGATGCGCGCAAGGGCCAGGTATTTGCCGCGCTATACCAGGAAGATGATCGGGGAAACATTAATAGAGCAGGAGATGAGCTGGTCTTGATGCCGCAGGAGTTGGCAGAGATCATCCGGGGGAAAGCCATACTGGCAGGAGGTGGCGCGCGTTTATACAGGAAGATATTTCAGGACCGGCTGGGAGATAATATCTGTTTTGCGCAGGCCGGGCACGATTATCCGCGCGCTAGCCAGGTGGGACTTATCGCACTTGATCGCCTGGCGAGCGGCGAGAGCGATGACCCGGACACGCTTGCGCCGCACTATGTCCGTGATGCGGATGCGATATTAAAAAAGGGCACGGATCACTTTTTTCATCGACGCGACTCCTGGCTTATAAAATTTTGAGGGCATGTTGCCCAAATCCTCTTAGTTCGGGTTTTTTCACATAATTACCATTAGCATGTTTGATGCCCTCGTAAAAAATCATCAAGCCGTTTGGATTGCAAGTTGAGAGTTGATTGAGGCCGGGAGTAAAAATTTACATGGGAGAAGAAGCGGAAGCGGTTTGGGGCGGAGGAGAAGGCGAAGGTTTTAAGGCGG
>CAZOMR010000175.1:0-7323 GCA_964580655.1 uncultured bacterium
TTCCAATAAAATCACCCTCTCCTCAATCCTCTCCCATCCAGGGAGAGGAAGCAAGGGGAGTAAAAATTCATTTAATTGTGACTTATTCAACAGCCCCGATATCCCTTTTTATTATTGATGTTGGCTATTGGCATATTTTTTTTTCATCTGTGCAATCTGTGGATAAAAAGTTGCTCTCAACTGTCTCAATTTAATGTAGGTAGGTGGTGCAGTAATTGAGACAGGTGTTCAGATATTGAGACGCGTTCCTTGATTTCAAAGGTTTTTTTTAGTGTCTCAAAAGTTGAAGACCCCCTTCAGAAATTGAGACAGGATTGTCTCATAATTAATGAGACTGCCCCTGAAGCTATGAAAGCGGATGACTATGAAGCCTTCCTAGACGCCCGAGAGAAAGCAATCATGGCAGAGATCATAAGCCGTTGCATGCTATGATAAACAACATCACATCTTGGCTTTCCGATTTTTCGGTTCAGGAGTCGGGGATTTGGGAATTCGGGGGACAGGATATTTAAACCGAGAAACGCTGTGCATTCTTCATGCGGGTTGAAAAACTCATTTAGAAATTATTTTGAATCTTTATCTTGGCCGTCTTGGTGTCCTGGTGGTGAATAATCCGGGTTAATTAATCCCACACCTATAATTTGATTTTTATCTTCCGCGACTGTGGAGAAAATCGGATTCGGGTTAATTCGGCTTCAAATTCTTTTCCATCCACCCAGGCCTGGCGGATGTTCTGTGGGAGGCACCATTCTATTCGGGTAGGAGGGTTGCGGAAGGGGCTCTGGAAGGAGAGGGTAGCTTCATCTTTGTCAAATTCTATGGCAAAGCTCACGGGGCCGAAATGACTTGCCGCATTCGTGACCGAAAGCCTTGCCCCGGGCTTAAACCATGTTCGGGGAAGAATGGGCGTGATGAGAAGCGTGTCTTTCTCTTCAAGCAGACAAAGATTTCTGAGAAAGACCAGCCAGTCGGCAACAGCCCAGCCATGATGACCATCGCCCATGCATCCCCCATGGGTCCGGGGATGAATGGCTTCCGGCCAGGTCCAGGTCGAGCTAGCCTTGTCAAGCAGATAGCTTACCAGGGGCCAGGCGGACTGGCTTTTTTGCATCAGGTAACACTGCGCTATGTGCAGGGTAAGATAAGGGTTGATCCCGGAGTGAACCATGTGCTGAAAAAAGCCGTTCTCATAAAAGCTCTTGCGCCTGAGCTCGGCCACGGTATTTACGAACCTCGCATCATCCGCATTGAAAAGACGCAAAGGATATACACCGGCAAGGACCCCGACGGCCGCAGAGTCCAGCCTGCGATAAGGGCTTGACGGGATAACCTGCTGACCTGATTTTTTCCCGCACCAGGCAATGGCCTTTTCAACATCGGCCAGATAGAGCTCAAACTCTTTCTGAAAATATTCTTGATCCTCTTTGTGTCCAAGCACTTTTGCCGCGAATGCCAGGTCCCGGAGTCCTGCCAGGCCCCAGAAGTTGTCCCAGAAATAATAATCATTAGGCCCGAAATGCTCAGCCGAGAACCCGGCAGGGAGCAGACCGGCATGCGGCTTTTTCGCGGATAAGGATTTCTTGCGAGTGCGGATGATCCACTCGCCGGCCCGGCGCAAAGATGGGAAAAGCTCATTGAGAATTCTGAGGTCCTGGGTGAGACGGTAATGCTCCAGGACCGGCCAGATGCCCTGACCGGCGGAATCCCACTCGCCTTCCTGGCTGAGAAAAAATCCGTCCTTGAGCTGGCTAGAAGGATATGCCTTGAGTTTTCTCGCCGCGCTCTCGTGAAAGCCTGTTACATCCAGGGCCGAGACCATGTAAGCGGAATCACGGAACCAGAAGTGATGATATGTGAAAGGCCCTGGCGTGATGATGTCCCCGTCATCCAGGAGAAGAAGATACTTCTTGTTAGCCTCAAAGCACTGGTTCAGACGCTCATCCGGAAAGCTCACCTGCATGCCCCGGCTCGTACGCTCATGCCAGCGTGTTTCCACAGTGGCCCGCTCGCTTCCCGGGTCAAACGAAAAAAGGGATAGCGCACGCTCCCTGGAAATTCCTTCAGGAGAGATGAGAGCCAGCGTGGAAAAACTCCGGCCCTCACCCGGTTCAAGCTCTACCTTCCACCCTGCAAGCCCGGTGCAAAGCCCCACCGGACAGCTAATCATTTCACGGCGGTCCGGCTCAGGAACCTGGAAGGATATGTCTCCTTCATGATAGTTTGAACAGGAGACAATATCGGGCTTCTCAAGAAAAAGCACACCCGGGGTTCCGTTGATCATGTATAATCCCGGGTCCTCGTAGGATAGTTCATGGATCAATGCCACGCCCTCCGGATTGAAGGGCCTGACCGAGCAATAAAGATAAAAGGATCGCGGAATCTCATCATGGTTCTCCACCCGGACCTGCTCAACGGCCAGGTCCAGGTCGGAATCCCTGCCAGCCCAGGCCTCAATGATAAGTGCCAGACCCCTATCCTCTATCCGCGTGACCACGCGCGGGGCATGACCTTCAAGGGTCTGGCTCGCCTCCGACATCCGTGATGGAGCAATGAGGTTCCCATCGTGCCCTCCATGTCCTTCGGACCAGAGCCAGAAATCCAGGGACCATGCCTCGGTAAAGGGCGTGAGCATTCCACGCGGATCAATGATGGCTTCATGAGCGGAATCAAGGTTTCCGATCCCGGTCCAGTTGCGCTCTGTCAAGTTTAAACTGATCGGATTGAATCCACGCGGCAGAAAGCTCTCGGAATCCGGAGAGAACTGCTTTTCCGCCCAGAAGGGAAGAACCCAGTCCAGGCACACCTGTAATGATTGATTGGTGAGAACCCCACGCAAGACCATGGGAATGCCCATTTTGATCAGCCGCATGGGAAAAGCCACAGGCCCTGGCTTGCCAAGATGAAGGAAAGCCCGGGCATACCGAAGACCCTGTGTCCAGGAATTCCCGGAAAGCCTATTCCATATCCAGTCGCTTACCATCCCCATCTTCTTATAACCCCCCTTTTATCCGATCTATTCATATCATAAATCAGGGTTTGGCAGGAGCGAAAGTTTTTTGTAAGATGAAAATGCGAGGTATTGAAAACATGGAAAAGGTAAGACTGGGTGTTATCGGATTGGGCAGGGTCGCGGACCTGAACATCCTGGGGTATCTTGACCATCCCGGATGCGAGCTTGCGGCCGTGTGCGACATCTCCGAAGAACTGGCCAGAAAGCGGATGGCACAATGGGGCGCGCAAAGATACTACACGGATTACCGGAAGATTCTTGATGACAATGATATTGATGCGGTGGAGATACTTTCTCCACACAGGCTCCACCATCCCATGGTCTTGGCCGCGGCAGAGGCCGGTAAGCATGTATCTGTGCAGAAGCCCATGAGCATCTCCATCCCGGAGGCTGGAGAAATGATCGAGGCCTGCAAGAAAGCCGGGGTCAAGCTCAAGGTGTTCGAGAACTTTGTGTTTTATCCTCCATACCGCAAGGCCAGGGAACTGATAAAACAAGGCGCGATCGGCGAGCCGCTGTCCATCAACATAAAACTCGGAGGGGGCATCGGGGGATGGTGGGTTCCGCTCAAGACATGGCTCTGGCGGGTCAACTGGGATGAGTGCGGAGGCGGCCCATCTATCTATGATGACGGCTACCATAAACTCTCAATAGCACGCTGGTTCTTCGGGGAAATAGATAGGGTCAAGGCGTGGGTGGATTTCAGTTTCGGCGTGATAGACTGCCCGGCAATGATTACATGGCGATACAAGGAAGCAGGCAGGCTGGGAGTATGGGAAGTCAACATGTCCGTGAACATGCAGATGAATGCCACATACTACGGTGCTGACGAGAGGGTGGAGATAACCGGTTCGGAAGGAGTTATCTGGGTGACCCGATGCACATCACGGCTCATGGAAATCCCTCCGCTTATCCTCTATCACGGGGGAGGGAGCCACTGTTTTGATGATATGCGCGATGACTGGGGCGACAGCTTCCATGATTCTGGCCGGGACTTCATTGACGCAATCCTGGAGGACCGAGACCCTGTTTTGACCGGGGAAGACGGCCTGGCATTGATGAGGTTCTGGAAGGCCATATACCATTCATACGAGCAAGGAAAAGAGGTCAGGCCGGAGGACATGAAGGATTAACAAAGGAGCAAAGGGGACGAAAGGGACGAGAAGATGGGCGAGGAATTAGCGGGTATCATTTTCAGCATGGTGCGCTGGCTTGTCTTGCATCTTTCGGATAAAAGCCTTGCGAAGATAGTCAGGGTGGTCCGGAGGCTGGCTTATGCCTTTAGCGGGGATGACAACTTGAATGGTGTCTTCAAAGAGGTGGAGAATATCTTCAAGGATGGGCCGCCCGGGACTCAGATTGTGCGCAGGATGTTGCGCGAGGCTTACCGACCTTATGCCGTGGCTATAGTCCGCGGATTTCTGGGGGTTTGAAATGGGATTCTGGGAGAGGTTGACAAGAGGCACAGAGGAGAAGCCGGGGGTCAGAATCGGGTTCATAGGGGATGGCCCGGATGCTGATCTGCTCAGGAAGGGGTATGAGAGACATCCGCAGGCAGAGATAATCTCGGCTGAGCCGATTGCGCGTTCGGACGAGGTTATCCGGTCTCCGGGCATTCACGCGATTGAGGTCTTTGCCAGCCCGGGGGACAGCGCCAGGGTTGCGCTCGCATGTCTCAAGGCCGGGATTCATACCTCTGTCCCTGCGCCGCTTGCCATGAGCCTTGAGAAAGCTGACGAGTTGATTGAGACGGCAAGGAACTATGAATTGACCCTCCGAGTGCGTCAGCAGATTCTTTATTATGATCCGGTCATCAAGGCCAAAGACCTGATCAAGAAGCGAGCCATCGGCAGGCCAATCACGTTGAAGCTGATGCTCAAGGTTACCGGCATGGACAAGCCGGACTTTGACCGGGCAGAGTGGCTTATCGAAAACCAGACGAGTTACCTGGCTCTTGCCGAAGATTTCCTGGGGCCTGTTGAAAAAATCCATGCAAGGCTTGAAGCAAACCAGACTAATGGAATTCCATGCTCCAATGTGGTTGCCTGGAAATACTGCGAAAAACACCAGTATGGATACCTCCAGGTGGATTTCACGCCCGGGCTCCATGTCCGAACTTTCACTGATCCGATCTACCGGGCAGTGGAGATCACCGGGACCGATGGTGTAATGTTCATCAACCGGGCCGAGGGCCAGCTTTTGCGCCAGCCGGTTCTGGTCGTTCGCGCAAAGGATAAGACCATAGTGCATGAGATGCTCAAGGATGACTGGCGCGAGGTTTTTTCAACAATGGCCCGCGACATGGTCAGGGCGGTTATTGAAAACAAACAGCCCCGCTCGAACGCAAACTCCTCACGCAATGCCCTCCGACTCGCACTCGCGGCAAAAGATTCAATAGAAAATGGCAGAGAGGTCTTGCTCACCTGACTTAATCAATCAGACCGAACTTGAGCCATGTCCAGATGCTGATGAGGATGAGTGCGACAGCGAGGATGCGGTAGTCGCGATACCAGGGCAGGGGCGACCGGCCGGTTGCCCCTACGGGCTCGCGTCTCTGCCACCAGAGCGTGGTCTGGTAAAGGAGGGATTCCGCGGGAGC
Source organism: uncultured bacterium (assembly GCA_964580655.1). Classification (GTDB taxonomy): domain Bacteria; phylum RBG-13-61-14; class RBG-13-61-14; order RBG-13-61-14; family CAZOMR01; genus CAZOMR01. The sequence goes on from CAZOMR010000175.1 coordinate 5,610, forward strand.
CCGTGTCAGCCTGCTTGCGAGGATGTAAGCCAGGCCGGAGAGGGCTGTGGTTATGCCGATGCGGTGGAGAAAGTTGATGGCGTGGGTAAAAGGAATTGCATCCATTATCCAGGCCGCGGGAATACCGACAGCAAAGCCAGCAACCGCTCCGGATAGATTTCCACGGCGTGAGATAATCCCGCCCATGAATGCGACCACTATGGGGCCGACAAAGTAGCCGTATTTTTCCTGCAAGGCCACGTATATGGATTCCGCGTTCGCGTAAATCCCGACAAGCGCCAGGCCCAGGGCCATCACGACCACTCCAGCTATCCTGCCCACAAAAAGAGCCTCCCGGGTTGAGGCCTGCTTCCGTATGAATTTCTGGTAAAAGTCATGCGTGAAAAGCGTGGCCGCGGAATTAAGGATGGAATCTATCGTGCTCATCAAGGCCGCGAACAGGGTTGCGACCACTATGCCGCGCACACCGGCGGGAATCAGGTCCATGACCAGCCGCGGGTAAACCATGTCCGCACGCTCCAGCCCGGGATATAAAATAATGCCGCACATGCCCGGCACAAGAGCGAGAAAAGGAATAAGGAACTTGAGAATCCCGGCGAACAGAACCCCCTTACGGGCCTGCTCAATGTCCCGGCCCCCGAGCACCCTCTGCATGATGCTCTGGTTCGTGGTCCAGTACCATATCTGGAGGATAAAGATTCCAAACAGGATTCCGGTCCAGGGAAGATCGGGATCACTCGCGGGCCTGAACGCGTCAAATAGTATGGGATCAAGCTGGGCTCGCAGTCCTGACCATCCTCCCACCGCTGGATGGTAAAGAGCCTTGAGGCTCACCCAGACCCCGCCGACTATGATGAGGATGCTCTGGATGAAATCGGTATAGACCACTGCGCGTAGTCCGCCGGTGATGGTGTAGAGTGTGGTGAATGCCGCGATCCCGATAATCAGGGCCCAGCGGTTCACCGCGATCAACTCCGAGAGCAAGATCGAGCTGGTGAGAAGAACCACCGGTATATCCACAAGCACATAGATGAACAGGCTGATCCCTGAGTAGAAGACCTGCATGGAATCACCGTAGCGCCGGGACAGGAACTCTGGCATGGTGAAGATGCCCGAAGCCATGTAAAACCTGAGCAGGAAGAAGGCAAGGAGCAACATGCTGGCCATAGTGAACCACTGGTAATGTGCGAATAGCATTCCATAGAGGTATCCGGAACCGGCCACCGCGATGAAGGCCATGCTTGACATGTCCGTGGCAAAAAGCGAGAACGCGATGAAGGGCCAGCGCAAAGTCCTTCCTGCTAGAAACAGGTCGGAGGCACTCCGGTTGCGGCGCGTCAAGGATAAACCGATAAAAAGCACAATGAATAGATAGAAACCCAGGAGAAACAGATCAAGATTTGTTAGCTTGATCATAGGCCGTATCCCTTATTCCCTTCCAGAGCGATAAAGCAAGGTGACCCGCTGAAAAAATTTCTTTTGACATTAATCTGGATATATTATAAGAATAAAGAGGATGGATATAAAGAGATATATTAAAGCGTTTATCTCTTTTATGGCTATTGTCGCCCTGCTCAGCGTGTATGCTGGGATAATAGCTGACGAGCCGCTTCATTGTCTCATACCGGACCCGGACTGCGCCACCTGCCAGGCGATCAACGGTGTGCGACATAAATGGTGACTTTTTTCATTCTCGGCCGTAGAGGCTCTGCTT
>CAZOMR010000176.1:0-7303 GCA_964580655.1 uncultured bacterium
CAACTTTTGGAAATCCCAGGGCCACTTGACCACCATTTATGTCGCACACCCGTTTTCTTGCTTGACTTTTACTTTCTGACTCAATAGATTATAGCCTGAATTTCTCAAGGAGCGTGTGATGGAATTTTTTCGCGGTATGATTGCGCCTTCGATTCTGTCCGCGGATTTCGGGATTCTGGCCGCGGAGGTGAAGGCGGTGGAGGATGCCGGGGCTGATCTGATCCATGTGGATGTTATGGACGGGCACTTTGTGCCGAACATCACCTTCGGGCCAATGATTGTTGAAGCGGTTCGCAAAGCCACGCGGCTTCCACTTGATGTGCACCTCATGATAGAGAATCCGGAGCGCTACATTTCCGTATTCGCGGAGGCTGGTGCGGACAACATTACAGTGCATGTCGAGACCTGCCCGCACCTGCACCGGACCATCCAGCAGATTCGCGAGGCAGGGGAATCACTCAGACCAAAGCGGAGAATCTCAGTCTCGGTCTCGCTCAACCCCGCAACACCGATCAGCACACTGGAAGACATATTGTCCGAGCCTGACATGGTCCTTATCATGACGGTTAATCCAGGGTTCGGAGCACAGAAATTTATACCCGGCTCCCTACGCAAGATCAAAGACCTCCGTCACATGGTAGATGAGCGATCCGCAGGAAAGGTGGTAATCCAGGTGGACGGCGGCGTCAATGTGGATAACGCCAAAGAGATATATCAGGCTGGTGCTGATGTCCTTGTAGCCGGAAACACCATTTTCAAAAGCAAGGACTATAAAAGGACCATCGCGGCCCTGCGTTCAGAGTTAAAGTAGGCCTCCCGATCTCTAGTAGATAAATACCCTTGTTCCCTCTTCGGTCATGTCCCAGACCTTCTTCAGGTCCCTGGCATTGAGGCGGATACATCCGTGGGAATATTTACCAGGCTTGATCCTTCCGGAGCGCGTGCCGTGGATAGCATAACCCTCACCCAGGTTGATCCGGTATTTTCCAAGCACCCCCGGCACTGCCCGATCCTCCTTTTTCAGGTTCTCAGGGATTTCCTGGCCACGCTCAAGCCATGACCAGTTGGGCCGGTACCAGACCGGGTTTTTCTCCTTGTAAGTGATATGCCGGATGCCCTTGGGCGTTGAGAAATCCTTGTATCTCTTCGTGCCCTTGATCCAGGTTCTGCCTTTGCCGCTGACCATGGGAAAGGAGTAAAGAACCTGCGTGCCCATCTTGATCATCAGAAGGTCATCCGCAAGGTTCAACTCAAGGTAAGCATCCTCTTCATTCACCGCAGGCTGAAGCCATTTTTGGGTCTCGCGAAGACGGAAGTTATCCTCGAGCACTTCCGCCATGCTGTGCCTTGCCCTCTGTTGCTCCTCGTTGTATCTCTGCCGCTCAAGCTTTTGTATCCATTCATGAGCCTCTACGAGCTCCGAGTCCATCTTGTTGTTCATGGTGTAAAGCTTGAACTCCTCTAATGCCTGCTCCGGGTTATCCAGATTAAGGTAGCACTTGGCGATCATGAACTGGGCAGAATTCACACGGGGGCTGAAAGGATAATTCTCGATCAGCTCCATATAATTCCGCTGGGCCTCTTCATACTCTCCGCCCTGGTAGTGGCTCTCCGCCAACTGGAACAACAGCTCATCCTCAGCAACAGGCTTCTCCTTCTTCCACAAATTGAAGCCGCCTTTATCCTTTTTTGCCTCCCCGGATTCCTTTGGCGCATGTCCCGCTATCTGCGTATTCTCTTTTTTATCAGCCCCGAAAACAACGCCCATGGCCAGGACTAATCCCACTGCCGCTATACTGATGCCCAGCCGATTATTCTTACCCAATCCTCGCATCCTCTTCCGGCCCTCCAGTCATTAGCAATTGAAAGATATTATACAATTATATTCATACCCGATCAATGAGAAAACTCAGATAATGATGTTTACATTTGCTAATGCGGGTCCGCAGAAAAATTGACTACTATAAAGTGCTCTCATAAAAATGAATAAGGCGGATCAGGAAAACATCTGGAAGGCTTCTTTATTATCGGCATCAAACCCTTCTTTCCACAACATAATCAGACATGGCGAGAAGGGCTTGCTTTGAAGGGCAATCTTGAAATATCTCCAGGTTCTTCTTTGCCGTATCAATGTAATTCCTTGCCCTCTCCAATGTGTATCCGATGCTGTTTGTCTCAGCAAGGTATCCAAGAACCTCGCGGAACTCTGATTTCAACCGACACCGCTTTTTGAAAAATTTTTCAAGCCTGATCCTGGCTGACGCTGGAGAAGACTGGTAAGAGTGAATCAGCGGGAGTGTGGCCTTGGCCTCATTGAAATCCTTCCCCACCTCCTTGCCCCAGAGTGATTCATCGCCTATGTAGTCCAGCGCGTCATCCACCAATTGAAAGGCTATTCCGAGGTTAAGCCCGAATTCGGCAAGGGCTTCCTCAAAAGCAGGCTTTGCTTCACCGAGAATCGCGCCTATTTTGCACGCCGCCGACATCAGAACTGCGGTCTTGTCAGTAATCACGGAAAAATAGCGGTCCTCGGAGACATCCAGCTTTCCCCGATGCGCAAGCTCTTCCGTCTCGCCCTCCGCCATCCGAATAGCGATCTCCGTGATCAAGTCCATAATGCGCAGATTTCTTATCTGCATCAGGATTTGATACCCCTGGAACAGGATGTAATCCCCGACCAGCACACTCGCCTCATTTCCCCAGAGCCGGTTGGCCGAAGGCCGTCCACGCCTGCACCTGGCCTCATCAACCACATCATCATGAAGCAAGGTGGCCGTATGCGCATATTCTACCGCGGCCGCACAAAGCAGATGATCCCGGCCCTCATACCCGCAGAGCTTGCTGGAGAGTAATAACAACGAAGGCCGAAACCGCTTCCCCCCGTTTGCGAGAAGATACCTGCTAACCTCATTAACAAGATGCACCCCTGATCTCGCCCGTCCGTAGAGAATCTCCTCAACCTCTTTTAACTCCCTGTTGATCAGGCTGGTCTCTAACTCTGCTTTAATTAATTTCTTCGCCATGGCTATTTCATCATCCTTGATATAATATCCTAACCCATCACTGCCAGCTCTGTCAAAACCGGATAGGTGAAGGTAATATCAGATTCAGGGTTTGAGAGATTAGTCTTCTTGATTTTGGACTGGAGATGGTATATGAATAATAAATTAAAGCCCGGCCTGAAAAATGGAGTGGTCCCTCGGTACGGGGATTGGGGGCAGGGCTTTTGCGGAAAGGGTTTCAAGAATAAAAGGAGGTATTGTGATGGCAAAGTTAAAGGAAGCGGTAGTAATTGATGTAGTCCGGTCTCCCGTGGGGAAGTCGGGCTGGAAGGGGATGGAGAAAAAGGGCATGCTGTGCCAGGCCTCGGCTCAAGACCTGCTGGCCAGCGTGTTCCGCGGTCTGCTTGATCGGGTTCACGCAAAGAGCGACAAGTTCGATGAACGGGAGATCGAGAATGTGATTGTGGGGTGCTTGAGCCAGATCGGGGAGCAGGGACTGAATGTCGCGAGGGTCGTATCCCTGATGGCCGGGATTCCCAATGAGGTTGCGGCCTGCACGGTCAACCAGTATTGCAATGCAGGCCTCAAGGCAATCAACATCGGGGCCAGGGAGATCATGTTGGGAGACGGGGACATCATGCTTGCCGGCGGAGTGGAGCTGATGTCCCATTACAGCATGGGATCGGACGCCAAGGTGGCCATGGACGCCAAGTATCCGGTGCGGATGTCGGCAAGGATGATGGAGACCAAGATGTTCGTTCCACAGGGCAAGTGTTCGGAGATGATCTCCGAGGACCACGGCCACACTCGCGAGGACCTGGACCGGTTCGGAATGTGGAGCATGCAGAAGGCGGTTGAGGCGGAGCGGAAGGGCTGGTTTGCAGATCACATAATCCCGTTTGAACTCACCTGGGAGGGCGAGACCAAGGTTATTGACAAGGACGAAGTTTTGCGTCCCAAGTCCGTGGATGACCCTGATGGTTTCTGGGAGGATCTGAAAAAGCTTCCCACCCCGTTCCAGGAAAACGGGATCGTTACAGCAGGCAACTCCTCCCAGATCGTGGATGCTTCCGCGGCCTGTCTGCTTATGAGTGCGGACAAGGCCGAGGAACTGGGACTCGAGCCCATGTGCAGAATAATCGGCATGGCATCCGCTGGCGGTGAGCCGGTTCCCATGTTGCTCGCACCAATTCCCGCTACCCGGAAGGCTCTCAAGCGCGCCGGCAAGACCATAGATGACATGGACATAATAGAGCCGAACGAGGCCTTTACCTCTCCGTTGCTGGTCTTCGCGGATGAACTCGGGTATGAGCGGCACGACCCGCGCGTGAACCCTACTGGCGGTGCGATCGCCCTGGGCCACCCGATCGGGGCATCCGGTGTGATCTACTTCGGGGAAATGGTGCATCATCTCAAGCGCACAAAGGGCAGGGCCGCCGTCCAGATGATGTGCGGCGGAGGCGGTGTGGGTATCGCCACCGTGGTGGAAGCTGTCTGAATCAGGTTCAACCCGAAAAGGGACGGAAAAAGGAGACCGGGAATGATAGGAGTGCAGGCATTCGGGGCATATATTCCGCTTTATCGCCTTTCGCGAGAACTGATGGGCAAGGCATGGGGCCTGCCATCGGGCCCGGGCGAGCGAGCGGTGGCCAATATTGACGAGGATACCGTGACCATGGCGGTTGAGGCGGGGCTGGACTGCCTTAAGGACATTGATCCAAAGACCGTGGACGGCCTCTTTTTCGCATCCACATCAGCGCCATACAAGGAGAAGGCCGCATCCACGATTATTGCCACCACACTGGACCTTCCCCGGAATGCCCTTACCCAGGATTTTACCGATTCTCTGCGAGCAGGCACAACCGCAATACGCGCCGCAAGCGATGCGATAGTCTCCGGCTCGGCCAAGCGGGTTCTGGTAGTGGCTTCGGAGATTCGCATATCCGAGCAGGAGTCCATGGAGGAGCAATCATACGGTGATGCCGCGGCCGCTGTCTTGCTTTCCTCGGAAGATGTTGCGGCAGAGTTGAAGGATTTCTATTCTATCCAGGACGAGATAGTGGGCACATGGCGCAAGGACAGCGATGAATACATCATGCATTTCGAGGACAAGGTTAATGTGAAATACGGGTATCAGGCCAATGTGATTGAGGCTATCAAGGGCCTTGCGCAAAAGAGCGGGATTGAGCTAAAGGAGATTGCCAGACTTGCAAGCTCATATATCGGACCGCGCGACCTCGCAGGCGTGGCCAAAAAGACAGGGCTTGATCCTAAGAGTCAGGTGCAGGATGTATTCTTCGCATCGCTCGGAAACGCAGGAACCGCCCAGCCGCTTATCAGCTTTGTCGCGGCGCTGGAGGATGCCAGCCCCGGGGATGACATCATGCTTGTCGCGCACGGAGACGGCGCGGACGCGCTGATTTTTACCGTAACGGAGAAAATCAAGTCCCTGTCCCCGCGACTCGGGGTCAAGGGTCACCTTAAAAGGAAGCGAGAGCTTTCCTCATACGAACTATATGCCAGGAACCGCAAGATCATCATGAAGAACTTCAAAAGCCCGCCAGCATCTCCTGTGATCCACTGGAGAGAGCGGCAGGCTGAACTTCCTTTTTACGGACTCAGGTGCAAGAACTGCGGCCAGGTGCAGTATCCGATGGTGCGGGTCTGTTATGTCTGCCATTCCAAGGATAATTTCGAGAAAGTGAGGCTTGGGACCAAGGGCACCATTTATACCTTTACCAGGGATTTCATCCGCTCCGGAGGGGCCGAGCCGGTCCCGTGGTGCGTGATCCATTTGGAGGACGGGTGCAGGGTATTTCTGACCATGACGGACTGCGATCCGGATGAGGTGAAGATCAACATGCCTGTGGAGAGAACCTTCCGGCTTGTGCATCAGGGAGGGGGCTTTAACAACTATTACTGGAAGTGCCGGCCTGTGCAAGGCTGAGGGGGTAGCAAGGAGGATAAGCAATGGGCACATTGAGAGATAAAGTGGTAATCGCGGGTGTAGGCTACACCAAATTCGGGGAGTTGTGGGAGAAGAACCAGCAGGACCTTCTTGTGGAAGCCGTGTTCGAGGCTCTGGATGATGCCGGTGTAGAGCCAAAAGATATAGAGGCCGGATGGGTCGGGATACAATATCCTTTCACCGGTGTCTCGGCCGGGGCCGCGGTGGAGCCGCTCAAGATGTATGGCATTCCCTTTACCAGGGTGGAAAATTTCTGTGCATCCGGCATGGATGCCTTTCGCAATGCCTGCATGGCCGTAGCCTCCGGGGTGTATGACCTGGTTTTAGCCTGCGGGGTTGAGAAGCTCATGGACCAGGGAAGCCGAGGCCTTCCTTCAACCACCGGGGCCATGGGAGTGGCATTTGACAGGCCGAGCGCTCCGGCCATGTTCGCTCTTGCCGCAAGCCGCTGTTTTGAAGAGCATGGCTGGACCAAGGAGACACTGGCCAATGTCCCTGTGAAGAATCACGAGAACGGCACGCATCATCCCAAGGCGCATTTCCGCAAGGCTATCACCATTGATGATGTTCTCAATGCCCCGATCATATCCTGGCCCCTGGGCCGCTATGACTGCTGTGCCATGAGCGACGGGTCCGCGGCTTTGATCATCACCACCCCGGAACGCGCCCGCTCGCTCAAGCACAAGGATGACTTCGTCAAGGTCAAGGCCAACGAGATTTCCGTCTATACCTTGTATCCGTGGCTTCACCCGGAGTATGACTTCCTCGGATTCCCCTCTACACAGCAGGCGGCCCGGTCTGCATATAAGCAGGCCGGCATCAAGGACCCTGCGAAGGAGATTGATGTGGCCGAGTGCCACGACTGCTTCAGCATTACCGAGATACTAAACACCGAGGACCTGGGCTTTTGCAAGAAGGGACAAGGAGGGGACTTCATCAAGGAGGGAAACACTAAATACGGCGGATTGATCCCGATAAATGTCTCCGGTGGGCTCAAGTGCTTCGGTCATCCCATAGGAGCAACCGGTTGCAGGATGCTTGTGGAGATATCCAAGCAACTCCAGGGCCGAGCTGACGGACTCCAGGTCAAAGACCCGAAGTTAGCTCTCGCACATAACCTCGGGGGGGCTTTTACAGTCGCATCAGTTACAATACTCGGAAGAAACGATACCTGATGCCTTCCCGATGCTAAAGCCAAAAATAGGTAACCGTTCCTGTTTTGCAGTCCCTATTTTTCAAAATTTTGCAGAAGATATTGGAAAGTAGTTGAAAAAGTTATCATCCCACCTTATTCATAGCCCCCCATAAGATTTAGGTCCGTCCTCCTGCCAAA
>CAZOMR010000177.1:0-7235 GCA_964580655.1 uncultured bacterium
AATTATTGGGTGAACTTCACTCGCAGACCACCCTCGGTGGCGGCCGAAAGGCCGACCTTGACAAAATGACGCCATGTGCAAAATAAGAATCCCTCGTCTTTGGTCGTTGATTTTTCATGACCCTTTATGGATCGCTCGCCGGCACAAGCTTTTCGGCTCTTCCACTTGTTGAAATCAAAAAATCCTTACACCCATTTGATTTACAGAAGAATCAGGGTTATTTTCGGGGAATGTCCTCAAATCTGATCATCTGGATTTGACATCTGATCGCTTCTGGATAATATTAAAGGCATGAAAAAGATTGACCGCAGAGAGTTTTGTGAGAAGACTGGAAAGGTCAGCGCAGGGCTTATACTCCTGGGTCTTGCGAGGACAGGCCTTTCGAAATCCAGGCTTCCGAACCTGATCCTTATCACGGCGGACGACCTTGGCTGGAGGGAGCTCGGATGTTACGGCAATCCCTACATTCATTCCCCGAACCTTGACCGGCTGGCCGAAGAAGGCGTTCGTTTCACCAATGCCTTTGTCACTGCCCCGAGTTGTTCCCCCTGCCGCGCAAGTATCATCACCGGGCAGACACCTCATTCGGTCGGAGTGCTGGGCCTGACCCATATTCACAAGGAGTTCTCGCTCTCTCCGGATGAGATGACCCTTCCGCATGCACTGAGGACCGCAGGGTATGTCACCGCGCTCCAGGGCAAGTGGCATGCAAGCTCGTTTTTCGACAATCTTTCCCAGTTCGGATACCAGAAGCGCCTGGGAAGCTATTTTCCCTGGATCAAATCCACAAAGAAGGCTTGCAGGTTCATCGAGAGAAATCGGAACAGGCCCTTCTACCTTGAACTCAACTTCATAGACACGCACCGTAAGGCTGCTATCCCGTTCGACTTTGTCAAGAAGTTTCCGGTAAATCCTGACGAGATCAAGATACCGAACTACTGGGCCATACCGGACTGGCCCGAGATCCGCGAGGATGTGGCAGGATACTACAGCCACATAGCAAACATGGATAGAAAGATCGGAGAGGTTCTCGATCATCTCGACCATCTCGGTCTTTCAGAAAATACCATTGTTTGCTTTGTAAGCGATAACGGCGCGCCCTATCCTGGTGCAAAGATGTTCCTGTATGATCGCGGCATTGGAACACCCTTTATCCTGCGCCGGCCAGGGCTAATCCAGGCCGGCTCGGTCAGGGATGAGCTCGTGAGCGTTGTTGACATCCTCCCTACATTCCTGGATGCCGCAGGCATGGTCATTCCCGCTTCCGCGCAGGGGCGGTCCCTGCTCCCGCTGGGCCGTGGAGAGAAACCAGCCTGGCGTGATGCCGTATTCACCGAGATGACCTGGCATGTGAACTACCACCCCATGCGCTCCATCCGCACGCGAGAGTGGAAATACATCCTTAATCTCTCTGAGGATCCCGTGGGACTGGACCAGTGTGAGCCTCTTAAATGGGCTCAGCGTGTCGCGGCGCTTCCCGATCAGACATGCTTAAGGCCACGGCCTCCGGAAGAGCTGTTTTACCTGCCTGATGACTCTAACGAGCAGAAGAACCTTGCAGAAAATCCGGCATATCAGGCAAAGAAAGCCGAACTCAAGGCCCGCTTAATCCAGTGGATGAAAGATACTCAAGACCCCTATGCAGACAAGGTATGATGAAATATGCGTAGGCTCAGAGCCTCATGTTTCCTAAGTCTTTGTTTATATTAAGTTATTTCAATTTGGAGGCGCCGAGAAGTCAACCTTTTTGTTTTTTTCCAGTGGCGAGCGTGCGCAAGTCTTTGATATTCAAGTAAAAATAGCGTTACAGGAACATGAGACGGGGGATAAGGAATTAAATATACTGTTATCCTTGACAAACATCAGTGTAATGATTACATTTTATTTGGACTAAAATAAGGGCAATGGAATAGTCTCTAAGGAGGAACGGAAGAATGGGAAAGGCAATAGGAATTGATCTGGGCACGACCTACTCCGTGGTTTCAATACTGGAGGGTGGTGATCCGAAGATCATTGTTAACGAGGAGGGCTCTCGTCTGACGGCCAGCGTGGTTGCCTTCACCAAGGATGGTGAGCGACTTGTAGGACAGATAGCCAAACGGCAGGCGGTTACCAATCCGAAGAATACGATTTATTCGATTAAGCGGTTTATGGGCCGGAAGTTCGGCGAGGTAACTAATGAGATCAAGATGGTCCCGTTCAATGTAGTTGAGGGTTCCAATGGTGATGCCTGGGTTGAGGTTCAGGGGAAGAAATATGCTCCTCCTGAGATTTCCGCAATGGTGTTGCAGAAGCTTAAGAAGGCCGCGGAGGCCTATCTGGGCAGTGAGGTTAAAGAGGCGGTAATCACGGTTCCAGCCTATTTCAATGATTCCCAGCGTCAGGCGACCAAGGATGCAGGGAGGGTTGCAGGCCTTGAGGTAAAGCGCATCGTGAACGAGCCGACAGCCGCGGCCCTGGCCTACGGTCTGGACAAGAAAAAGGATCACACTATTGCCGTGTTTGATTTTGGCGGAGGAACCTTTGATATATCCATACTGGAGGTCGGCGAGAACCTGGTAGAGGTTAAGAGCACTAACGGGGACACGCACCTGGGCGGTGATGACCTGGATCAGCGGATCATTGACTGGCTGATCGCGGAGTTCAAGAAGGATCAGGGGATAGATGTGAGCAGTGATCAGATGGTGTTACAGCGCTTGAAGGAGGCCGCGGAGAAGGCCAAGATCGAGCTGTCCAGCACTATGGAGACAGAGATCAATCTGCCGTTCCTGACAGCAGACGCAAGCGGCCCCAAGCACATGAACATCAAGCTGAGCCGGTCAAAATTCGAGCAGTTGGTGGATGATCTTATAGAGCGGACGCGCGGACCAGCGATGCGGGCTCTGGAGGATGCGGGCTTGAGTTCGAATCAGGTTAACGAGGTGGTGCTGGTCGGCGGCTCAACGCGGATACCCAGGGTCCAGGCCATGGTCAAGGAGATATTCGGCAAGGAGCCGCATAAAGGTGTCAACCCGGATGAAGTGGTGGCGGCTGGAGCCGCTGTCCAGGCAGGGGTGTTGAGCGGCGAGGTAAAGGACATGTTGCTTCTGGATGTGACGCCCCTGTCTCTCGGTGTGGAGACCCTTGGTGGAGTGATGACCAGCTTGATTAAGCGGAATACCACTATTCCCACCCGGAAAAGCGAGATTTTTACCACAGCCGCGGACAATCAGACCTCGGTGGAGGTGCATGTGCTTCAAGGTGAGAGGCCCATGGCCGCTCAGAACCGGACCCTTGGCAAGTTTCATCTGGTGGGGATTCCAGCCGCGCCGCGTGGAGTTCCACAGATAGAGGTGACTTTTGACATTGACGCTAACGGCATTGTAAATGTCTCGGCCAAGGACATGGCCACGGGCAAGCAACAGGCCATCACGATCACCGCAAGCAGTGGTCTTTCCGATAGCGATGTGGACCGCATGGTGAAGGATGCGGACTTGCACGCGGACGAGGATAAAAAGAAGAAGGAGCAAGTGGAGACCCGAAATAATCTTGATACCCTGATCTACAATACCGAGAAGCTCCTTACCGAACACCGGGACAAACTGGGAGATACGGATGCCCGTGCCCTGGATGATGCCCTGGCAGATGGTAAGAAGGCGCTTGAGAGCAATGAATTAGAGCAGATGAAGGCCGCGGCGGATAACATCATGAAGGCCTCGCACCGTATGGCGGAGATTCTCTACCAGCACCAGGCGGCCTCAGGCCAGGGTCAGGCATATCAGGCCCAGCCCGGGCCTCAGCCTCAGTCGGAGGGCGGCGGGTCGGCCGAGGAAGGCGACGGCAAGGACAAATCCGGAGATGTGATTGACGCGGATTATGAAGATGCAAACTAAGCGGGACCCGGTCAACCGCTCCGACCATGCTTATCGCAGGCTGAAGAGTAGAAAGAGAGGGCCAAAAGTATGGTTATAAAACGATGGGACCCTTTCCGTGATCTTATTGAGCTCCCTGATACCATGAGCCAGATTCTTGAGGGGCATTTTAATCACCGCCTTCGAGAGGATCGGCCTTATCGCGGGATGTGGGTCCCGGCAGTGGATATGTGCGAGACCGAAGATCAAATCATTGTCCGGGCAGAACTGCCAGGGGTGGACCCGGAGGATATGGCGGTTGAGATAGAGGACAATCAGCTAATCCTTCGCGGAGAGCGCCGGACTCTGCAAGATGTTAAAGAGGAAAACTATTACCGGATAGAACGGTCCCATGGGAAATTCTACCGGGCGCTCTACCTTCCCACCCCGGTTGAGGAAGACCAGATTGAGGCACACTACCGCCACGGCATTTTGGAGATCATTCTTCCAAAGATAGAATCTGCCAGAGCGAAAACCATCAAAGTCGAATAATGGGGATGCTTCCCATTTTTTCAGAATCATTATGTTTTGTTTATCTAAGGCTCGATTCCAATAAGTACCAGAGGAACTGCGGGGACGCCTCTGCCCTGCCGCACGACATTGTAGAATTCCCCTTCGTAATAGGCCACTCCGGAACTCATCTGGCTTTGAAGGGATTTCATGGGAAGAACTTCAACGCCGACATCTATATGATTGCCAATGTAAAATGCAAGATGCTTGACAAAAAGATCGTATGCAACAAAAGAGTATTTGCCGAACTGCACCTCAATAGCTACACGGCTCTTGGCAAAGTCGGTCTGATTGTAACTGTAAATTGGCACCTCCCCGGCTTCTTCAATCTCTTTTTTCTGATCCTCGGGACTCATTGAAAGTGTCTTTCGTATTAGTTTTTCACTCCTTGTTACCCAGTAGCTGACCCTGCTTTCCTTCCAGCCTTTTTCTTTAAGAAGTTTACTAAAGTTGGCATTCATATCTATCGGGCTGTATAAAATTTTTCCCTTCTTCGTTTTTTCTTTTGATATTTTGGTCCTACATTTTTGTGCATTTACCTTTGAAATTACAGGGGTGATTTCATTCCAGAGCGCAGGTTTGTGAACAAGAAGAAACTCAAGGCCGTTTAAATGCGAATAGGTTTCCGAGATTTTCATGATTGGCCTGACAATCTATTTTTTATTATTTTCGATAAGCGATAAAAGGGGTGCGCCATCGCTCTTTTTTTTCCAGGGCGCTTGAGTAAGTTTATTCCCTGTTTTCTTCGGATCATAAATTGGTCTGTTCATCGGGCGAGTTTTCAATATTCCAAGCATTTCCTTTTCAATCCTGTCTAGTGTAATGTCAACATAAGGCAAATGTGTTTCCGCTCCCGCGCCCCTCCTATTATGACGGATTGCCGCAATAATCGTGGTTCCTGTTCCCAGAAATGGATCAAGCACCCAGTCCCCTTCATCTGTCATGGAAAGGACAAGTCTTTCAATCAGCTCAACAGGAAACTGGCACGGATGGCTGGTTTTTTCTACATGGTTGCTTTTAACATTTGGTATTGACCAGGTATCCCCGGGATTTTTGCCCAGAGGATTGCAGGAGTATTTGCCTGCATTCGGGCCTTTGAAATGTTTTTTACCTGGATACTTTTGTGGTATCCGAACCGGATCAAGATTGAAAACATAGTCGTGAGATTTTGTAAACCAGATAATAGTTTCATACCTGCCGGAAAAACGCCTCGAGCAGTGAAGACCATGCTCAAAACGCCAGATTATCCGGTTACGCAATTTTAAGCCAAGATTTGTAAAAACAGGATACAAAATAGTATCAAGAGGGATGATAACTCCTCTCTCCACATAGTTGCCCACCTGCCAGCAAATACTCCCTCTCGGTGATAATATTCGGACACACTCTTTTATTACGGATGCCTGTTGCTCTATGTATTTTTCTATCTTCAGCTTCTTTTCATACTCTTTTCCAATGTTGTACGGAGGCGATGTAGCTATCAACTGAATAGATTCATCCGGAATGCCCATGAGAAGTTCAAGACAGTCACCAGGATATACCACAATATGATTGTTGATTGAGAACCGCTCAGCAATCTTATGCTTTTTAAACATGATATTATAGTATTCTATTTGAATTTTGAGGTCAATAGGTTCTTATTGCTTAATAACTCATCCCGAGATTATTTAATATGGTTACTTTCCCCTTTTCTCAAACACCTTCAGCACCTCGCCGTGGATCATCTCCGTATCGCATTCCTTCATCACCCGCGCCACGCCACCCCCTTGAGCCTTGACTTGATCTCAGCATAATTCTCTAGGTCAGCGGGTCCCATCCGATGTAGGAGCCGGAATAGTCAAGCGGCATGAAGTGGGATTTCATGGCAGGCTCCAGCATCCTGGCCAGTTTATCCGGTGTCCATCCTTCGGAGTCGTGGATGCTACGCACAATCCTCGGTTGTGAAAACAGGAATATCTCCTTGCCGCGCACGCCGAATACCTGTCCCGTGATGTTCTTGGAATTATCCGATGCAAGGAAGCAGACTATGGGCGCAATATCAGCAGGGGACATCTTTGAAAGTTTATCCACCTTGGCCTTCTGCTCCGGCGTGTCCGTTGGGATGGTTGCGATCAACCTTGTCCAGGCAAATGGCGCGACCGCATTGGATGTAACATTGTAGCGTTGAAGGTCAAGGGCGCATATCTTGGAAAAGGCCACGATGCCGAGCTTGGCCGCGGCATAATTTGCCTGGCCTACATTGCCGATCAGACCGGCCGTGCTCGTGAAATGAATCAGCCTTCCGGAATTCTGCTTGCGGAAATGCACTGCGGCCGCACGCGTGCAGTAAAAAGTTCCGTAAAGATGCGTCTTGATCACACCGTCCCATTCATCCTCGCTCATCTTGAAGAGTATCCGGTCGCGCAGGATACCCGCATTGTTGACCACGATGTCAATCCTGCCGAATGCGTCAATCGCAGTCTGGATGATCTTCTGCCCGCCTTCCCAGGTTGTCACGGAATCATAATTGCCCGCGGCCTCGCCGCCCGCCTTCTTGATCTCGGCAACAACCTCGTCTGCAACCTTCTCCTCCGTGCCTGTCCCGGACTCGCTTGAGCCAAGGTCATTGACCACCACCTTCGCCCCCTCCCCGCTCATGAGAAGAGCTATCTCACGGCCAATGCCCCTGCCCGCACCAGTGACCACCGCTACCTTTCCTTCCAACATGCCCATGGCACTCCCTCCTTACCTGGATCAAACTTATATTTATACCTAAATTGAGCGTTTTTTTCTTTTTTTTCCCAAAAAAATATCACTCGAAGGGCGGTAGACAGGGTATGATAAGTATTATGCCCCCCC
>CAZOMR010000178.1:0-7200 GCA_964580655.1 uncultured bacterium
GAAGGAGCCGGACGGACTGGCTTCCCAGCCGACTTTGTCCCGTTTGACCCCGGCCATGCCATGAAAAACCGCCATCCGACAACGAGCAATCGTCCAAAAAACGCCCTCTCAACGATGCGCTTGGCGACATTTCCAAAGATATGGTAGGATTCCCTCGGTTGCCCGCGCAAAATCTCGCGTCCGCGGGCGTACTATGAATAAGGCGGGGTTATATCATCCTGACCTGTGGACTATAGTAGAAAACCATTCTTCTCTGTGTTCTCTGTGTCTCTGTGGTGATTTTTGGGGAATGCCCTTCGTTTTTTATTTGACATGAGCGATAAAATCGCCTAGGATATAACCACTCCTGAGAAGTATTCCAGGGCGAGTTTTCTAAAAGTTCTCTTTTGCGGGAAAGAAGTAGATCGTAAGTCATGTTCTGAGATTAAGGAGGTTTAAGCAATGGGGGAGTATGTTGAGGTATTGGATAAAGTAGGGAAAATCAGCGCACCTATCCTTGGTGTGATCGGGCTTTTTATTGCCTATTTGATTTATGCCTGGATCAAGAGGCAGGATGCAGGCAATGACCGGATGAAGGAAATAGCCGGGATGATCCATTCCGGGGCCATGACCTTCCTCCGACGCGAATACACCTACATCGCGGTCTTCGAGGTTATTGTTTTCGCGCTTCTTTTCTGGAAGATTTCTATCTACACTGCGGTTTTCTTTTTGATCGGGGCTTCCTGCTCCATGTTCGCTGGCTGGTTCGGTATGCAGGCCGCGACCCTGGCCAATGTGCGCACATCCTGGGCCGCGAACCAGAAAGGGCAGGGGCCTGCGTTGGAGATGGCCTTCCGCGGGGGCGGAGTCATGGGGGTCAGCGTGGCCAGCCTGGGGCTTCTCGGGGTGGGCGTGCTATTCCTGATTCTTCGCCGATTTGAAGGCGCCGAGATACTGGGCTATGCCTTGAACGCGGCTGACATCAACGGCTTTGCAATGGGCGCAAGCTCCATTGCTCTTTTCGCCCGTGTAGGCGGTGGAATCTATACCAAGAGTGCGGATGTGGGTGCGGACCTGGTTGGCAAGGTGGAAGCCGGTATTCCGGAGGATGACCCCAGGAATCCAGGAGTCATCGCGGATAATGTGGGCGACTGTGTGGGTGATACAGCGGGCATGGGCGCGGACATCTTCGAGTCCTATGTGGGAAGCATTATCGCCACAATAGCCATCGGGTCCACATGGAGCCTGTGCGCGGGCCAGAAGATTTATTACATGGGGCTGCCCATTTACCTGGTTTTAATGGGATTGCTTGCAAGTTTCGTGGGCATCTACTCCATAAAGTGGCTTCAAAAGATCAGCCCCCAAGCCGCGCTCCGTTACTCCATGTTCATCGCGGCCGCGCTCTTTCTGGTTGCGTCATGGATTTATATCCAGAAGACCGGGCTCAACCAGGATCTTGCTCGCGGCATTCCTGATGCGAATATATTCCTTGCCGTGCTGAGCGGATGCCTGGCAGGGGTGATCATCGGCCTGATCACCGAGTATTACACCTCCGCCAAACCTATCCGCATGATAGCCGAGGCCAGCAAGACCGGTGCGGCTACGAACATTATTCACGGCCTTGCCGTGGGCATGGAGAGCGTGGCCGCTCCTGTGCTGTTTATATGCCTTGCTATCTACTTTGCCAATCATTATGCCGGGCTCTACGGCATAGGGATTTCAGCAGTGGGAATGCTTGCCACCGTGGGAATTACCATGAGCGTGGACTCCTACGGGCCCATAGCAGATAATGCCGGCGGTATAAGCGAGATGTCTGAGCTTGGGCCGGAGACACGAGCCATCACCGACGGCCTGGACGCACTGGGCAATACCACTGCGGCCATTGGCAAGGGCTTTGCCATCGGCAGTGCCGCGCTTACCGCCCTGGCACTCTTCTCCGCATACAGTCAGGCCGTGAATGTTGATGACCCGCAGACCTCTATCATCGAGGTCCTCACTGTGAATATCACAGGGGCCAGGGCTGTTATAGGGCTGTTCATCGGTGCAGTCCTGCCATTCTTCATAGCCAGCCGCACCATGCTTGCAGTGGGTGCCGCGGCAGGGGACATGGTAGAGGAAATCCGCCGTCAATTCAGGGAGATAGAGGGACTCATGGAGGGCAAGGCCAAGCCCGATCCCGCGACCTGCGTTGACATCGCGACCCGCGGCTCGCTCAAGCGCATGATCGTGCCCGGGGCCAGCGCCCTGATAGCGCCCGTGGTGGTGGGCTTCTGGCTGGGGCCGGAGGCCCTGGGCGGGATGCTGGCCGGAGCCACCTCAACAGGGGTCATGCTTGCCCTGATGATGGCAAACGGAGGAGGAGCATGGGACAACGCCAAGAAATTCATTGAAAAGGGAAACCTTGGAGGAAAGGGTTCTGATCCGCACAAGGCCGCAGTGGTCGGAGACACGGTGGGCGATCCCTTCAAGGACACCTCCGGGCCGAGCATGAACATCCTGATCAAGCTAATGTCCGTGGTTTCCCTGGTAATCGCTCCGATCCTGACATAGGCTATTATCCGGGATTAAAAACCTGAAACCTGAGTCAGTGGCTCAAGCAGTGCTGAAGGATGATGTAGAAAATTCTTTGAGGTAAGCCTTAAGCCTGCCACGATGAGCGGAGAGCGCATCAAGATAGATAGAAGCCGGACTCCTTTTTTTATCATTATCCAGCTTGTCCCGGAGAGCCATCAGCTTGAGCGTCTTTAACTGGTCAATCTCATCGTTGCATAAAAGCTCAAGAGCAAGGCAATCAGACTCGCTGAAAGACCTCAATTCGCGGCAATTACATCCAAAAACGCCCCGCAAGGAAAGAGAATCTCCTTCCCTTTCAAACCGGATAAAGCGATACCTTTCCATGCAATTTATGCAGATCATTTTAATCAACATATAGTGGCTCTTGTTTTATATTAACAATATATTGATTTTTGTCAAGGATTTTTTGATAAATTTGCATTTTTCCAGAAAATCAGCATGAATAGAGGTAAGCGTTAGGTTCAAGTTTTTCTGGTGATTTTTTTTGAATTTCGTGATAGTTTAATGGCTGATGATTGAATCAGGGCGGAGATGTATTGAGGTATTCTGCCGCGGGTTGGATGCTCGGGGTTTTTCTGGCCGGACTGTAAGGCGTCATGGTCGGAACATGACTTACTTTCTTGAGGTTTTTTTGAAGCCGAGGGATGTCTTTTCCCTTGAGAGCGTGGATGCGGAGATGGTGCGCTATTTTCTGGGCAACTGGTATATCCATAGGGCTTGCCCGGGGAAGCGAGACATGGATGGCTTTCTTTGCACGCTGAAGAGATTCTATCGGTTTCTTTTTGATGAGGGACAGATCAGCAGGGATGCTTTCGAGGAGATTTCATCGGTGTGTTCTGAGCGGGTCTATTTTCAGCGCAGGCTGGAACAATACCATGAGCTGGAGCAAAGGAGTTCTCCGACCAGGTCACTCCTTAAATGGCATCTTGCGCTTGAGTTTCCGGGAAGGCCGATTCGCGCGTTGAATTTTTTCCCGCGTCTCAAACCGGACCCGGGGCTTGCGCTCCTGGTGCGCAACCTTAAGCGGCCTGAAGCTCCCATGCCTCTGGACTTTACCCTGTTTCTTGATTACATCTCGCATAATGTAGTTCATCTCACACCTGCGAGCTCTTTCATTTCGCGAAAGCATCTTCACCGTTTGAACGCCCGCTTCAGCGTGCCTGAGAGATTGCCCCTGAACTTCACCCAGGGCAATACCCAGCGGATTCATCTTTTCTATCACCTTGCCCTGGCCATGGAGCTTGTGTCCATTTCAGAGCTAAATACCCTGGAGCCATCTCTCAGGGCCGAGGAATACCTCAACCTCGCACCTGAATCGCAGTATATCTTGCTCATCCATGCTCTCTGGAATGAACTGGACTGGGCCGAACTTGAATGTTTTCGCCGCACGGAATTCGCAAGCCTTGCTCAGGAGTATCGCGGCGCGTTTGCGCAACTGCTCAGTCGGCTTACGCCTGATGAAGAATGGCACATAGCCCCGCTTTTTTCCTCGGACAGGCATTCCAGAGTGATTGCGGGCTTTCTGCTCCGATATAACATAGTTGAAACGCATATCCTTTTTGCGCTTCAGGAGATGGGCTTGCTTCACTACCGGTATCGGCTCAACCGAGACCCGTACCTGGTCCGCGGTCATCGTGGTGTCGAGAGGATCACCATCACCCGGTTCGGCCGGCGGATCATGAGCTATCTGGCCCGTCAGGGACTTAAGGAGTTTCCGGGATCGGCCCTGCTGGACCGCATGGAGGACAGCCTTTCTTTTGTCTGATATTTCTAAAAAAAAGCTTGACATCTTTCTGGTAGTTGTTTTAAGCTTTTTAGAGTAATTCCGCTGAATGGAGGGGGCTAATGAAAAAGGGGAAATGGATATTGGCAATTTTGTTTTTGGTCGCAGTATTTAGTTCCGCGTGCTATTCCCGGCTGGCAAAGCCGATCATTAATAGCCGCGACCATGAGCCTTTCCAGGAGAAGGTTTATCCTGCGCCCACGAAATACATCCAGGTGGATGATACCAATCTGGCTTACATTGAGAAGGGCGATGGTCTGACCGTAATCTTGCTTCACGGCGGTGTGATTCCGATGAGAATGCTCACATCATACGCACTGACACCATACTGGGATATTCCCGCGTTTCTCCCGTTTTACATGATTAATATGAGCACTGATCCTGTAAGTCTAGGCACAAACTTCATTTTAGCAAATTTTGTGATCCCGCCTCGGGCCAAGTCTCTGGTCCAGTTCGGAGCGGTTTCCACAAGCGATACCTGGCAATACAATTTCGATGCCCTTGCCGAGAATTTTCATGTCATCGCGCTTGACATGCCGGGCTTTGGAAACTCGGAGAAACCGGACATGGAATACCGTGTCCAGGATTTCACCAACTATCTCAACGGCTTTATGCAGGCAAAGGGGATTGATAAGGCCACCTTGATCGGCCATGACCTGGGCGGGCTGGTGGCAATGGACTTTTGTCTCACTCACCCGCAGAAAGTCGAGGGCCTGGTTTTGATCTCGCCTTATGGAACCGCCAAGTATCGCTACGGTCTGGGCCTTATCAATTTCGCACACTACCCTCGTTGGATAGCCAGGCCGTATCAAGAGGAAAAAGCAGGCCAGACGAATGTCTGGTCGCCAGTCCTTAAGATATGTGGCAAGAGAACTTACAGGACACTTCTCCATCGCGCAAGCCCGGAAATTGTGGGCGCCACGCCGGAAACCCGGCTTGTCTCTCTCGTTCATCAGGATGAAGGCAATGCTAAGGAATTCATGGATCGGGTTGTCGAATACAAGTTCCAGTATATGAAAACCAGGGAATTCTCGGATGAAGTTCGCGCAACACACCTCGCTCTTGTTGATGTCGGGCGTTATGACTGGTGGAATATAATGAAGATGAATCCGGATAATCGCACAGACTGGGTCCTACGCGTCAAGGATATTGATGTTCCCACTTTTGTCATCTGGGGAAGATACGAGCCACACCTGGCAACCCCAATGAAAAAGGCCAAGGAGGCCGACTACCTGAACAAGGCCATTCCCAATTCTTCTGTAAGCATCTATCCCGAGAGCGCCCATTATCCCATGGTGGAAGAGGCTGAGAGATTCAATCAGGAGGTTACTAATTTCCTGGGAGGAATAAATCCCTGATCAGTCTGGATTTGAAAATCAGGGCGGTTGAGAGGCCGCCCTTTTTATGCTTTTACTCTTAAGCTACATTCCGGCTATCAGGTCTTGAATGGTCAGTGCGGCTCCTGAGATAAAATACCCTCCGAAATAGATGAGTGCAAGTCCACAAAGCAGGAAAACTCCTTGCTGGAGCTTTTTCCCGAAGAATTGCCCTCCGCGGTTGGTCATGAAGGAAAGGAAGTAGAGCCATCCCAGATCACAGAGCCAGTGGCAAATGGCAAGCAGGATGAAGCCCAAAAGACCAAAGGCCATGGATTTGGAAACCAGTACAGCCCCGGCAGTGGCCCACCAGAGGAGAAAATACGGATTCGCGGCACTCAATACCGCACCTGCGGTGAATGGCGAAAATGAGTAACTTAATTCCGAAATCTCGGCCTTTCGGAAAACTCTGAGCATGTCAATTCCCATCCAGATCAGGAGTGATCCGCCCAGGATACCTGTCCCGATTTTCACCCCTTGAATTTTGAAGAGTGCGCCGAAGCCGAAATATATCAGGGCCATGACCGGAAACTCCACTACGCCATGCCCCAGCGCTATCCATGCTCCGGCATGAGCTGACCTTTCGGCTTTGGCAATAGTCACCGCGGTCACTGGTCCCGGCATCAGTGCGCCGGAAAGGGATATAAGCATAGCGGAAAGGAGGAATGCTATAAGAGCGAGGACATCCACTGGTGAGACCCTTGTTTCGGCTACACTTTTCTTCCAAAATAAAGAAGAAAGACTTGCTCGTCTTTTATGATATGGTCGTAGCAGGTCAATGGTCCGCGGAATATCTCCTCGAAACCGCAGGATTTATAAAAAGGCACTGCCTGCTTGTTGTATGATGTCGTGCCGAGGTGCACACCCTTGACTCCGCTTGAGCGCAGATAGTCCAGGTAGGCATTCATCAGGGCCTTTCCAATCCCTTGGCCCCTCAGCCACGGGTCAGCTATGTTATTGTGAAGATGAGCAGGATATTCGGCCTTGATATTTCTCATCGGCATCCTGAACTCGCCTCGCTGATGACCTCGCACCACCCTTGCCATGTAAACGAGGTTCTTCCGCCTTAAGAAGATACCCTGTCGCAATGCCTTCCTGAAAAGACGCGGCCTGATCTCCCCCGCGAAGATACGCTCATAGCGGTCCGTGTCCTTGCAACCGAGAAGATATGCCACTACCCTGCCATCCACCTCTGCCACAAAGCAACTCTCCGGCTCATAATCGGTCCAGTAAGAAGACCACATGTCTGCGAATACATTCCTGCCTTCAAAGAAGACCTCCTGCGGCTCGCCCATGAAGCCGGTCTCGCAACAGATATAACGAACGGTATCCCGGTCTTCTGACCGATACCCGCGTACCTGGAAATCAGTACAGTGCTTCATCTCATTGCCATTTATATTAATCTTAATTCCCGGGCAGGGCAAGAGTCAATCAGGGGTGTGCGACATAAATGGTGGTCAAGTGGCCCTGGGATTTCCAAAAGTTGTG
>CAZOMR010000179.1:0-7181 GCA_964580655.1 uncultured bacterium
GATATACTACAATACCACAGATAAAAAAAGAAATCAAGTCAAATCATCACCAAATATGTCGCACACCCTCAATATTGTCTTGCCTTCGCAGTGAGTTTTGATTACAATTATAGTCGGAGCATCTGGCATTTATGGTTGAATCCGAGCTGATACAACATCTGGATAAAGTCCGGGTTGTGCTTGTTGGTACCAAGTTTTCCGGAAACCTTGGATTCGTGGCACGGGTAATGAGGAACATGGATTTCTCCGATCTCAGGCTGGTGGCTCCGCGCGCGGAGCTCAACAAGGAGGCTTATACACTGGCCCTGGGAGGTGCAGGTATTCTCGACGAGTCGCGGATTCACGCGCGTCTTGAGCAAGCCGTATCGGACTGCGCCATAGTAATCGGCACATCGCGGCGGCACGGGGTGAAGCGAAAGAATGTCATCAACCCGCGTCAGATGGCCGGGCTCTTGCGGCCTGTATTGGAGGTTAACCGGGTGGCTCTGGTGTTCGGCCCGGAGGATGTCGGGCTATCTAATGATGACATCGCTCTTTGTCACTGGGTTGTCGGAATCCACCCCGACACGGATTATGAATCATTGAATCTTGGACATGCGGTCGCGATCTTGCTCTGGGAGATTAACTATGCAGTCCGGGAAATTCAGGTTGACTCGCATAATTCCAAAGGACCCGGAAGACTTGCCAGTTCCAGAGACCAGGAGAACATGTTCAAGCATCTTGAGCAGGTCTTGATCGAGTTGGGGTTTATCCAGGAGAGGGACCCCAGGCGGATGATGATTTTAATCCGGCAGATGTTACATAGGGCGTGTTTGAGCGAGCGGGATGTAAGGATTATCCGCGGGATTCTTCGCCAGATAAAATGGCGTCTGGATCATCCGGATGCCGAGGTTGATCATCCAATGCTGAGAAAAGACAGGAGGATAAAATGATACGGAGATTTTCCAGGCAAGGTATCTGGACGGTGATGTTCCTGGCCCTTTTCATAGGGGCTGGCTCACGGGCAACTGGGACGAGTGAGCTCGGAGCAGTGCTTTCATGGGAGAAAGTTGCTGACGGGGTGGTGTTCCAGTGCGATGGTGGAAGGGTCAGGATTTCAGCGCATGGAGATAAGATAGTCAGGGTTAGAGCGGTACCCGCTGGCGAGAGATTTAGCCCGGACAAGTCATTTGCGGTGATTGATTCAGCTCCTTCGGCCAGTGCGCCCGGCGTGAAAGAGACAGCAAAAGGCATTGAGCTTGAGACCAGGTCGCTCAATATAAAAGTTGATAAAAGTCGGTTCAAACTCGCTTTTTATGACAAAAACAGCGATTTGATCAACGAGGATGGAGACGGGATTTATTTTAAGGAAAATGGATTGGTCTGGTGCGGCAAGGTCATGCCACCGGATGAGCATTATTACGGGTTCGGAGAGAAGACCGGGCCGCTCGACAAGAGAGGCAGGGGAATGGAGATGTGGAACTCGGACGCCATGTATTCGGGTGAAAGAGACCCGCTGTATCAGTCCCATCCTTTCTTCGTGGGCTTGAGAAAGGGCGTGGCATACGGGATCTTCTTTGATAACACTTACCGCTCATATTTTGACATGGGCAACATTTATCCAGACAGCTACACCTTCAGCGCTGAAGGCGGGGACATGAACTATTATTTCATCTTCGGGCCGGAATTCAAGAGTGTAATCGAGGGATATACCTCGCTTACAGGCAGGATGCCACTTCCGCCGCTCTGGTCTATCGGGTATCACCAGTGCCGGTATTCTTACAAGAACGAGGGCAGGGTGCGCTGGGTCGCGCGTAATTTTCGCGAGCGGCAGATTCCATGCGATGTGATTTACATGGACATACATTACATGGATGACTGGAAGGTATTTACCTTTCATCCGAAGCGCTTTCCTGATCCGAAGGGACTGATCTCGGACCTGGCGCAGGACGGGTTTAAGGTTGTCACCATCATTGATCCCGGGATCAAGGTGGAGAAGGGATACGCGCCTTACGACGAGGGAATAGCAAAGGGGTATTTCTGTCCCGGGCAGGATGGCACCCCGTTTACCGCGCGTGTCTGGCCGGGTGACTGCCACTGGCCGGATTTCACAAGACCGGAGGTGCGAGAGTGGTGGGGACACCTGCACAAAAAGCATGTGGATTACGGGGTAGCCGGGATATGGAATGATATGAACGAGCCGGCCATGTGGGGAAAGGACATCAGGCCTTTAGACCTTATGATCCCATCGGGCACACCTGACATGAACCAGATGGTTCACGGAACAAAGGCTGAGCCCCTTCCCCATGCCCGGATTCATAATGTGTACGGCCTCCTTGAATGCCAGGCAACCTATGAGGGGTTATTGAAGCTACGGCCCAACCAGCGACCCTTTCTTGTGACCCGTGCAGGATACCCCGGGATATGGAGGTATTCAAGCGTCTGGACCGGGGACAACTTCTCCACCTGGCCAGCCCTGGCCATGTGTCTTCCAATGCATTTGAATATGGGCATCTCGGGTATTACCTTTGTGGGTTCGGACATAGGCGGATTCACGCTTTCTCCCACACCGGAGCGTTTTGCCCGCTGGATACAGCAGGGTGTTTTTTATCCTTTTTGCCGCACCCACACAGCCATCCACATGCCCAGGCAGGAGCCGTGGAGTTTCGGGCCGACCGTTGAGAGGATCAGCCGGGAGGCGATTGAGTTGCGCTATCGGTTGATGCCATATACCTACAGCCTGTTCGAGGAATCGAGCCGGAAGGGTGTTCCGGTTATGCGGGCCATGGTGGTGGAGTTTCCCGATGATGAGGCGACTTATGAGATCGAGGATCAGTTCATGTGGGGGGACCTGATTCTGGTTGCTCCGGTGGTGGAGAAGGGAGCCAGAGAGCGCTCGGTATATTTCCCGAAAGGCAGGTGGTATCGGCTTGATGATGATTCGGTGGAGCAGGGTCCGGGCCGCGCGGATGTTTCAGCAAAGCTGGATGAGTTGCCGCTTTATATCCGGGAGGGAGCGATAGTCCCGCTCGGGCCTGTGATGAATTATACCGGGGAGCGACAATGGGACCCGCTCACGCTGGAGGTGTATCCTGGGGCAGAGCCGTCCTGGTTTGAGCTTTACGAGGATGATGGTGAGAGCCTTGATTACAGGAGAGGGGAATTTGCGCGGACCAGGTACACCTGCAGGAAGGATATGCATGGGATGGATCTCTCGGTCGAGGCGCGACAGGGGGCATATCAGGTGTCTGAGCGGGACATGGTTCTTCGCTTTCACGGCCTGGAAGAAAGACCGAAAGCCGTGACAATTATAAGCGGTAGTGAAAGGGATGCGCGCGTGCCTGCGGAATTCCGCTTCAATGAAAAAACAGGGATTCTGGAACTACGCCTCCGGGACAATGGACAGGAGCAGGTAGTCCGGGTTGAGATCGGAGGATAAAAAAACGGGGAACCTGGTTTTGGTCCCCCGTTTGTTCAGCACTGCATTCAGGGCTTAGAGCTTGAAATCCACGCCCTCGCCCCATGAGAGGATAAAGCCGCCCTTAGTGGTATAATAGTCGTCCTGGCCCCAACCCATCTTTTCCGAAGCCGAGAAAACCACTCCCGGTCCCCCTCCGCGCGTGAGTTCTCCGGGTTTGGGTGGATTGAATGTGATCAGCTCGCCGGAGGGAGTTATCGTATAGCAACCGGTAGCTGATATGGCTTTTTGTTTGACCCTTTGCAGTTCCGTGGAACCCTCTACATTGAGTATGCCCCAGCCGCTGAGATGGTCCACTTTCCAGAAGAACACGGAGCCGTTCTCGCAGACATTTGGCCGCTCCACAGGGGAGTAGGTGTAAAAGATCAGGTTGCCTCCTATAACCACTGGCGGGCCCATGATCTTTTCACCGGGCTGGAGGGCAATAGGGAATCCGCATCCATGCAATCTCTCGTCGCTGGTAATTGACCATGTGCTCCAGTTGCCCGACCACTCTGTCGTATCTCCATGGTAAAGGGTGCCATAAGAACAGCCACTAATGGTATCACTGTCAATTATGGCAAAGACGCGGTTAACCGATTCTTCATTCAGGGCCTCATCGGATTCCTCTATATGTCCGGTGCCGAAGTAAACTATCAGGTCTTGTGAGTCCTCAAGTGCAACCACGGTAGGCCGATAGAAGACAGGCCGGCGCCAGGAATCATATGTGTCCCATTTTGGGTCTTTGTCCTTTGTTTTATAATACGGCCCTTTTCCGTCAAGGTCTGCTGTGTCGTAGAAGAGGGAGAGCTTCCACTCGGTCGTGTCCGAACTGAGAATGTTGGCCTTCCATACCCGCCCCTGAATGTCGCCGATATAAATGATGTCACCATATCCATCCTTATCCCGGTCCACCACGGCCGGGTCACCGGGAAGATTATTCGTGTTGAAATAATCAGGATCAGGATAAGGGCTATCCCCGGGGTCCTCTGTTTTGTCCGGGATCAGGAACCGCTTGAGTATCTGGCCGTCTTCCACATTGATGATATACAAATAAGATCCAATCCGGGCCTCGTCGCTCTCGCTCCAGCCGCCTCCGAATACAGCTATTACACGGTAGTCAAGAGGCAGGCCCGGCTCTTTATAGTGCACTTCAGACACGACAGGATTAGACCAGCTGTCCCCCATATAGCCCGGGTCATCGAACATCCATTTTGGCTGGGCCCACGGTGCTGGTTCCGGAGAGGTATCCTCGGAGGAGGTGGTATCTGCATCGGTGATTTCCAGGCTGAAGTAAGATCGCCCTCCCTGACGCAGGCCGCACAAGAGATAGGTATACCAGCAGGTTTCCTTATCAGGGTCACAGCCTATGTTCTTCGCCTTTGTAGTATCAGCAGGGATCACAGAGGGATCAACATGGAGTTCGACATCCGCGGCCGCAGGGCTTCCGTCCACATAATACCACTGGACTCCCTGCCAGAGGTATGACAGGTTTTCATGGACCGAAGGCGGGATGTAGGCAAAGCTTTCTTCCAGGAAGTTCCGGCTCGTGTCATCGGGGTCTCCGTCAACATCTTCAAACAGGAATGCGTGGAGCATGCCGTCATTGGCCCCGACATAGATTATGTCCGGGCGATCGTAATGGTATTCGGCGAATTTTTTGTAGGTAAGGCTCTCCATGACAAGAGGCCCCCCTGGCTCGGTAACCAGTTTGGGGCTGGAGCGGTTAATTGCGCCCAGGCGCCATTCTCTTGTCTTCATTTCGTCCCGGAATAATGCGCCGGCCTTACCGCGAACGAATTCAATCAGCAACTCCGTATCATCCCAGTCCCCGTCCTGCCAGGTCAAAGTATCTCCGTCTATGTCATCGGGATCAAGCGATGGGCTCAGGTCCATGCTATTGGGTGCGGAGGGGATAAAGTCAACTTTTTCCAGAGTGTTGCCCTTTAAAAGCGCTGTAAAGATGTCCCTCTTAAGATGATCGTTCGGACCGTTCAGGTCGTTCAGTAGTTCAGCCGCATCAATGAAGGGATTATCATCGGTGGCTGTGATGATGGTGCCGCCCCATTGTTCCGAGGTAAGCTCTTGCAGGCCCACGAAATGTCCACGCCACAGATAATCAAATGGTGCGATCTCAAAGTATCCTGCGGCGAGGGAGCTCTGGTTGGCATTGACCACAGGCGCTGACCGGGTATAGGTATCAGCCAGGACGATGTTCATGATGCTAGCCAGCGAGGATTTCAGTTCAGCCTCATCTTTAGCGTAAAAGGGATCGGTAATATTCCCCATATCTTCCGTCCACGCGGGTCCCCAGTCCGAATAGTCAGCCAATGCTTCAAGCTGTTGCACATAATCTGCGTTATACTCAATAAAGAATCCGATGAAATAGGTTTTGGTTCCCAATTTCGGGCCACCGCCATCAGGGTCTTCATTGAGCGCTTTGACATATTTTTCCATGCGGGCTAGTGTTGAACTCATTGAACCCCCGCCGCCTTCATCTGCCTCACCACCATCAGTAACGAGAATGAGGTAGTTGCGCCTGCAGTTAAAGTAGTAATATGGGTCTGCCTGAACGATATGTCCGTGGTGATCATTATAGTTGAACTGGTCTGCCGAGTTTTCCCAATCTTCAGCGACCCAGTGGTCATACATGCTTGGGTTGGTGTTATAAGAGGGATTGTAACCGTCAATACCGTCGCCCCACCAGTCGCCGTAGAGGTAGGTATAGGCGTCTCTAAGGGAATGAGAAATAG
Organism: uncultured bacterium; assembly: GCA_964580655.1. Classification (GTDB taxonomy): domain Bacteria; phylum RBG-13-61-14; class RBG-13-61-14; order RBG-13-61-14; family CAZOMR01; genus CAZOMR01. The sequence goes on from CAZOMR010000179.1 coordinate 6,190, forward strand.
GGGTGCCTCCGGAGGGGTCTGTTTGATCGCTGTTGATGACATTCTGGATCGTCTCGTTTTCCTCGCCCAGATTACTTAGCAGGTCTCCGCCTTTCCCGGTATCCCAGTCGTTGCCATGGAAGTCGTTATTTCTATAGTATTCAAATTTGATGAGCCCGTATCTCACATCATAGATGTCCATGATTCCGAGTTCTTCCTTTGCCAGGGGCTCATATAGGAGGCAGTCCGAGGTGCAGACAGTGATGCCTCCAACGATGCCGTCAAAGAAGCCGCCGTAATCCGGGTCATCAAGCGAGATGGTGTTAAGATCAGCGGGTTGGTCATAACCCAGGGTATCACGGATATGAATATCCAGTCGGATAGCATTGCCTGTCTTGGTAAATTCAGGCCCTGGCACACCATCCGGTTCATAGGCCCCTGTTGCGTATGTATATTCATCCACTTTGGTGATATAAGGAATCTTGCTCATAATATTGTCCTTGATCTCTTGTTCTGTCCACGCGGGATGATATATCTCTGCTTCCGGTGTTCCGGCAGGCACCGTCTTATACACATCGCGGTCCTCGCTTCTCCCGTCGCCCCACCAGTCATTGCATGAGCGGTCCGGTGGCCCGTCCGTGCAGACCTCATCGGAATCATGGTATATGTAACTATCGGTTCCAATGGCATTAAAGAAATCCTCAAATGTCACGCCCGAGTTGACTAAATCATCGTTCATGAGAGACGCATGATATAGGTCCAGGCGATCCGCTATCACGAATTTGTCTCCGATCGCGTAAGCTGGCCCGCCCATGTCCGGCCTTGGAACCGGCTGATAACACGGATAACTTCTCCACCTCCACCATACCCATCTTCGGTAACAGTCATCAGCATATGTCACGCGAAAGAGGTAGCCTTCCATCTTCTTACCGTAATTTGTTACGAAGGCGTCATGGAAAGAGGTATTCAATATGCCTGGCCCGTATGCCACCTGAAATATTTCCCGATCGTAG
>CAZOMR010000180.1:0-7055 GCA_964580655.1 uncultured bacterium
AAGGGACAAACGATGCAATCTATTCAAGGGGCAACTGCATTATTTGGGTTAAAAATAAAATTATGAACCACAAAGACACCACTGGCTACCGGCTACTGGATGCTGGCTACTGGCTTGGTGCTTGGTTCTCAAACCTCAAGCCTCAGGTCTCAGGCCTCAAGCCGTTCTAATTTTCTGACAGAATATGTCAGTGGGAAGTGGTAAAATAAAGGCAAAAGCCTGCGGGATGCGGGATGAAAAAACTTGACAGGGATTAGTCAGCTTGGTATGGAAAAGGAAGGGAAAATGAATCAATGTAAAAAGTGCGGTCAGCCCCTTGGCTCAAACAAGGATTGCGAGGAATGCCTTCGCTATCTGATTGAGCAGGGCCGGGAAGAAGTCAGCGAGGATGATGCAATAGAAGCCGTCCAGAAATATGAAGATTGGAGAGACCAGAGGGGAAAATCAGCTCCGGAAAAACTTCTTCATCAAGTAGAAATCCTGGTCCGCATGATCAAGGATTATATCTCCGGGGCTTATCGCGAAATTCCCTGGAAAACAATAGCCGCCGTGGTCTTTGCCATCATCTATGTCATTAACCCATTTGACCTCGTGCCCGACTTCATCCCCGGTATCGGATGGCTGGATGATGCCGCTATTGTTACCCTGGTAGTCGCCGCTATCAAAGCTGAGTTGGATAAATACCAAAATTGGCTGGAGAAAAAATGAAAATTCCGAGGGGAGGCAAAAGTTCCTATCTTTCAGATTTTCCGTAATCGAAAAGATCTAGAACTTTAGGAAAAAATCGCCAGGGGAATTTAAAAACAGCTTTAGAATTTACAATAAGTCATAAAGCCTCCAATCTGGGCATATTTGTTAGGATTGGTGTCATTGCTTCATTTAGCGTTTAAGGAAATGTTAGTAAAAGAATCAACAAACAAGAGTGTCTGTTGCCCTTCCAATGAAGGAGTTCAAAGTTTAAAGTTCAAAGAAAATCTGCGTTCATCCTACGGAGCTTGGATCTGCGTAATCTGCGGATAAAGTAGGCTTGAGGGGGTTTGTAGATGTCAAGCGAGTCTGTGGAGACAGCGATTATCGGTGCGGGACTGGCAGGTCTTTCCGCGGCATATCATGTTAAAAACCGGGAATACAGGCTTTTTGAAAAGGAAGCGAGGCCGGGGGGGCTGTGCCGCACCGAGCAAAAGGGAGGTTTTCTCTTTGACTACGGCGGACACATTCTCCACTTCAAGGACCGCCACATGCGGGCCTGGGTTAAAAAACTCGTGGGCGCAAATTCTCCAGACCCTTCGGGGCTTCGCGAACATTTCCGCCGCGCTAATATATTCTCCAAAGGCGTGCTGACCCACTATCCTTTTCAGGCCAATACCTGCGGGCTTCCTGCATCTGTGATACGGGATTGCATTGCAGGGTTCATGGAGGCATTACTGGCCGCTGAAAGAGACCCGGAACAGCCTGATAATTTCAAAGACTGGATTCTTTATAACTTCGGCCCAGGCATTGCCAGGCACTTCATGCTTCCCTTCAACCGCAAGTTCTGGCGCGTGCCGCTGAAGCAGATCACCACCGAATGGGTAAGCTGGGCCGTGCCCCGGCCCGCTCTCCGGGAGGTTGTTGACGGCGCGCTGGGAATTCAGGACAAGAATTTCGGATACAATGCCGCGTTCTTATACCCGCACCGGGGCGGTATAGAGGTCCTGGCGCAAGCACTGGCTCGGAGGGTAAAAGGTCTTGAGTTGAATCAAGAGGTGGTTTCTGTGCACCCTAAAAAAAGGACACTCATGCTCTCAAGCGGGGAGGATGTCCGGTATAGGAGGTTGATCTCGACCATGCCCTTGAGCGAGCTTTTCCTGCATATTAAATCAGCGCCGCGCCAGTTGAGGGACGCCGCGAGGCGGCTTAGATTCCTCTCAGTGCTCTGCGTGAATATGGGAGTGAAGGGAAAAAGGGTCTCGCAGAGCCACTGGATTTATTTCCCGGAAAAAAATTTTGAATTTTACCGGGCCGGGTTTTATTCCAATCTTGCTGATTCTAAATCTACGCGGCAGTCCCTGGTGCTTGAGATAACGCGAAGACCGGGGACTTTGGAGGGCTCGGAAGATGAGCTTGCATTGAGGGCGGTAAGGGATTTCGCGAGTGCCGGCTTTTTGAGCCAGGGTCAGGACCTGGAATATCTTGGATGGATGAAGATACCCTTTGCCTATGTGATCTATGACAGCTTTCGCGCGAAGTGGGTGCCGAGGCTTCTTGAGTATCTGCGGGATCAGAACATATTTTCCATCGGCCGGTATGGAAGGTGGGAGTACTCTACAATGGAGGATGCCCTGAAGCAGGGCCGGGATGCGGCCCTGGCCGGGCAGGCTCGCGGAATCAGCCGATGAAGGCACGGGTGGTGCACATCATTACCAGGCTGGAGTTAGGCGGTGCTCAGCAGAATACCCTGTTCACGGTCTCGCACCTGGATACAAAAAGATTCTCAGCCGCACTCTTATGCGGAGAAGGAGGGATTCTGAACCATGAGGCCGCGGGACTTGAGGGCGTGGAATTCAAGCTGGTGCCGGGGCTCGTGAGGGAGATTTCGCCGGCAAGCGAGGTTCGCGCATTCCGGAGGCTCAGGGCCATGCTGGTAGAGGAGATAAAGAATTGGTCTCCTGTGCCGGTGATCGTGCACACGCACAGCTCCAAGGCAGGGATACTGGGCCGCTGGGCCGCGTATTCAGCCGGAGTGCCCGTGATAATTCACAGTTTTCACGGATTCGGGTTTAACGACTATCAGCCGTTCTGGACAAAGAGATTTTATATCGCCGCAGAGTGGCTCACGGCCCGGATCACCACCGTATTCATCTGCGTGAGCCGTGCCAACCTGGAGAGAGCAGTGTCACTCGGGTTCGGGCCGCGTGAAAAGTTTCTCCTGATTCGGAGCGGGATTGACATCAGGGCATTTGAAAGAAGACCGATTGATGTAAGGGCCAGGCGCAGGGAGCTTGGCGTGGGTGAATCAGGGCCACTCGTGGTCATGGTGTCCAATTTCAAGCCGCAGAAGAACCCCCTGGATTTTGCCCGGGCCGCTTCAGTTGTTCTGAAGGATGTGCCGGATGCATGGTTTGTGGTTGCAGGGGACGGGGTCTTGCGGAATGAGCTGGAAGCCTTGATCCACCAGCAGGGAATCAAGGACCGGTTCCGCCTTTTAGGCTGGCGCAGGGACATCCGTGAAATCCTCTGGGCCGCAGACCTCTTTGTGCTCACATCGCTATGGGAGGGCTTGCCCAGGGTATATCCCGAGGCCATGGCCGCCGGCCTTGCGATTGTCGGGACAAAAGTTGACGGAGCCCCGGAGGCCGTGGTGAACGGGGAAAACGGATACCTGGTCGAGCCGGGGGATGTTAAAGGACTGGCTCAAAGGATTATTGAAATCCTCACGGATGAAAAACTCAGGAAAAGGATGGGCGAGAAGGGGCGTGCGCTTGTGAATGAGTTTGATATTAATCTGATGCTGAGCAAGCAGGAAGAATTATATGAAAATCTGCTCGCCCGGAAAGCAGAAACAGGGGCTTGATGGTTCCGGAATCCTTGCTCGCGGTATTCGCCTTACTGGTCGGATTGGCAGTAGGGAGCTTTTTGAATGTAATAATCCACCGTTTGCCTCGGGGAGAGTCCATCATACGGCCTCGATCACGATGTCCGCACTGCTTGAGCAGGATCGCATGGTATGACAACATCCCGCTTTTGAGCTTTGTGCTTTTGAGGGGCAGGTGCCGAGTTTGCGGTGAGCCTATCTCATGGCGGTATCCGGTGGTGGAGATTCTTTCAGGCTTGCTCGCACTAAGCATGGTATTGAAATTCGGGTTCCGGCCTGAAAGCCTGATCTATTATGCCTTTGCGGCCTCGCTTTTGGCCGCGAGTGTGATAGACTTATATCATAAGATTATCCCGGACCAGATCAGCCTGGGAGGAATAGTGATAGGGGTATTGATCGCACTGATCCCGGAGGTTGGGGTCCGGTTCCGGGAATCTCTCTTGGGAGCAGGAGCCGGATTCTTGAGTCTGTTCATTGTGATTGAGGGATACTATCTCATCACCAGGCGAGAAGGCATGGGCCTTGGCGATGCCAAAATTCTTGGTATGATCGGCGCATTCATGGGATGGCGCGCTCTGCCAGGGGTGGTTCTCATAGGATCGCTCACGGGCGTGCTTATCGGCGCTTACATGATTTTTATCCGCCACAAAGGAAGGTTTTACAGGATTCCCTTTGGGCCTTTCCTCTCGGCAGGCACAGTGGCATGGCTATTCTTGGGAGACATGATCCAGGGGCAAATCAGGTTCTTGGTCTGAGGAAGGTGAGTCAACCGTGACGGCGAGAAGATTTCAAGGTCTGGTCTGGGAGATCGTGGTCAGCCTCGCAGTGCTGATGATCTCTGCGCTGGTGCTTATCGGCGCAGTGGTTCTTCTGATGCGCCAGTATCAGGGGGAATATCAGACCTTTACGCCGTTTATACTGATGCTTTATATCCTGCTTTTCGCTATCGTGATCAGTGTGTTCGGCTACCTTGTTCTGAATCAGGTGGTGCTTAAGCCACTGAGGGTATTGGTCAAGGCTACTGAGCGGGTAGCTGAGGGGGACCTGGACTTTCGCGTTGACCTTTCCGAGGGCAAGTCCGAAGGATCTGGAGGGTCCGAAAGGTCTGGACGCGCGGTAACAGAGAACGAGATCACCCACCTTGCCGAGGCGTTTAACCGTATGACCGAGCGGCTTAAACAGGATCAGATCGCCTTGCATGGGCATGTAAAAAACCTGGAGCAAGTGAACCAGGAGCTTGAGCGCACGCAGAACCAGTTAATCTTCTCAGAAAAGCTGGCCTCAATCGGACATCTCGCCGCAGGTGTGGCACACGAGATCGGAAACCCATTAAGCGCTATCCGGGGTTATCTGGAGATACTGGAGCGGAAGCCGGAATTAAAACCAGAAGAACTGGATATGCTGAGAAGGGTCAAGGATGAAGTGGAACGGATTAACCGCATAATTAGAGACCTGCTGGATTACAGCCGGCCCCAGGGAGAAATGAAGGAGCAGGTGAATCTGAACGAGGCGATAGAGGAAGCACTGCGCCTGATGGAGACTCAAAAAGGCTTTAAAGGCATTGAACTTGAACTGGATCTCGCGGAGGAATTGACAGCCCTGCAGGGAGATAAGAATCAAATCAAACAGCTCCTGATCAACCTGATTCTCAATGCCCTGGACGCTCTTTCGGGAAAAGGCTATTTGAAGTTTGGCACCCGGCTTTTAGAGGCCGCTGATGGCTCCGCGGAAATTGAACTGCGAGTGAGCGATACCGGGATTGGAATAGCAAGGGAGAATCAGCGCAAGATTTTTGATCCATTCTTTACCACCAAAGAACCCGGCAAGGGATCAGGCCTCGGATTGAGCATATGTCAGAAGATAGTAGACTCCATGTCCGGTCTCATCGAGGTTGAAAGCGAGCCCGGAGCAGGAACGACATTTATTGTCCGGTTTCCACAAGGAGGATAAGCAGGTTTGACATCAAAAATCCAGATTCTAATCATAGACGATGAAGAGAATATGCGGCACATGCTGAGCGTTCTCCTCAAGGATGCAGGGTATGAGTGCGACGCCGCGGCCAACGGCGAGGAAGCGCTTAAGGCTTTTGAGCATAATGTCTATGATTTCGTGCTTTGCGATATACGCATGCCCAGGATGGACGGAGCACGGCTCTTGCAGGAGATGAAGAAACGCGGAATCCCGGCCACGGTGATTATGATGAGTGCTTACGGCACAGAGGACACAGCGATCGAGGCCATGAAGCTAGGAGCATATGATTATATCTCCAAGCCTTTTCGCTCAGACGAGGTGATCCTCACCCTTCGCAAGGCCGAGGAAAGGGAGCGCCTGATAAAGGAGAATGTGATCCTACGCAGGGAACTGCGCCGGGAATACAGCTTTCACAATATCCTGACCAAGAGCCCGAGGATGCTGGAGATATTAGAAACGATCAAGAAAATCGCTGAGTATAAGTCAACTGTTCTGATCACCGGGGAAAGCGGCACCGGCAAGGAGTTGATCGCCCGTGCTATTCATTACTCCAGCCTCCGTGCGGACGGGCCGTTTGTCCCGGTCAACTGCGGCGCGATTCCGGAAAATCTGCTTGAGAGCGAGCTCTTTGGGCATCTCAAAGGAGCCTTTACAGACGCAAGCTACAGCAAGAAGGGCCTGTTCGAGGAAGCGGATTCAGGAACCCTGTTTCTGGATGAAATCGGGGAGCTTCCGCTTTTCCTGCAAGTGAAACTCCTGCGTGCGCTTCAGGAAGAGGAAATCCGCCGTGTCGGGGATGCTCGGGCGATCCCGGTGGATGTCCGGATCATTGCGGCCAGCATCCGCAATCTGGCACAGGAGGTCAAGGAGGAGAGATTTCGCGGGGACTTGTTTTATCGGCTGAATGTGCTATCCCTGCATCTGCCCCCTTTGCGGGAGCGCCGCGAGGACATACCGCTGTTAGTGAAGAGCTTTATTCATCGCTACAACGACCGACTGCATAAGGATATCAAGGGCATCAGCAAAGAGGCCCTGTCTGCTATCTTCGATCACCCCTGGGAAGGAAATGTGCGCGAACTGGAGAACGCAATAGAACGGGCACTGGCCCTGGCCGAGGGAGACAAAATAGAATTGGGAGACCTACCTGCTCATGTCCGCGAGCCCGAGCCGGAGGGAGAAATGATCTTGCCTCCACATGAACTCAGCATCAAGAAGATGTCGCGGCAGATGGAGAAGGAGCTAATCCGGAGGGCCTTGCAGAAAAGCGGGGGCAACCGCACCCAGGCCGCAAAGATGCTGGAGATCAGCCATCGTGCCCTGCTTTATAAGATCAAGGCTTATGGCCTGGCAAGGGTAGGGGCCAAGAAGTAGACTTTAAAATATTCTGTTACCATGAAAGCGGGCTGTCCTCCAGAGACGGTTTGAGGTATAACCGTTTGGACGTACATGCAAGGAACACGGTTTATGTGGTGCAGGATTCTGAAGGAAGGATATTGCATCGAGGGAGGGT
>CAZOMR010000181.1:0-7017 GCA_964580655.1 uncultured bacterium
CCATCGGCGTTTTCTTCCGCTTCGAGGAGAACGAGGCCAACGGCATCACCATCCGCCGTGGGAGCGGCTCGGAGGAAGAGCGCGACGCGGCCATCCCCAACCCGGCCCTTGGCGACGAATGGTTCAACACCGACCTGCCCGACGGCGGGGAATGGGAAAGAGTGTAAGACGCGCATTCATGGTAACCGGTCTTACCCAACATTGGGTGAGCTTGACTATCCCTTTAATTTTTTCGGCGTTGTCCCTAACACAACTGGAAAACTGGCATGGCTCAGACAAATGGTTTTTGACCGCTCGGCCGGTGGCCGGTTGGTCAGGTTTTGCAAACTACCAGACGCATTCCAGGTCTACCCCAATAAGAGTTTCAAGTCCAAAGATACATGTGAACTGGTCTTTTACGAGGGAGGCTGGGACTGTTATTCGATGTATGAGATTTATGAAATCGCGCTACTCTTTAACGTGATCCGGATGCGATGGTGGCCGGATTTGTCCGTGAGTGATGATGGCTTCGTTGAAAAAGCCGGACAGAAAATCTGGCAGTACAGGCTGGTTGATACATTCATGGACGAAAACCTGGACGGCAAGGCGTGTATGGATATTTTCTGCGAGGAATACAATCGCCGGAATCCTTTGCTGGCGAATTAGGCCCCCGATCCGCGTGTGTCTTTGATAGTGTGGTGGACCCATCGGTGAAGGAACCCCGGTGATAGCCAGACCAGCATGGCCATGTAAGTGGATTGCAAATCTGCCCGAGATTGTACTCTCTCGACTTCGGTTATGTCGGGAAATGCCGTCAATCAACATTTCACTTCCAATCGAGTGTCGAACTCTGGAAATTTTCAGTCTCGTAACATGCTGAAAAATGACGGCCCCAATCTTCCGGACGAGGTGGCCAAAGTCCGGAGGTTTCAGAGAAAGAGAGAGCGAATGGGCGGTTTTGAGTAAAAATGTAGGGCATGTGAGGCCTGGCTCGTCCGGAGGTCGGTATGAGGCAAGGATGTGGTTGAGGTTATAAAGGCTCGGAAAGGTTTAGCAAAAACAAAAGGCCCAGCCGGTCGGTTCGGCGAGCCTTATAGGGACAGAGAGAAGTTTCTCTGTAATGATTGGTGGAGCTGAAGGGAATCGAACCCTCGACCTCATGACTGCCAGACGGGATCAAGGCAAAAGCGGGTTCTCTTTTATCTATCAGCATTTACCCGAAAAGGCATTATGTCTCTTTAGGTTATGGCTCGGTGTGGAGTCTGTAGGATAACTTCAAATTCCGTCCTTTCCGGCTAAGGTAGCCTCCTGGTGGTAGCAGAAATGGTATCAGTAAATTGACCTGAAAACCGAGGGCATATCATACATTTTTTGTAGCTTTTTGCACACAAAAACAGCCGACTTTTTGCACTCTTTTGTCCGGCATAGGTCTTGGACTGATCCCCTTTGAAATCAAGGGCTTATATCTTTCTATTCCTGCTTTCTGCAATTTTGTAAGATATATTACAATATTTTGCAAAAAGATTTTGCAAAAGTCCAAAAGGGGGGAGTAGCAAACCCCTTGCCGTCCCCTTGATATAAATACTACCGGCTTCCAATACGGAGGCCAAAAATTTGAAAAGGCCCTGTGGAGTCTCGCCGGAGGGAGCAGGGATATGAAACCTCCAGCCCTCATCCTGCATCTAAAAGACAGGATGAGATTGAAATATCGCCATAAAGTTGAAATAATCGCAGTCCTTTTCCTCTGCACCATCTGGCCTCCAGCATGGAATGACAGCTGGTGGCTCTGGCTTTTCTGGACATGGGGAATTGACCTCTTTGTTATTCTCCCCATTTTCCTCTCGTATTTCATCCTTCCGTCACTTATCTTCATCCGATTCATATACCGCCCCCTCCACCGCCGGGTGGTATCATCCCGCCACCACCAGCCATCTGAGCCAGGGCCGCTATAAGCTCCGGCGGTATCTGCCCTTCACATGATAGGACCAGGGATTCAAAATTTTTTAAGTTGACAAGGTATCAGAAAATAAACTATGATTTCAGAAAAAGGGGGGAGGGAAGATGATGAACAAAAAGAATTGGCCTGTTATCGCAGTGGCTATAGTTTCCGCACTGGCAAGCAGTGTAGTTTTTCATTTGCTCCTGTTTAGCATTAAGCCTGCTGTTGCACAGGAATCAGAGGTTATTAAAGCACAGAAAATTCTCCTTGTAGATTCAAAGGGAGTAGTCCGTGCTATAATGGGCTTCGCAAATGATGAACCATTAATTAGCCTTATGGATAAATCAGGAAATTCGCGTGTTGAAATGGGAACAGGAAGGGGATTTACAATCTTTGATGAAAAGGGAAATCGACGCATTTTGTTAGCGGTATTACCTGGTGGAGAACCAGTTTTTAATCTTCGGGATAATAAGGGAAATAATCGCTTTACGTTGCTGGTAACTAGAGATGAAGGAACAGTTTTTAGTCTTGCTAATAAGGGAAATCGACGCATTGAGTTAGGGGTATTACCTAATGGAGCATCACTTTTTAATCTTCGGGATAATAAGGGAAATCGACGCATTGACTTAGGGGTATTACCTGATGGAGAACCAATAATGACAATTTATGATGCAAACCGAAAAATAATTTGGGGAGCACCTTAACATCCTCTGAAATTCGCTCCACGGGCTTTATATGAAGCCACAGGGTATAATCTGCACTGCTCCTTGACCTCTAGACTCTGGGCTGTGCGTGGACCAATATTTTCGATCTCGAAAAAAAGAAAAATTTGTTTTTCTCTTGACAAAAATTTATACTATGCTAGACTTATATTGAAAGGCCGAAAAGACTTTGAGGTCTCACAGGCGGGACCCTGCAAGTCCTAAAACTGTTGCACTAGCTCTGAGCTGGGAGAGGCCTTGAGCTAGAAAGGTAACTCCAAGAGAGGGCGTGCAAATCGCCAGGTGAAAAAGGGATTAGTCCCTGTTCGCCTGGCGTTTTTTTATATATAGAATGTCGCATTTTTGCATCAACCGAATTTGAAGAGGAGAGAAAAAGATGAAAAAAGAATCTATCAGTTTGAAGGAACCCGCTGGTATGGCCGGAGTGCGTTATTTAGATGATGCGGAGCGGTTCATCCAGGCCCGGAGGGCAAAGCTAGAACTCCAGCCTGTGAGAGCGCGTTCTCCACCGGACCATGTTTCCCGGAATTGATGCGAAAAAATTCAGCGGGCAGGATTCCAGGATCGCCGGATCATGGCTATCACCGGACACCGGACACACAAGGTTTTTGAGAGATATGACACAGTGGACAGGGATGCGGAGGAAAAGGCACTCAGAGAGATTATCTGCGGTTCAAGTGGTATCAAAATGGTATCAGTAAAGGAAAATGAGGGAAAGTCAAATCTGTAAGTGCTTGATTTTCCTGGTGGAGCTGAAGGGAATCGAACCCTCGACCTCATGACTGCCAGTCATGCGCTCTCCCAGCTGAGCTACAGCCCCACTCGCAGTATTTTTATGCTAACAGCGGTAATGGTATTTGTCAACTTGAGTTAAAAAGCGATCAGAGCCCCCTTCTCTTCTTCAAGGTGTCCTCGACCTCTGTCAGCTTTTCCTTGAAGGTCTGGTTGTTGGGCTCCATTTTTGCGGCCAATTGCAGGTTTATCTTGGCACCCTTATAGTCCTTGTTCCGGAGCGCGGATTTTGCCATGAGGTAGTATTTTTTGCCCATCGGGGTCTGGCCCTCATCCTCTTTTTTCTCCTTTTCCTGCTTTAGCTGACGCAGGTCAAACCGGAGATGCTTTTTTCGTTCCGGGCCGTTGATGTTTCGCGTATACATTGCCCGGCGGTCCTTGTCCATGAGCACCTTGTATGCTTCAAGGATTCGCTTGAATACTCTGTTGACCTGCTCCTGGATTTCCAGTGGCTCGTTGTAGAATTTATCCGGGTGGTATATACGGGACTCGCGGAAGTATGCCTTCTTGATGTCTTCATCAAAAGCTATCTGGTCGAGCTTCAGTATCTGGTAATAGTCCAGATCATCAATAATCTTTGCAAGACCCTGGATTTGCCGTTTGAACTCCTCATCCATTTTCTGTTTCCAGTTTACCTTTCTCTTCTTCTTCCGCTTAACTATTACTACTTGGGCAGTTCAAAGTCGGGTTTAAAGGCTGTCAGCTCTTCCCCTGTGGCATGTTCTGCCTTGAGCCGCTCCAGCTCTTCCTTGCTCAAGCCTCCAGAGACATTGAGCTGGACGGACTGGGCCTGGCCTGTATCCTTGTCCCTGGCCGTGACATTGACTATGCCGTTAGCATCAATTTCAAAAGTGACTTCTATCTTGGGGTCTCCCTTGGGTGCGGGAGGGATTTCTGCAAGGCGGAATTCTCCAAGTAGTTCGTTTTCCTCGTATCGCTTTGACTCGCCCTGGTATATGCGAATCTTGACAGCGGTCTGGTTATCCTTGATGGTTGTAAAGATGCGGCTGGAATCAGTGGGGATAGGGGTGTTTTTCTCGACCAGGGTGTCCATTATTCCTCCGGCAGTGGCTATTCCGAGGGACATTGGTGTTACATCCAGGAGCACGGCTCCTGCGCGTGATTCCACAAGAGTGCTGGCCTGGATACATGCACCCAGAGCCACAACCTGCTCCGGGTCAATGTCGAATTGTGGTTCCTTGAAGAAATAGCTCTGCACGGCTTCACGCACGACCGGCATCTTTGTCGGGCCCCCCACCAGTATGAGCGCGTCAATATCATCCACTGTCATGTGTGCGTTCTGGAGGGCCTCGTCGCAGACCTTGAAGGTGCGCTGGATCAGGTCATGGATCATCTGGCCGAAGTAGTTCCGGTTTATGGAGATATCCAGGTCAAAGCCCTTGCCATCAACGGTGATGATGCCCGGGAGATTCACTTTGGTCTCGAGCTTCTCGGTCAGCTCCCATTTTGCTTTCTCAGCATGGTTGCGCAATAGCTGGAGTGCGCGCCGGTCGGTGCGGAGGTCCACATCGTGCTGGCGCATGAACATTTCGGCCATGTAGTCAATAAGGCGGTCGTCGAAGTCGTCGCCGCCGAGGTAGGTATCGCCGGCTGTGGAGACCACCTCGAAGACATCCTCCCCGATGTCAAGGATAGAGATGTCAAAGGTGCCGCCGCCGAAATCATATACCGCGATCTTCTGGCTCAGCTCTTTGCCGAAACCGTAAGCGAGTGCGGCCGCGGTAGGCTCGTTGATGATGCGCAGGACATTGAGCCCGGCAATGGTGCCGGCATCCTTGGTGGCCTGGCGCTGACCGTCGTTGAAGTAAGCGGGAACAGTGATCACGGCCCGATCAACCTCTTCGCCAAGATGCTTTTCGGCGATTCTCTTCATCTCCATGAGAACCATGGCCGAGATTTCAGGCAAGGAATACTCCCGGCCCTGGACATTGATCCGCACGCTCTGGTTGGGGCCCTCCACTATCTTGTAGGTGCATACTGCCTGGGCCTTTTTCACCTCCGCTGAAAAGAACTTGCGCCCGATAAGCCGCTTGGCCGAATATACCGTGTTGTCCGCGTTCTCGATCATTATTTCCTTGGCCTTGTTGCCCACGACCCTGCTGGCGTCTTGCAGAAAGGAAACCACTGAGGCCTGGATGGGTTTCTCGTCATCACCAGGCAGAATCTGCGGTTTTCCATCAATTGTCGCGGCCACGCAGGATGTGCTGGTTCCAAGGTCTATTCCGACTACCCGTCCCATGGGATCGTCCCCCTCTGTTTCTGGAAGATTAATGAATATGTTATCATAAGGCGTCAAAGAGGGCAAATTTTTTTCAATGCCATGGTTCATACCTCGGCGGGAGAGATGAAGGGGTAAGCAAGGCGGGATGAAGATGAGTCGTGAAGCCAAATGGCTGGGTATAATTCTGATTGCGGCCGCGGCTTATTTCGCGCTCATTTTCAATCGCGGGATCAGCGTGGTTGATGAGGGGTATACGCTTCATCTTGCCCAGATGATCCTCCAGGGCCGCATTCCCTGCAGGGATTTCTTTTATCATGCTTTGCCCGGAACGCTTTACATTCAGGCCGCGCTCTTCTCGCTGTTTGGCGAGCGGCTGATCGTGATCCGCGTCTACGCTCTTTTACAGGCCATGATCACTGTATGGCTTTCTTTCACCATAGCACGAACATTCCAGCGAACCCCCTTCGCCCTACTCGCGCCAGTCCTGTTTATCCCCTGGAACATCCTGGTTTTCTACAGGATGGCCCATTACAATGTGGACAGCAGTTTTTTTGCCTTTTGCACGCTTTTTTTCATCCTGGGTTTTGAAGGGAGAAGATCATGGTTCTGGCTGGCCGCGGCTGGCTTGAGCGCAAGCCTGGCATTAATCTGCAAACAGAACATTGGTGTATTCACCTGTCTTTTCGCTATTTTTGCCGCGGCCCTGGTCAAGGGAGACGGTCTTTCCTTATGGAAAAGACTGGGCGTTGTTTTGATCCCGATGATCCTTCCTCTGTGCGTGCTCATAGGCTATTTCGCGGGCCAGGGCGCCCTCCCTGACCTTTATCAAGTTGCGTTTTTAGAGGCCCTTCATTCCAAGCATGGCTGGGTGTTCAGGCTTCTTCTTCTGAGAGGCTTGCCGGCCCTGCTTTTGCTCTCAATCTATTTCGGGCTTCTCTACCTTTTATCATTATGGCTGAAAAAGGCTCGGCAGGGCTCCGGGGGCTCGCAAATAACAGCATGGGCCGCAATTATTCTTGCTCATATAGTTATCATCGGGCTTGTTTTACATTTCCATGTTCTCAGGTTAGCAGGGAATTATCTTACCGGCCTGGTCCCTGTTGTCCTGATTTTCTTCTCCGCTTATATGGCCCGGAAAGACCGGGAAAGCACTGGTGAGGAGAGGGCCTGTCGCAATACTACGCTGATCTTTCTTGCCCTCACTTACCTCGGCGGGCTTGCTTCAGGGGTTGACTTTGCCCACAACCTGATGAGTTTTTGCCAGGTCTTTCTGCTGGTCGGCTATCTATTACAGCTTTCCATGTCACGATCCCGGGAAGAGCTTTCCCGGAAGCACTCGTTTT
>CAZOMR010000182.1:0-6967 GCA_964580655.1 uncultured bacterium
TATCCGATGTCAAGGTAATAGTGGATGGGTTATAATTATGCCCACCTCTCATTTATCTAAATGAACATGAAGGAGAATTCAGTAATGGCCTTCCATTCCACAGGCCAGAAATTACACATCTAATGGTTGCTGATGCTATATTTTATGAGCTAATACTTCGGGAATTAACTGGAGCAGGATTAACCAAAGCTGAAGATATTGATTATTGTGTATTCTCATTTGAAGAATTGCATGAAATATTGGAATGGAAGAAACCTAAAAGAGTACTTGGTTTAAAGACAAAAGTAACTAGCGAATAAGAATCTTATTATAATGGTTAGTTCAACCATCATCATCTCCCGCCGGACATCGGCCGGATTTTTGTTTCCGGGCCTGGTTGTTATCGGGATATTCATGGTATTTCCTGCGGTGTGGGTTTTGTATCTTGGTCTGACCGATGAGTCCTTGACCGGGATAAAGTCAGTGATGCCTTCTTTTGTAGGTCTTGGGAATTTTATCCGGATTTTCCAGGACAGATTTTTCTATAACGCCTTGAGGATCAGCTTTATCTTTGTTGCAGGCTCGGGCTGGGTGGGCCAGGTGGCACTCGGTCTGTTCCTGGCAGTTATACTTCACAACGAAAAGAGCTGGCTCAAGCCGGCCATCAATGCGGTGACTGTTGCGGCCTGGATCATTCCGGAGGTTGTTGTTGCTTACCTCTGGGTCGCTTTTCTCGATCATGACTTCGGGCTTCTAAACCGGGTTCTCGGGCTCTTCAACCTGGAGCCGGTCAACTGGCTCTATCATCATGCGCTCTTTTCCATCATCCTGTTTAACACCTGGCGCGGCACGGCCTTTTCCATGGTTTTATTCACCGCGGCGATCGAGACTATCCCGCCTTCATTCCTTGAGACCGCACAGGTTCTCGGGGCATCGGGCTGGAGGCGGTTCAAGGACATCATCCTTCCCATGATCCGGCCTGTGCTTCTCACTGACATCATCCTGATCACGCTCTGGACATTCAATGTGTTCACGCCTTTCCTGCTTACCCAGGGAGGCCCGAGTTTTAAAACCGAGATACTTCCCATCTATGTTTACAGGACATCCTTCCAATACTTCAAGCTAGGTTACGGCGCGGCTATCTCCACGATCCTGCTTCTCATCAACCTGGGGTTCGCAATTATTTACCTTCGCGCTCAAAGGAGGAGTAAGGCATGAGGGGCAAGGGCCGGCCTTTTATACTGCTTGCGCTCGCATTGATCGGGATATTCTTCCTTCTGCCAATGCTCTGGCTGGTGCTTACTCCTTTTTCCGCTGAGCCGACCCTTGCAGTCAAGGTGGCCCAACCTTCGCTTAATAACTTCCATGAGGTCGCGAAAAACCGCACCGCACTGATCGCCTTCAAGAACTCCATCATCCTTTCAGCCGGGTCCATGTTTCTTGTAGTTCTTTTCGGATCCCTCGCGGCTTATGCTTTATCACGCACAAGGTTTGCAGGCAGGGACACGATCTTGAGCATGTTGTTGCTCTTCTCAAGCGTGGTTACAGGGGTTGCGGCCATGGTCCCGATCTACACGCTCAACAGCCGCCTTCATCTGATTGACACGCACATCGGGGTGATCCTGATCTTCACTGCCGGGTTTCTGCCCACCGCCATCTTCATACTCAAAGATTTTATGGACGGGATTCCGCGCTCGTATGAGGAGGCCGCCCTGGTTGACGGGAGCAGTTCGATTAATCTCTTCCGCCATGTAGCTTTTCCGCTTGCGCGGCAGGGCCTGGCAGTCATAGCGGTGCTTACCTTCGTGAACACCTGGTCCAATTTCCTCGTGCCTTTCGTACTGATCCGCTCGAATGAAAAGCTCCCGATAGCCGTGGCCATCTACCAGTTCTTCACCGAGGTGGGGATTCCACGGATAGGCGTGATAGCGGCCTACTCGCTTCTCTACACCCTGCCGGTTCTAGTAATCTATTTCTGGATCAGCCGGCGTTACGGGTTCGGGTTCTTTGGAGGAATAAAAGGATAGGGCCGATGAATCCAGGAGATATAGAATGGCGGAAGTAAAGCTTGAGGGAGTAAACAAGAGATTCGTGGATCATACCGCTCTTTCCGGGATCAGCCTGGAGATTGCGGAGGGGGAATTTTTCACCCTGCTCGGGCCTTCGGGTTGCGGCAAGACCACTGCGCTTAGACTGGTGGCCGGGCTTGAGCTCGCGGATCAAGGGAGAATCTGGATCGGGGACAGGGATGTTACCCTGCTTGCTCCTGCTCAGCGGAGAGTGGCAATGGTGTTTCAGAACTATGCTTTATACCCTCACATGAGCATAGCGGAGAATATTTCATATCCCCTTCGGATCCGGAAGATGCCGAAAGACCGGATCCAGGATAAAGTTAACTCGGTGGCGGATAAGCTTTACCTTGGCGGACTCCTTGACCGGATGCCCTCCCAGGTGAGCGGTGGCCAGCAACAGAGGGTCGCAGTGGCCCGGGCCATGGTCCAGGACCCCCTGGTCTATCTCTTTGACGAGCCGCTCTCCAATCTGGATGCCAGGTTGAGACTTGAGGCGAGGCGATTTCTCAAGCGCATCCAGAGGGAAACAGGGATCACAGCCATCTATGTTACCCACGACCAGACCGAGGCCATGGCCATGAGCGACCGGGTAGCTGTCCTGAATGATGGCAGGCTGATGCAGGTAGCCAGCCCGGAGAAAATTTACGCGGAGCCGGCTAATGTTTTTGTGGCAGGGTTTGTGGGAAGCCCGCCAATGAACCTGATTGAAGGTAAAGTAGAAAAAGAGGGGCTTGGATCAAGGTTTTTCGCAGGAGAATTTTCAGTGGAGCTGAAGGATAATATCCCTTTGGAAAACGGTGCGAACATGACCTTGGGCATCCGGCCTGAGCATGTGTTTTTCGAGCCAGGGGAGGGATTCTTGCGATACGAGGCCCTGATCGATGATGTTGAACAGCTTGGTTCAGAGATGATCTTCAGCCTTTCCATCGGAGAGGTTGTCCTGCTCTCCCGTGTCTGGAAGGGTCATGCCCCGAATACCGGCGAGCGGGCCGAGATTTATCTTGACCCAAGCGCGTTTCATGTTTTTGATGATAAAGGAAACCGCATTCCCTGCGGGTCCCTCGGAATTTCAAGAGGATGAATCACAGGAGTTTTCCCCAAAAAGTAAAACCGGATGAATAAATCGTGCTAGCCAATAATCCTTGCGGTTCCCGTGTCCCCGTCAACCTCCACAATGTCGTCTGTGCGGATCAGGGTGAAGAGGTCCGTGTCCGGGATTTCTATAAGCGGAACCTTGTGTTCGATCCAGACCTCGGCCAGGATAACGCCGGAAGTGAGAAGCGGATCAGCCTCCTGGACTATCATGGCAAGGGGGCCCCGGCCCCGGCGAATGGTTTCCAGGATAATCATCCCGGTGAAGGTGGACCCTATGGTTTGCGGAAAGACCAGAATGCGGTTATAGAGGTCTTTTTTATATAGCTCATGGTGGCGGTCGTAATAGACCCCGGCGAGTCGCCTGAAGAGGTTGAGCGGTTTGGACAGGCCCGATGTCAGGTTGAGTGGCTGTGAGGTTACCAGGGCCTTGCCGCGCGCTCGACCCGGTATGATTCCCCTTCCTTTAATCTCCTTCATGTGGATACCCCGCTGAACCGGAGGCAATCCTCGGTAGTGCCGTATTCGCTCTTGTGCAGGTAGTAATAGAGCTTCGCGGAATTAGATAGAATGGTTTTTCTGCCGATGAACTTGACAGTCCATGTAGCAACCGGGCACTGGGACCTGATCCGGACACCGGCCTGGATCAAGTCATTGTAAAGTTCAGTGCCTTTCAGTTCTTCTTTTACCCTGGGGATGACGCAGAAATAGGTGGGGAGTTTGACACTCTTGCCACGAAAGCATTCTCCGATTGCCTTGACTTCTCTCATGGTCATCTGTGGACAGCCGAATACCACCATTTCCGGGTTTGCATTCTTAAAGGAGCGCAGGGAGTCAAGGTCATCCCCGGTGATGGTGATAACGGCTTCGGGCTCACGGTCAAAGATTTCCTTGAGTGAGGGTGCCTCCGGGGTTATACCCTCTACATGAAAGAGCGCGACCGCGCCTGATGCGGCCATTGCCGCACCCATGTTTTTCAGGTCATCGCGGGAGCACTCCAGGTGTTCTATGACCGGAACACGGTTTACGACTTTTTTTCCGATCAGGTATCCGAGAGCCGGGAAGTCTATGTTTTTTGCCTTGACCTTCACAAGCACCTGGCCGCGCCGGTTTTCATCAAGGATGTATCCGAAATGCGGGGTTCTGCCGGTAACAGCGGAGCAGAGATCAATGGCCACGGAATTTCGGTTGGTGCGCGCCCCGAGAGCCGAGTTTGCGAACTGCACAGCGGATGACTCGGCCCAGGCAATGATAGTGCCGGGTGATGGAATGTTTTCCTCGTCATAGCAGACGCAGGAGTAATTGGGGATGACCCCGAGTTTGGCAAGGCTTTCCTCCAGAAACCCCTGTTTGGAGAGAGTAAGCCGTTCGAGAAATTTCGGCTCATCAATCGGCCTCGGATTGACGGTTGTGGGAACCTTTACTTTCAGGCCATCCGCAACCATCAGCCGTAATACATCATAATAGGTCGGATAAAGAAAAAGCCCGAAACTGCCGGCAAGGTGCGCGCTCTCGATCTCCACCAGGCGATCCGCACCAAAGACCTCGCCATAGCGGATCAGGGTCTTCAGCGCACGGCGGAGCCCCTCTCCCTGCTTGCCCTGGAGGATGTCCTCTTCTTCGGGTGAAAGCTTCATCTATTAATCCTTTATTTCAGAGCCAGGGTTGGCTTCCGGTTCGGCTAATTTTTTAGCTCTTTCATAATAATCCGAGAATTTGGAGTCGAATTTCAAGGAGGCATCCAGGTCATAAGCCTTCTCAATGTATTCCAGGGCTTTCTTGAACTCTCCTTTATAGAGCAACAGGCCGCAATATTCGACATACACGATAGCAAGCATGTCATTGATCTCTATGGCCTTCTCGTATTCGGCCTCTGCTCTTCCCAGTCTGCGCATGTTTTCATAATACTTGGCCATGCCAAGGTGTCCCAGCGCGGTATCCTTCAACCCTTCAGTCTGGAATATCTCCCAGGCCGTTTCCTTATCTCCCCAGGTTAAGTGGATCCTTCCCAGATAGTACCGTGAGCGCTGATCATTCTCATTCATGGCCAGGGCTTTTTCCAGATATTCTCTCGCCTCCTTAAGCCTGTTGATCCGGATACATATATTGCCCATTTCTGCATAGGCATCCTGATACTCTCCCAGGATTTCTATTGCGGTTCTATACCAGGCAAGCGCTTCCTCGTATCTGCCGAGACCGAAAAGCGCCTGCCCCTTAAGCCGGATCGCAGTGAGATGCTCCGGGTCATCATCCAGAATTCGAGCGGTCAACCTGAGCATGGCCTGGAAATCATCCCTGAAAAATGCCTGGTTCGCACTCTGGAACAATGGAATCAAGTGCTTGTAATCCTTGGGGTCCTTTCGGTTGGCCCTGTCTTCGTCAATCTGTACCTGGCCCGGAATATACCCGAGGGCTAGCAACTGTTTCCTGGTTTTCTCATCCAATTCTATCTCGTCAGTTGCCAGGTTCTCAAGCCCGGCATAAGTATATTTCTTCTCAGATTCTTTCAAACGAAATTCCATCTCTTTCAGGACCTTGGGGTATCTCTCGGCAAGGTTATGCAATTCATGTGGGTCTTCGATTAGATCGTAAAGCTCTGGCCTGGGAGAGCGAATGTATTTGTATTGAGGGCTCACAATGCCCACCTGTTCCGCCCAGCCGAAATGCAGTAAGAGAAACCGGCTCTCCATGTAGATATCCCGGGATAGGAATCCGGTCCCGTCTCCCTGGATCAATGGCTTCAGACTCTGACCCTGGACTTCCCCGGGAATCGAAAAGGAAAGCAGGTCAAGAACCGTGGGCATGAGGTCAATCTGCGAGACAGGGCTTGAAATACGCATGCCAGGATTTTTCAAACCCGGAATGCGCATCAAGAATGGAATCCACTGTGTGGTGTTGTAAATAAACATGGCGTGGGTGAGCTCCTCGTGTTCATTGAGCCCCTCTCCGTGGTCGCCCATGGCAACTATCAGGGTCTGGTCAAAGAGTCCCAATTCCTTGAGTCCAGCAAACACCCTCCGTATCTCGGAGTCCATAAACGCTATCTCCCCGGC
The DNA here is from genome assembly GCA_964580655.1 of uncultured bacterium. Classification (GTDB taxonomy): domain Bacteria; phylum RBG-13-61-14; class RBG-13-61-14; order RBG-13-61-14; family CAZOMR01; genus CAZOMR01. The sequence goes on from CAZOMR010000182.1 coordinate 6,197, forward strand.
ATAGAGATCACGGGCGTAAAGCTCGGCATAAGGGCTGGGAGGATCATAGACTTGATGCGGATCGTAGTAGTGAATCCAGATGAACCACTTCTCCTGGTAATGCTCGCTCAGCCATTTCAGCATCGCATCCGTTGTCCTGTTCCCTTTGCGCTCTGCCACCAGAGGGGAGTCCTCCTCCTGAGGCTCGATGTCATCCTCGTTCCAGTAATCAAAGCCCTGATCAAGATGAAAGGCCTTTTTCAATACAGCCGCACTGATAAAAGCCGCGGTGGAGTATCCGTGATCCTTCAGATCCTCGGCCAGAGTAATCATTTCATCCCGCAACCGGTAACCCCCATTGTCTCGAACTCCATGATAGTTGGGAAGAGTGCCCGTGAGAATGGAGCTGTGAGCAGGTAGAGTTAGCGGAATATGGCTGTAAGCATGCTCAAAGAGAACCCCTTCACGGGCCATGGAATTCAAGCCCGGGGTCTCCACATTCTCATAACCATAACAGCGGAGATGATCCGCACGGGTGGTGTCCAGGGTGATTAGAAGAACATTCCAATTCCCTTTATCAGTGCATCCCGATGCAAGCCATACACCCACGGCGCTCGATCCCGCAATGAACAGAGCAAAGAATCCATAAAGCCATTTTCTCGCTCGCTTTAAACTCAATTCCATTTAGCCCCGCATTCGGAAGTATTTTATTATTGCCTTAAATCCTGGCTAAGTCAATTTGTATAGCCAGCCTTGACTTTGGCCAGCTTCGGCACTATGATACCCCTGTCC
>CAZOMR010000183.1:0-6948 GCA_964580655.1 uncultured bacterium
TTCGGTTGCTTGACCACCTGGGCATCCTGGGAAAAGCTTTTGAGCAGGATTGAAGATCCATTTTTCAAGGATATGGTTTTAATGCATGCCGAGGTTTGGAGGGAGGCCCAAGACAAGGTTGAGAAGCTTGAAGAGAAGCTCAAGTTTGTCTCGAGGGCATTCAAGGGTGTTTACGATCACCTTGTCACCATTCCGGGTGTAGGTAAGATAACGGCATTGACATTCATAGCAGTGATAGCGGACCCTTTTCGTTTTCCAGCCAGCGGAGAGGTTGTGAGCTATCTTGGTTTGTCTCCATCGGGTTGGGAGACTGGAGATCGAGTGGTCCACGGCCACATCACTAAGCGAGGCAATGCGGAGTTGAGGGCCATGCTTGTGGAGACTGCTCACCATGCCTCCAATGTGAAGCATCCTCTCAACCCTTACTTCAGCCGAGTGTGCGCGAAGCACGGCTACAAGAAGGCTGTTGTATATATTGCCCAACGGCTCTCAAGGATCCTCTGGAGGATGTGGATTGCTGACGAGGACTTTGATGTGAGCAAACTCAATGTTGTTAAAGAAAGTCGGACTACTACCCTGGTGGTTAAGGGGCACGGGGCGTTCCGCTCCAGTGGAGCGCCCTTGCTCTTTTGGTGTTGATCCTGAACCTGTGCTTAGCTTCCTTTTTGTCGCCTGCGGAACAGAAAAATGGAGGAACAGGAGACAGGTGCAGTGCTAACTTGACAGACCGCTTTCATAGATGAGATTTGCAATTCTCGCGATAGATACTCCAAGGCAAATCCTACAGATTCGGAGGAAGCGCAGAGAGCGCAAAGAAGATTCTATTTTATATTTTTCCCTTTGCGTCCTTTGCGTCTCTGCGGTTCAAAGAACATTTAGTGAAGTAAAGCCCTGACCCTCGGTTAGTTACTTATTCGCCTAGATACTTAAAGGAAACCTTTACTCTTGCGCGGTATGCCGCGACCTTGCCATCCTCGATCTTCAGGTCCAGCGTGGTTACCTCGGCGATCCTGAGGTCCTTGAGGCTTCTGGAAGCCCTTTCTACCGCGTTTTTCGCGGCCTCTTCCCAGGACTTTTCACTAGTCCCCACAAGCTCGATAATCTTGTAAGTGCTTTCCGGCATGACATCCCCCCCCTTCTCTCAAAATGTGGTTTCAACTCTTCAGGGTCAGAGCTTTACTTCAAACATAAAGTTTTTCTGCCCGAATTCTATGCTTTCTCCGGCTTGAAGGATTTTATGTCTGCGATTTCACCTTTGGTCTTATCCTTCCAGTTGACTGCGACTTTCATCCCTTCCTTCAGGTCCTTCGCCTTGACCTCTTCAAGCGGCATGAAGATAGTGGAATCCGCGCCGTCGAGTTTTATAGCTCCGATCAGCTTTGCTTTCTTCAGGTCCAGGAAATTACCTGCGCCATCCAGTTCAACATGAGCTGTGGTGTAGCCCACCAGTGTTCCTTTTCCGGATAAATCCAGAAGGTCTTTCTCCTCAATCCTGGCATTGCATTTCCCGCATCTAGATCTCGGGGGCACATAGGTGTATCCGCACTTGGGGCATTTGGATGCAAGGATTTTCTTGTTTGCGAAAGCCTTGATGAACCTCTCCATCTGGAATCCAACAGACCAGTTAAAACCGGCAATGAACGGCCTGCCCTCTACCCTTACTATGTCATTTTTTTCTTCCATGGTTTACCATCCTTAAAGATTTTTTGCTTTCAGCCAAAGCATCAAGTGCGGCCCTTGTTTATTCCTCCAAAGGCTCAACACCCTCCAGGTCGCTCATGGCTCCCAGGGGCTGTTTCACCCAGAGCGCCTTGACCCTCATCCCTATATGGACCTTTTCCGGGTCCGCGTTACATAATACACTAGCGACATTGGAATCGCTTCCGTCAAACTTGACGAACACCGGAACGATAACCTCCCCGTCCTTTATCAAGCCCATTTCCACGGGATCAAGTCCGAAAATCTTGAATTTTCCTTTCTTCGCCGGTGCACTGACTATAAAGCAGGTAATGGTGCCCCAGTTGCTGACCGTGATCCTTTCACTCATTACCCTGTGACACCTTCCACACAGGAATCTCGGAGGAACTATCACCTTTCCACAGCCCGGGCATAATGTCCCGATTAACTTCTTCTCCTTGAGCCCTGCCACGAATTCCTCGAGCAATCGTGGAGCCTTGTACCTGTATGCACCTACCTGCCACTCCCCATCAACCATCATTGTCTCTGGTCTTTCATCTTTCAGATACGCCATCTCTTTCACCCCCTTGGAGAATCACCTAGAACCGTGACCGTGATGTAATTGGTCACTCCGCCCCAGCCATGGGCCACGGCATTCTTTACCTTTTTGGGAACCTGGTGTTCCCCGGCCTTTCCCATTATCTGCAAAGCGGCCTCCAAGATGCGTTGCAGGGCTGATGAGCCTATGGCATTCGTGGCATTCACGCCGCCTGAGACACTGATGGGTATTCTGCCGTTTATGTCTGTCTCGCCCTTTTCCATGCCCTTCCAGGCCTGTCCCTCATCAAAGAGCCCCAGTTTTTCCGAGAAGATCAGCTCCTGGCTGGGGAAGGGCTGGTATATCTCCGCCAAGTCTATCTCCTTTTGAGGGTCTTTTATTCCAGCCATCTTATAGGCCTTCTTTGCAGAGAACCTGGCTCCCATCTGTTCCGAAGGGTCAAGCACCCCGACCCCACCGTAATTCTCGCTCTGAAGCTGGTTTTCCTCGTCTGAAAAGGACGCAACCCCCTTATACCAGGCTGGTTGCTTGGCCTTCTTCCTTGCTATGCTTTCTTCGGCAACTACAATAGCAGATGCTCCATCGCTCGCCGGGCAGACATGCCCATACCTGAAGGGATATGCCACCATCTCGGTCTTGGCTATATCCTCGGGCTGGCAATTGGGCCACTGGAGATGTGCATATTTATTCTTCGCGGCATTCCGTCTGGCTTTTGCGGCCACCATGTCAAGGTGCTCAATGCCGCATCCGGACCTGTGCATATAAAATTTGGCCTGATAAACAGCAACGCCAGCCGCGGCCCCGACAGCGGTTGTCGCGATTAGATTCTTGAGGCTTATCCCGTAGCTTAGTGCGTGAAACAGGTTGCCCATCCCTACATGCGTAAGCCCGGTGGTGGCTCCGGCTTCCTTGCTGTCCGAGTGCTTTTCCCAGGCAACCGCCAGGACCACATCGTGAAGCCCGGAAGCAACCGTGTAATAAGCGGTCTGGCCAACAGACCCTCCGGTGGTCCCGCCAGTGGCGATCCTGATAACAGGCTTTCCCGGAGCGCCTATCCAGTCTCCAAGCCACTGCTCCGGCTGGGCCACGCCGCCGAATCCCTGCATGTTGCCGGTAATGATCGCATCCAGCTCTTTCGGGTCTACCTGGGCGTCTTCCAATGCATTGAAGACAGCCTCGCCAACCAGCTCAGCAAGACAAACATCTCTCCGCCTACTTGAGTGTTTAGTCTGCCCGCACCCGATTATTGCTACATTTCTGTTCATTATCTTTCACCTCCCAGGACGAAGACTACACTTTTCTGAGCGCAAATTCCGAATTGGCCATGTGCCAAAGCCCTGCGTGCGCCGGGGATTTGATAACCATCCGCTTCGCCCCTTATCTGCTTTGCGGCCTCTATTATTCTCACGAGCCCGGTTGCGCAAACAGGGTCCGCCCCAAGTGCTCCGCCGCTCGGGTTCACAGGGACCTCTCCATCCATCCAGGTTACCCCTTCCTCGATAAAGATCTTGCCTTTACCCTCACGGCATAGACCCAGAGCCTCGTACATCATCAGTTCCTCGTGGGAGAACCTCTCTGTAACCTCCAGGACATCCAGCTCCGCGAAGGGGTCCCGCACCCCGGCCATGTCATAGGCCACTTTCGCCGCACTCTGGAGCGAATCGAGCCGATGGAGGTTTCTGTCTCGAAGATACCCTGCCTGGCATGTGCCCACACCTTCTATCCAAACCGGGTTGTCCGTGATCTCTCTGGCCTTTTCCTCGGATGCGAGCACCATGGCGCAGGCTCCATCGCTGATGGGCGAGATCATCAATTCCCTTATCGGATCGTAGTAAATCTTTGATTCCAGAACCTCTTCCACGCTCAGGTCCGGCATCTTTCGCTGAGCACTGGGGTTATTGGCCGCATTCGCGAGGTTTTTCACGCTTACCATTGCCAGGTCTTCTTCACTTACCCCGTGATCGTTCATGTACATCCTTGCCTGGATCGCGGCCGCGGACACATCATTGAGAAGACCGACTTGCCTGTCAAGCAGGGGGTCCAGGGTGTAAAAGGATATCTGATGCGGACTGAAGGTATATGCCTGCGTGTGCGCCTCGACAAGGGCTACATCATGTGTCCCTGCGAGGATTCTCATCAAGGCATAATACGCGGCTAAAGCCCCGTCCTCCTCTACCTTTGACTCATCCTTCAGATGTGCCCCTACTGCCATGCTTAGAAAGACATTGGAGATAGTCCTTCCATCCAGAAAATCCGTGGACGCGGTGATCACGGTGTCGAGCTCTTCTCGTAAAATGCCTGCATTGCGAAGAGCCTCCTTGCACACCTCGAACACCATCTCCTCTCTGGTCTTCTGCATGTCATATTGATGGCGGCTTTGAGCATATCCGACTATTGCTACCTTTCTTTCCATTTTCCCTCCTTTTAATTCTTACTTAGTTGGCTGATCAGTATATGTGACTGCTGTCAGGTGAGATAAAATAGAGCCCTGGTTTGAGAACTGACACCACCACCCTTCACGAAACTACTGTTTAGTATCAATAGAATAAATAATGAGGGATGTCAAGTAAAAAAAGCAGGGTTGCAAAATTTTTTTAGGAATTCAAGAAGCAGAGCCTCTTCCATTGTCCCATCTCCGCATCAACTCCATACAGGGGCTATCTGGCCGGATAAAAAGTCCTCACTGTGCGCGATAGTTGTGAGGATTTTTTGATTTGAACAAGTGGAATCCGGAGGATCCATTTTCCGTAGCAGAGGCACTGCTACTGCGCCCGGCCTTCGTAGCCGCTTCGGCGGAGTAGGCAAAGATGAATCTGAATGACAGGCGAAAAATAAGGCCATAATTTCTTTTATATCGAATGATTATGAAAAATAGGCAAATGTGAAATAACTATTGCATGCGCCGGGCTCTGGGGGAGTTTGTCAGGCAGAGTTATCTTCAGGTTTTCTCCCTCCTGGGACCATGCGAACTCGGAATCGAGGCCGAGCATCCCTATTTTTGTTCCCGGCTCGGGCTTGAGACCGATAATTTCTATCTGCGGCCGGGGAGGCGTGTCCATAAGAATGGCGTAGAGTTTTCCGTCCTTTTTCGTGAACCTTATATCCACCCCGCAGGCTGTCTTGCCTTCCGCCATGACCCACGGTCGTGTGCCATAAATGGCCTCGCCGTTCACCTCGAGCCATTCTCCTATCCCCTTCAGGCACTGAATCTGCTCCTCGGGGATAGACCCGTCTGCCCTGGGCCCGATGTCCAGAAGGAGGTTTCCGTTCTTGATGACGATGTCCACCAGCATCCGCACCGCCTCGGGAGCCTTCATGTAGTGTTCTTCGGTCTCCATGCGGTTATAGCCGAAGGAGTGTCCGATGCCTCTCACGCATTCCCACTTGTACTCTGATACCCGGTCAATGGTGGTGTACTCGGGAGTCGTATAATCGGCATAAGCAGGCAACTTGGGCATTTTAAGGCCCTGCTTGGCGACCAGGCTGGAGCCGATCCGATTTATGATATTTTTTATTGGCCATAAATTCAGCAGTTTGCGTCCCCCTCCCGGGATCTGCATCCAGCGGTCGTTGATTACCCCGTCCGTGATCTGGTTGCAATAATAAGCCAGCAGGCCGTAAAGGTCACCCTTGGGCGGGTAACAGATGTCGTTCCAGAGTATTGATGGTTCGTACTTGTCAATAAGTTCCCGGAAGTGGTATTCCACGTAATCGGCATACTCCCGGCTCACCGGGCCGTTTGTGATCATGCTGGCCGCGTCGGTTATGGGCTTCTCATTGAAGGTCCAGTCAAGGCCCCCGGAGTAGTAAAAGCCCATCCTCATTCCCCGCGATTTCACGGCTCCGGTCAGCTCGCCCACCAGGTCGCGCCCGCTGTAATAATCTTTTTTAAAGGGGTTTGGCCTCGAGCTGGGCCAGAGCAGGAACCCGTCGTGATGCTTTGTCACCAGCACCACGTAGCGTGCGCCCACTTCTTTGAACAGGTCGGCCCATTCATCCGGGCTCCAGTTCTCGATCGCCCGGTTGAACTCGGGAACGAAATCATCGTACGAGAAATCCGGCCCGTAATTTTGCCGGTGGAACTTCCGGGTAGGGCTGCCCTCTATCTTCATGGTGTTCAGGTACCACTCAGCGTAAGGGTTGTTCTTGAAGTGCCCCTCGAATCCGTGCTCGGCCACAATCTCCCAGATGCTTCCCTTACCCACCGGCGCGTATCCCGGCACGCTCGACAGGCTCCAGTGGATGAATATCCCGAACTTGGCGGCATGGTACCAGTCCGGCGCCTGATGTTTACTTATTGACTTCTTGTTCGGCTCATACTTTGCACCCATATCCACTGCTCCCGTAACAGCACTCATAAAAATAACGAGCAAAGCCCCGACAAAGATCATGATAACATGTTCCTTCCTGTTCACTACTTCCCTCCAAAAAATTTCTTCCTGGAGATGTTTATAGCACTACTTCGCTGTGCGGGTCAATGATACCAAGGAACCGGACCTTCCCCAAAATTTCGGATATTCCGGTTTAACAGTACCCGGGGCTTGAAAAAGATGGACATCAAAAGGCCATAACCTCGGAGAAAACTTCTTCCGCCACTTTCGGAGGTTTTTGAGCAGGTTTCCGGGGTGGGGTGGATGAAGGACATGCTGAGAGAATCCTGGCGACATATTTATTGAGCCAGGAGGAAAAAGAAAGTTTCCGGAGATCCCCTG
>CAZOMR010000184.1:0-6874 GCA_964580655.1 uncultured bacterium
GATCAGTTCTTTGTCCCCACATGGAGACCTGCCTGCGCCAAGGCTTTGGCAGGCAGAAATGACAGCCTGGGTTAAAGGGGCACAGGGGGTTCCGTCCTTGCTCTTTGGGTCGTGCCCCTGAACCGAGGATGTCGCACGCCCCATCAGGATTTTTTTCTTGACATCGTCCAGGAATTGGGGTAAAAAAATCATAAAGGATCTAAGAGGTAGTTTTATCTTGTAGTTTTCTTAAAAAAAGGAGGTTGACATGGTTGGTTTTGTGCCCTCAGATGAGCAAAAGATGATCCAGGATACAGCCAAGGATTTTGCCGAAAACGAGTTAACGCCCAAAGCAAGAGACTGTGATGAGAATGACAGCATTCCCCAGGAACTACTTGAGACCGCCTGGGGGTTGGGGCTTGTCAATGCGATCATTCCAGAATCTTACGGCGGCGTGGGCATGGATCGCTCCGCAGTCACGGGAGCCCTGGTAAACGAGGAGTTGGCCTACGGAGACGCATCCCTGGCCATTGCGATTCTCGCCCCGTCTTTGTTTATCCTTCCGATAATGGAGATGGGCACCGAGGATCAGAAGAAGAAATACCTGCCAATGTTCTGCGAGGAAAAATACAAGCCCGCCACCCTGGCAGTAATGGAGCCGCGCATCACCTTTGATCTATCAGACCTGCATACCCTTTATGCCTTTGATGGCGAAAACTATATTCTGAACGGCACAAAATGCAATGTGCCCATGGCAGGCGAGGCTGACCTGTTTCTGGTTATGGCCGCATCCAATCGCGGGGTCGGCGACTCCGGGGTTGATGCTTTTATCGTGGAAAAGGGAACCAATGGTCTCAGCGTGGGAGAGCGGGAAAAGAACATGGGTTTCAAGGCCTTGTCCACCTATCCTGTAACCCTGACGGACTGTGTGGTTCCCAGGGAAAACCGGCTGGGTGGAGACAGGGGCATCAACTACCTGAGGCTTATGAACCTGAGCAGGGTGGCGCTTTCGGCGATGGCCGTCGGGGTGTCACGGGCATCGCTGGATTACGCCGTGAACTATGCCAAGGAGCGCTTTGCCTTCGGAGAGCCCATAGCAAGCAGGCAGGCCATTGCGTTTATGCTTGCGGAGATGGCCATAGAGACGGATGCAACCCGGCTTCTCACATGGAAGGCCGCATGGAAGGCGGACCGAGGCGAGGATTTCACCAAGGAGGCTTGCCTTGCGAAAACCTATGCGGGAGAGCAGACCATGAAAATAACTGATTGCGGAGTGCAGATTCTCGGAGGGCATGGATACATCCGCGAGCACCCGATTGAAATGTGGTTCAGAAATGGCCGAGGCTTTGCTATTTTGGAAGGAATGACCATGGTATGAAAAGGGTCGAGACCCGGGAAAGATTTTAATGGATCAAAAGAAGTTTTCTCGAGCAAAGGAGGTTGAAGATGATAGATTTTGAATTGCCGCCTCAGGCGAAAATGGCGGTTAAAATGGTTCGGGGCATGGCGGAGGGAATCTTCAGGAAACACGCCCGTTACTATGACGATCACGAACACGAGCCACGAGGCGAGACGCCTAAGGAGCTGAAGCCTTTGGCAAGCATGGGTGCAAGCGCGCTTTCATCAGAGAAGAAGGACAAGAAGCCGAAGGAGAAAAAGGACGAAAAGAAGAAGGAGCCTGGAATGCGGGGCCTGATAAGCATTCTAGCCGCTGAGGAGATGGCGTGGGGAGATGCAGGCCTTATGCTTTGCTTGCCAGGGCTGGGCCTGGGAAACGCGGCCATCGCCGCGGTAGCCACACCGGAACAAAAAGAGAGATTCGGAAATGTCTTTGCGGCCATGGCCATCACGGAGCCGGGTTGCGGCTCGGATACCGCGTCTATTACCACCACGGCGGTCCATGACAAGGAAACAAACGAGTGGATCCTGAACGGGGAGAAGATATTCGTCACTTCGGGCGACCGCTGTGGCGCCGTGGTGGTCTGGGCCACTGTGGACAAGAGCGCAGGCCGGGCAGGGATCAAGTCCTTTGTCGTGCCCAAGGGCACCCCTGGAATGACGGTGACCAAGCTTGAGCACAAGCTCGGCATCCGCGCATCGGACACTGCATCCATCGTGTTGGAGGACTGCCGGATTCCATATAACAATATCCTGGGCAATCCAGAGGTTGTCAAAGACAAGACAACTGCAGGCTTCAAGGGCGTGATGGCAACTTTTGACGCCACCCGGCCCGCGGTTGCGGCAATGGCCCTCGGCGTGGCAAGGGCCGCGCTGGAGTTCACGCGTGAAAAGCTGGAAGAACAGGGCATAGAGTTCCGCTATGGAGTGGGCAAACACCGGCTGTCCGCGGTGGAAAAGGATATGTTCGAAATGGAGGCTAACCTCGAAGCCGCGAGACTCCTTATCTGGCGTGCCGCATCGCTTATGGACCATGGTCTCCGGAACAGTCTCGAGGCAAGCATGGCCAAACAAAAGGCTGGCAGGGCCGCGACACTCGTCACGCAGAAATGCGTGGAACTGCTCGGTTCCATAGGATACTCACGCGAGCTACTTGTGGAAAAATGGATGCGGGACTCCAAGATCAACGACATCTTTGAAGGTACCGGACAGATACAAACCTTGATCGTGGCACGGCACATCCTTGGCTTTGGCCGAGACATGTTGAAATAAGAAGACAGGCATCATAATATCAAATCAGGCAAGAGGGGAGGCTGGTGCTTTCCCTTTTGTTTTTGTGTAAAGCAGAACAAATGGCAAGAAGAAAATACAAAGGCGGTCCGGGCTCGAGAGGCGGTTCCAGAAAATCCCTTCAAATTGCTGGCACACTTGAATGTCATCCGGACGGGTATGGTTTTTTAAGGCCTGATCAGGATGGAACACCCGATGTGTTTATAGGGGAGCGTAATCTTGGAGAGGCCATGCACCGGGATAAGGTGCTCGTAAGGGTGATCAGGCGCAAAGCAGGAAATCGCCTGGAGGGCAGGGTCATTCGAGTTCTTGAACGCAAGAGAAGAGAGATAGTGGGCTTTTTCAATGGGAGACAGGTTGTTCCGAGAGATGGGCGAGTGCGCGATACGGTCTGGATCGAGTCCAGATACAGGGGCAAGGCCAAGGCCGGCGAGATAGTGCTCGCAAGGATAACACGATACCCAGGCCCCATGAGCGGCCCGAGGGGCGAGATAGTCGAGGTGCTCGGAAGGGAGGGGGACAGGGAGGTTGAGTCCAGGGCAGTGCTATTAGAGCATGGGTTCAAGGACTTATTCCCGGAACCAGTGAATCAGCTTGCATCCAGAGCCCCAAACAGAGTCAAGCCATCTGAACTTCGGGGTCGAAAAGACCTCCGGGGAATTCCCTTTATCACGATTGACCCGGCATCGGCGCGCGACTTTGATGATGCAGTGGCGATCCAGAAGACAAAGGCCGGCTATACACTCTGGGTGAGCATAGCTGATGTCAGCCATTATGTTCCGCCTATGAGCGCGCTGGACAGGGAGGCATACGATCGGGGGACAAGTGTATATTTTCCGGACCGATCCGTGCCCATGCTTCCCGATCAACTCTCAAGCGGGATATGCAGTCTCAATCCGCGCACGAATAGGCTGGCCATGACAGCGGAGCTGAAGTTCGACCTGAATGGCAGGCGAAAGGGCTTTCGTTTTTATCCCAGTGTGATTCGGAGCAGGCATAGGCTCAACTACGATGAGGTCAAGCAGGTGATCCTTGATCGCAACCCGGGGCCTCGAAGGAAATATGCGGGTGCCGTTAATTCCCTTGAGATTATGCGCGGGCTTGCCGAGCTACGAATAAGACAAAGGCGCAAGCGAGGCTGTATTGACCTTGATCTACCCGAGCCAGGGGTTATCTTTGATAAACACGGCGAGGTCAAGACCATCGTGCGAAAAGAGCGAAACATAGCCCACCGTATGATCGAGGAGTTCATGCTTGCCGCAAACGAGGCTGTTGCGGACTACATGGCGAATGAGGCCGGCCCTTTTGTTTATCGAATTCACGAACCGCCGCCTGCGGAGAAGGTGAAAGAACTTGATGAATTTCTCGGGGGCATGGGAATTCGGCTTCTTTTAAAAAACCAGAACCCGGAAAAAATCAGGCCACGCGACTACCAGCGCGTGCTTGAGGCCGCAGACAGAAAGCCTTTTGCCGCGCTTGTGAATATGCTCCTTCTTCGATCCATGATGCTCGCGCGCTACAGTCCGAAAAACCTCGGTCACTTCGGCCTGGCCGCTGAGCGCTACTGTCACTTCACATCTCCTATCCGGCGCTATCCTGACCTGATTGTGCATCGGCTGTTAAAGGCAAAAACCGGGATGCCCGCACAAAAGGGACCAGCCGCGCCGGAAGACATAAAGGCCGCTTCTGAGCACTGTTCGGAACAGGAGCGAGCCGCGGAACATGCGGAACGGGAAATGATGGATTTCTATGCCACCAAGCTGATGGCCAAAAAGATCGGAGAAAAATCCTCAGGAATAGTCTCCGGATTGACACAATTCGGAATCTTCGTCCAACTGGATGATCCCTTCGTGGAAGGCATGATCCCGACAGAAAGTCTTTCTGGAGACAGAGGAAGGCGAGGCGACATTATCTACGATGAGAAAAAGCATACCCTCAGATCCCGAAGCCGCAGACTGAGCTTCTCCCTCGGAGACCGAGTTCAAATAGAGGTCCAGGATGTCAACTTGGACCGCAGGCGAATAAATTTTCTGTTTTGCCAAAAGCTATGAGAATTTTCTCCGGACTTCCTTCGCAACATCCCGATATTCCTTTAAGGCCTTCTTGTCTTGGAGGCCTTATCCCACTCTCGCCAGGTTGATTCGTTTTCCCCAACGCTTAATGAGGACTTGCTTGAGGAGTAGGTGTTCCGGCTTTTCGAGTTCGGGGTCTTCGGCGATGAGGCGGAAGGCGTCGGTTCGGGCTTCAGACAGGACTTTAGCATCGCGCATGATATTCGCTATACGGAAATCCGGGAGCCCTGACTGTCTAGTCCCGAGGAACTCTCCCGGTCCCCTGATGGCCAGGTCTTCCTCCGCTATCCGGAAACCATCGTTTGTCTCCTCCATTATCTTGAGCCTTCGCCATGCATCATCCGAGCGCGTGTATTGCGCAAGCAAAAGGCACCTTGATTTCCTCTCACCCCTTCCGACTCTGCCGCGAAGCTGGTGTAGCTGACTCAGGCCGAAGCGCTCTGCGTGCTCGATGAGCATGATCGAGGCATTGGGCACATCAATCCCGACCTCGATTACAGTGGTTGCGACAAGGATGTCCAGTTCCTTATCCTTGAAGGCGCGCATGATGGCTTCCTTCTCTTCCGGCCTCATCCGGCCATGGAGCAGGCCCACGCGGAACTGCGGGAATATGTCATTCTTGAAATGCTCGGCCATGCGCGTGGCATCCATCAGGTCGAGCTTTCTGGATTCCTCCACCAGGGGATATACCACGAAGACCTGCCCTCCCTTATCTACCTCCTCGCGCACTATGGCATAGACCTCACTGCGGTCCTTTTCCGGAAAGACCTGGGTCAGCACCGGTTGCCTGCCCGGCGGCATCTCGTCCAGGACAGAGATGTCAAGGTCTCCGTAAACTGTCATTGCCAGTGTGCGGGGAATGGGCGTGGCGGTCATGACCAGGACATGCGGTGTGGTGCCTTGTGCGCCCTTGGCCTTGAGCCGGGCGCGCTGGAGCACCCCGAAGCGGTGCTGTTCGTCTACGATACCTAGTCCGAGTTTAGCGAATTTGACCTTTTCCTGGATCACTGCGTGAGTGCCGACAACGATGTCCACCCTGCCATGCTCTATCTCGAAAAGGGCCTGCCTTCGGGCCTTTCCTCGCACAGCCGCGCTGAGAAGTATCACTCGCACACCCGCTTCTTCGAGGAACCCGTGCATGTTGAGGAAATGCTGTTCCGCAAGTATCTCGGTAGGGGCCATAATCGCGACTTGAAGGTTGGCCTCCACAGCATACAGCGCGGCAAGAACCGCTACCACGGTTTTTCCCGATCCCACATCTCCCTGGAGTAGTCGGTGCATGGGCCGCGGCCTTGAGAGGTCCCCGGTGATCTCCCGGATCACCCTGTCCTGGGCTGATGTGAGCTTGAATGGAATGCGGGAAAGCAGGTTTTGGGCAAGCCGGACGGAGCCGGAGATGGGAATAGCGGGGTCCTCGATAATGCCCCGGCGCTGAAGCGCAAGGCAAAGCTCAAGCAGGAAGAACTCCTCATACACAAGCCTCTTATGTGCCGGAGAGCGGAAGCGATTGAGCTCGTGCACATCCGCTTTCTTGTCCGGAGCGTGGACCTGGCGCAGTGCCTCGGCAATATCGGGCATGCCGCGGCTCTTGCAAAGGGATGGCGGCACCACATCCGGGACCAGATGGAGGTATCCATCAAGGGCCTGCCTGACAATGCGGCGAATGCTTTTTTGATACAAGCCCTCGGTTGCCGGATAAACAGGAATGATACGGAGGTGATCCTGTTCATCATGATCCTCGCCAGACTCATCTTCTCCGGATCCTTCGGAGATAATCTCTACATCAGGGTGGTGCATTTCCAGCTTGCCGCCGTAAAGCCTTGCCACCTCGGTGAGGATCACCTGCTGGCCCTTGCGATAGCGTTTCTGGAGATAGTCGCCCTGATAATGAAACCACTTGCAGATCAGGATGCCGGTGCCGTCATCCACCGCCATCTCAAAGGCGCGCATCCTGGCCTTGCGCCTCGGCATGCCGACCGCAACGATCTCTCCCTTGACCGTAACGCGTTCCCCGGGATGAATCCGTGAGATAGTCTTCAGCTCGCGGCGATCATCCCATCGTGCGGGGATGTGATAGAGCACATCCTCAACTGTTCTCAGCCCTTTTCGCTCAAGCATCTCGGCCACGCGCGGGC
>CAZOMR010000185.1:0-6865 GCA_964580655.1 uncultured bacterium
CAGCGCCTCTACGGCCGAGAATGAAAAAAGTCACCATTTATGTCGCACACCCAAGCTGAACATTCCTCAAAATCTTGGGTTACAAATAGGCTTGTCCGAGGAGAGAGGAAATCGCTACGATCCCCATGGGCATTAAGGAGTAGCCACGGAGCAAGACGAGGAGAGCGAACGGGTAGTGAGTGACGAAAAATCAGGGTGATTTTTGGGGAATGTCCTGCATAAGCATTTACCATTTACGATTAATATTTACACAGGTTGTCAAATTTCTTCACCTCGCAAACCTTTGCTTTAAGTAATATTGTCTGTCCGCAGAATTTTCCAGGGACTTGATCGCGCGTGAGTCCATCATTTTCATCCAGGCCACATAGGCCTTGAATCCTAGCCAGCGAAAGGATCTGACTCCCAGGCCCATCTCCCAGTTCCACTTTGTTTGATACTCCCGGAAAAAGAGGTCTTTCCACTCGCTATCCTTTTGGAAGTAAAGATTGCGGATAAGGCTTCCTGAATAGTTTGCGCCGGCAACACCGTGGCCTGAGTATGCCATGGAATATATGATGTTCTTGTGGTCCCCGGTTCTGCCGAAAGATGGTATCCAGTCCGGGTTCATGAAGACCGGTCCGCCCCACTTGTGCGTGATCTTGATGCCCTCCAGTTGCGGGAAGAAGTGAACCAGGTCGCGATGCGCCACACTGAATGCATAGGAGTCCTGGTCGTGGTCAAGGTTGTCATTGTAGAAATAGAGCGCATCCCCGCCGCCCATGGCAATGCGGTTGTCAGCGGTAAGCCGGAAGTAATTTATCATTGAGAGCGAGGTCTCTATTCCCTCCCTGCCCTTCCAGCCGATGGAATCATATTGAGCATCGGTCAAGGGCTCGGTGAGAACAATGTAGGTGAAAACCGGCATGGCCAGCTTTGAGTACCTCCAGTCCAGCTGGGTGCTGAAGGCATTCGTGGCCATGACCACGGTCTTCGCGGAAACACTGCCATTGGGCGTGCGGATGTGAATCGTGTTCCCCTCATCATACCCCTCAACCGGCGTGCCCTCAAAGACCTCGACACCTATCCCCTCAACAACGCGTTTCATCTCCCGGCAGAGCTTGGCAGGATTCAATATCGCGCAGTGCCTGTCGTAGTGCGCGCCGTAGAAAGCTTCCGTGTTGAACCGCTTTTTCAATTCGTCCCGGTCAAGAAACTCGCAGTCGCTACCGAGCTTTCTGTAGGTCTCAACATATCCTTGCATCTTCTTGATGTGTGCCGGGTTCAAGGCCATTGTCATAAGCCCGTTCTTCTCGTAGTCGCAATTCAGGGCGTATTCCTTGACCATGTAGTCAACATGGTCCACCGCGGCCCGCATATACTGGTGCGCCGCCCTGGCCGCCTCCAGGCCTCCGGCGAAATACACAAGGTCCATCGAGTTCTCCGCTAGAAGACTCATGGAGAACCCGCCATTCCTGCCGCTAGCGCCATACCCGATCACATCCTTCTCCAGGATAGCGACCTTGAGATTCGCATCCTCTTTTTTCAGAAAATACGCCGCGCTCAAACCAGTGAACCCTCCTCCGATGATCGCCACATCAACATCAATGTTTGTGCCAAGCGATGCGTTCGGAATGTAATCCTCATCCAGCCAGAAACTCTTCTCCCGGAAAGAAACCGATTCTGCGCTCATGATTTATTTCCCCCTTGCCAACATAGCATTTAACACCCGGGGAAATTTCTGTCAATTGAAAATAGCATCCCCCGCTTTTTATGATATACTTTTATTCAAGCCAAAATTAAAAAGGGGGGGGGCGAAAAGATGAAGGAGCTAATGGTAAAGGTAGTCATTGTGATACTGGTAATTTTTAGTCTTTCATTCTCGCAGGCTTTAGCAGGGGACTACCTTTCCTGCGAGGCTCCGGTGGAAACGGCTTCGGGCCTTGTGAAGGGCAAGGCTGACGAGGATACCGGGACCTGCTCTTGGAAGGGCATACCCTATGCCGCGCCTCCGGTGGGGGAGCTTCGCTTTCGAGCGCCTGAGCCCGCGGAGCAATGGGAGGGTGTTCGCGAGGCCTATGAATTCGGGGACAGGTGCATGCAGAAGGGTCTCATGGAGTCTGTCAATGCCGATAAAGGCGACATGAGCGAGGACTGCCTTTACCTGAACATCTGGGGGCCTCGGAAGTCCGGGGTCTTTCCGGTCATGGTCTGGATACACGGCGGCGGATATACGGGCGGCACAGGCGGCTCGGAGTTTTATCAGGGAGATAGGCTGAGTGAGACCGGGGACCTGGTGGTTGTGACCATCAATTACCGGCTGAATGCTTTCGGGTTTCTCGCGCTCCCGGCCTTGGCGAAAGAGGATGAGCACGAAAGTGCGGGGAGCTACGGCAGTCTTGACCAGGTGGCCGCGCTAAGGTGGGTGCATGAAAACATAGCGAAATTCGGAGGGGACCCAGGGAATGTTACCATCTTCGGCGAGTCAGCCGGCGGATGGAGCGTGTGCACCATGGTGGCAACTCCACTTGCAAAAGGCTTTTTCCAGCGCGCCATCCTTGAGAGCGGCGGGTGTCTTGCGAGCACTTCCATGGAAAAAGGCTTTGAGCAGGGAAGAGATGCCGTGCGTGAGGTAGGGTGTGATCCGGATGACCTTGCCTGTCTGCGTAGCAAGGACGCGACCGAAATCCTGGACAAGATGGTGGGAGGCATGCTTGAGGGGTTTAATTATGTGCCCCGTCATGACGGCTACCTGCTTTTGGATTCTCCGCTTGCAATGATCCAGTCAGGCGAATTCAACAATGTGTCTTTCATGGCTGGAAGCAACCGCGACGAGGTAACCGCTCTGCTGTCACTGTCCCCGCTGATTGCACCGAGAAAAAAGAACCGCGCAAGAAAGATATTCGGCAAGGATGCGGATAAAGTCATGGAGTTGTATCCCGTGTCCGAATACAAAAAGCCGAAGCATGCCTATGGCGAGGCCTCGACCGATGCATCGCTTGCTTGCCCCACTTATGACAGCATGGCCGCGGTGGCCGCATACCAGCCGCAGGCGTATTACTACCGGTTTGAATTCGATGACATGCGCTTCGGCAAATATATCGGGGCACTACATGCCATGGAGATACCCTTTGTATTCAACTCACTTGACCGCAGTCCCATGAACCTGCTTTACCCGAAGAAGAAACTGGCTGATGCCCAAAAACTGGTTCCCATTATCCAGGGCTACTGGATAAATTTCGCGAAGACCGGAGACCCGAACGGGCCGGACCTGCCTAAGTGGAAGCCATTCAGGCCGGATGACCAGAGAGTCCAGATACTGGATGTAAATGTCAGGAATGAGCCTGTGTCCGAGAGGTATCAGGAGCGCTGTGAATTCTGGACAGAATACCTGGAGGATAACCCCCCGATGTGGGAAACCGTGGGCCAGACCAAGTAGAAGGCCGGAGATCAGGATATAGCAAGATGGATGATGAACTTTTCAAGCCCAGGTTGAAGGTTATCCTTGTCCGGCACGGCGAGACCGAGGGGTGGATGGATAAAAGACTCGACGGCTACACGGACTCACCGCTCACCGAAAAGGGCAAAAGGCAGATGCAAGATGTTGCCGAAAGATTGGCCCGGACTAAAGTGAATGCCATCTACTCGAGTGATCTCAGCCGCACGCGCCAGGGAGCCCAGATGCTTGCGGAAAAGGTCGGGTTAAAGCTCAATGTAGTTCCTGAACTGCGGGAGCTTAACTTCGGGGACCTGGAGAATCTTCCTTACACGGAGGGCCTGAAAAAATTGGGTGATGATCTGAACAGGGCTCTCAACTGGGTAGATAACCGGTTCCCGGGGGGTGAAAGCCTGCTTGATATGCGCGAGCGCGTGATGCCAGCCTACCGCAAGATCGTAAAAGATAATTCCGGAATGGTGGCCCTCTACGCTCACGGAGGGACCAATCGGCTCATCCTGTGCGAGGAACTGGGAATAGACCTGCACAACTTCTTCCGCATAGAGCAAGACCATGCCTGCATCAACCTGATTTACCGGCTTCTTCCGGATTTCGCCGTGGTCAAGCTGATCAACGGGGACCTGAATTCCACCAGGTTTTAGATAATAAAGGCCAGGAGAGAATAAGGATATTAGAAGGTCGCTTGGGGTCTCTCCGGGTGATCTTCCCAGAATTCGCATCTCTCGGCAATGTCTGTCGCTGGTTCAGTCCGGGTATGTGTGTCAAGAACCTGGACCTTCTGTGAGTCAGGCTCGAACACTGGCCAGTGGGGCAGGTCAGGCCCGTTTGGGTCTCCGGTCTTCGCGAAATTTATCCAGTAGCCCTGGATGATCTCCTGGAGCGCACGCGCATCCTCAATGTGTTTTTCTTTGAATAACAGGTTCATGGGAAGTCTGTCCATGGTGTTGAAGATGAATGGCACCTCCATACAGTGGGCCGCGCCGATGTATTTGCCGTATCTGAAATCATCGTAATCAAAATGATAGTAATAGGTATCTGCCTGCTGATCTGCCGCGGCTAAAAGGCCCTGGTAAGTGGGACATGCCAGGGATTGATCCGCGCCGAACATCCGGCCGTAGGCCTCCACCGGCCGGTTGTTGAACTCGCTCAATGGATACATCTCCACAAGCCTCTCAGCATCATCCTGTGAAAATCCCCGACCTGTGAGCTTCTTTTCATAATTTGCCGGCCGGGTGAAATAGTAGCCTGGAATGAGCTTGAGAGCCTTGCCGAACTCATCGCGGTTGCTTCCGGCCATGAACGGCACCTTGTTGTAGTTGCCGGATCGGATCATGGCCAGAGGGGTATCAGTGAGGACATAGCCATCGTGATGCGGCATGGAGGCCATCTCATCCATTCCTCCCGAGCCCTTTCCGAGAACCTTTCTGGCTGGCAGGGCACGAAGGCAATTCAAGTCATCAGGATCACACCCGAGTCTGGAAGCGGCATCTCTTGCGGAGTCGTATCCTGCTTCAAGGTCCCTGCTTTGCTCACAGCCGCCGCTCTCCAGGATGGCGCGCTGGAAAAAGCCTTTTGCAAGTGGAGTTGCCACCATGGTGCACACGCTCCATCCGCCGGCTGACTCGCCGAAGATGGTAACATTCCCGGGGTCTCCTCCGAATTTCGCTATGTTCTCATGCACCCACCTTAGCGCGGCCACCTGGTCAAGGGTGCCCTGCCCGCCAGTGCTACCATTCGGGTCCTCGTCCCGGAGCGCAGGAAGGGCGAAGAAGCCGAAAACATTCAGCCGGTAATTAAAACTCACCACAACCACATCGCCGGCCTCGGCAAGGCGGTCGCCCAGGTACATTCCTGTATTAGCCGCGCCACCGGTATATCCGCCGCCATGTATCCAGACCATGACCGGGAAAACTCCTGACTTCCGAGGCCGCCAGATATTAAGATAAAGGCAGTCCTCGCTCATTCCCTCTTCAGCCGTTTGAACCTCAAGTGTGAAGATGCCCTTCTGCATACACCGATTGCCGAACCTTGTAGCATCTCTCACGCCGGACCACTTTGGCATGGACCGGGGAGAAGTCCATCTCAGTTCACCCACAGGCGCCGCGGCATAGGGTATGCCCCGCCAGACGCATGTCTCGGTATCGGACTCTCGCATCCCGCGCACCAGCCCGGAGGTCGTCTCCACAGGCTCGGTGCAGGATACCTGTGCCTGAGCCAAGCTTGCTCCAAAAAGTATAATCGCAATCACAAGAATGAAAAGTGCCCTGTTGATAATCATTATCCTATCCTCCTTACCACCCTGGCTACCGTATTGATGCAAGCGTAACGCTTTACACATATTTGAAGACATGAGCATGAATATAGGATACCTCGCTAAATACACGAGATGTTCATGTTTAAGGCGAACCTTAATTGTATACAATTTAAATTAAATGGCAAATAGCTTATATGACAGGCTATTGTTGCCGATTTTCCGTGGTATCCGGACTTCCCATAAAGGTGATGGATATTTCTCGCTGGTCAGATACAGCGTCATCCCGTCCGGTCCGTAACAAATAGACTCGCCCTGATGCCGGCTTGGCATGCGTATGACAGATGCTTTGCGTTTGAATGCTTCGGCCCATTTCTCTCCTTTGTTACGGATAAATTCATGCGCGTTTCGATAGGTCAGAATCACTGCGCGGCGTCCATCCGGTGAGATGTCCATGGCCGTCGCCAGGTTAATCTTTAGAAATGCGACCACCCTGGCCGTGACAATTTCCCCTTGTGTTACTGTATTAAGCGGCAGGCTGTATACCTTGCATTTAGCTCCTAAAGTTTTGGTCACCAGAAAGATGGTCTTGGTAGTCGGCTCTATGGCCACGGCCTCGCAGTCCTTGGGCCCGTCTTCATATCTGAATGTAATTTCTCGTGCAATACCAAGAACACCATTTGCATTCTCGTGCGTAAAATCTATCTCCGGCTCACGCACCAGATATATAGTGTAAAAGTCACGCTGATGTGTGTTGTCTCCCACATCTGCAATTATCAGGTAGCTCTCAGAGCCTATTAGCACCGAAGCCATATCCTCCCAATCAATGGCTCTTGCACCTTCGATTTCAAAGACTCCCATGTCCCGACCATTCAAATCAAACGCGAAAATTCTTGGCATGTCTCCGGAATCATTGTGAGTCCAAAGAATATTCCGACTGCGCTGACTAAAAGCCAGCCCACTACTTTCTTTGATGTCGTTGTTTGCAAGCTCGCTTAGCTCTTGACCATGCACCTGCTTTAAGCCGCCATGTAATTTTGCGCATCCCGCTACACCCGTGAGTAATAGCCCAAGGGTTATCAGGGCAATATTTCTCGCCATCATGTTTTTCTCTTTTATTCCTTTTCTCGGCAGTCAAAAGTTCTCAAGCCCGATTCCACCTTAGAGAGAGGTGTCTTCCT
>CAZOMR010000186.1:0-6833 GCA_964580655.1 uncultured bacterium
ATAAACCCAAAAAAGGGGTTAAAAAAATGATTCACCAAATATGTCGCACACCCTCAGGTTTATCTTCCCTTGACATGAGCAGAAAGAAAAGGATAGGGTAATACCTCGAATCCATAGTTGAATTTGGCATTACATGGGAAAAGACCGTATCATTATGTGGCTTTGCCTGCAGGGAGTCCAGGGGCTCGGGCCTGCTTCGGGGAAAAAACTGCTCGAACATTTTCAATCCCCGGAAGCCATTTTTTCCGCATCCGATGAAGAGCTATACTCAATTACAGGGATCGGCAAAAACCTGATCGCGTGCATAAAGAATTTCCAGGGTCGGGAGGAGGCTGAAAAGGAATACCTGGGATGTCAGGACCTGGGCGTCAGCCTGATCCCGCTGGATCACGAGGACTATCCGGAGAACCTTCGTCATATCCCTGACCCTCCGCTTGTCTTATACTGTATGGGAAAGCTCCTGCCAGAGGATAGAGCGGCTGTTGCTGTTGTTGGAACACGCGAGCCCACGGAATACGCACGCGCCCTGGCATCTCAAATCGGGGCGGGGCTGGCTCAAGCCGGGATTACCGTGGTAAGCGGCATGGCCCGCGGAGTGGACTCCATTGCCCAGGAAGCCGCACTGGCCGTAGGAGGCCGAAGCATTGCAGTGCTAGGCACTGGCGTGGATGTGATATACCCGAAGGAAAAAAAATCATTGTATCAAGGCCTGATAGAAAAGGGGGCTGTGGTATCAGGGGTTCCTCTGGGCACATCGCCATCTCCGGAAAATTTTCCCTCTCGCAACCGCATCATCAGCGGCCTGAGTCTCGGTGTGCTCGTGGTGCAGGCACGCAGTAAAAAAAGCGGGTCCCTTATCACTGCCCGGCTAGCCCTTGACCAGGACCGCCAGGTCTATGCCCTCCCGGGTCCGGCCGGCCATCCTGACAGCCGTGCAACCAATTCATTGATCAAGCAGGGCGCTCGTCTCGTGGAATGTGCGGAAGATATTATCGAAGACCTTCGCCCCCAAGTTCCCTTTCTGAAACTCCCTGAGAAAAAACTCGGGCCTCTTTTTGAACGCAAATCCGAGTCGCTTTTATCCGGCGAAAGGGACCTCCTTCTTGTCATCCCCGGGACTGATGAGTCCCCGACACACTTTGATGACCTTGTGAAAAAGAGCAAACTAAGTCCAGGGGATGCGAATGCTATCCTGTTAAGCCTGGAGCTCCAGGGGCTTGTGCGCCAGCTTCCTGGCAAACGCTTTATCAGGACATGGTATTGACCATGCCTTCATCACTCGTCATTGTAGAATCACCGGCCAAGGCCAGGACCATCGAGAAATATCTCGGGCCAGAATTTACGGTCAAGGCCAGCGTGGGCCATGTCATGGACCTGCCGAAGAAAGAGCTGGGCATTGATCTTGAGAAAGATTTTGAGCCGACATACATCGTGCTCCCTGATAAAGAGAAAGTGGTGAAGAAGCTGAGAGATGCGGCCAGGAAGGTCAACCGGATATACCTTGCGCCTGATCCGGACAGGGAAGGCGAGGCCATCGCATGGCACATCGCACGGCTTTTGCGGGAAAAAGGCTCCAAACAGAAAATTCTGCGCGTGCTCATCAACGAGATCACAAAGCCTGCGGTTCAGGAAGCCATTCGCAATGCCGGAGACCTTGATCAGAACCGCTTTGAAGCTCAGCAGGCGAGAAGAATCCTCGACCGACTGGTCGGCTATCAGGTCAGCCCGCTTTTGTGGAAAAGGGTTCAGCGAGGCCTTTCAGCAGGAAGGGTCCAGAGCGTTGCAGTGCGCATTATATGCGAGCGTGAACGCGAAATCCAGGGATTTGTGCAACGGGAATACTGGACAGTCCAAGCCGAACTTGAGGCTGATGAGCCTCCGGTCTTCCGCGCCCGACTCGTGCAGATGGATGATAAAAAAGTCGAGTCCGGCCCGGTGGATGATGACCCGAAGAAGACCTACCTGCCGGATCAGGCCGCGGCAGACGCGGTCGCCTCTGCGGTCAAGGGCGAAAAATTTATCGTCTCAAAAATCACGCGGCGTGAACAAAAGAGAAAGCCTCAGCCTCCATTCATCACCGCAACTCTTCAGCAGGATGCGGCCCGACGGCTCAAATTCACTGCCAAAAGAACCATGCGCATTGCACAAGGTCTCTATGAGGGCATCACTCTGGGCCCCGAAGGGTCAGTGGGCCTGATAACCTACATGCGCACCGACTCCACACGAATAAACCAGCAGGCGCTTGATGCGGTGCGGAATCATATCAGGGGGGTTTTCGGCCCTGAATATCTGCCGGAGAGTCCCAATACATTCAAGACCAAGAAGACCGCGCAGGAAGCCCACGAGGCCATCCGCCCCACCTCCCTGGAGTATTCCCCTGAGCAGGTTAAATCATATCTGGACAAGGACCATCTACGGCTCTACGAGCTGATCTACAACCGTTTCGTCGCAAGCCAGATGTCCCCCGCTATTCTTGATTTGACCTCGGTGGACATCCCGGTCAAGAGCTTTCTATTTCGCGCAACAGGATCAGTCATCAGGTTCAAGGGATTTCTCGCGGCCTACGAGGAGCAGGGCGAGGAAAAGCGAGATTCCGCTAGACTTCCCTCACTCAAGCAAGGACAGGAATTGAATTTGATCCGCATGTTGCCGGAACAGCATTTTACACAGCCTCCCCCGCGCTTCTCCGAGAGCTCCCTGATAAAGGAATTGGAGGACAAGGGAATCGGAAGGCCGTCCACATACGCACAGATTCTCAGCACCATCCAGGACAGAAAATATGTGCGCAAGGACAAGCGTAATTTTCAGCCCACGGACCTCGGATTCCTCATAAACGACATCCTGGTGCAAAGCTTTCCCGATGTGCTCAACATCAGGTTCACGGCCGGGATGGAAGAGAGGCTTGACCAGGTGGAGGATGGCGAACTCAACTGGGTCAAACTGCTAAGGGAATTCTATGACATCTTCTCAAGGGAGCTTGAAAAGGCCCCGGAGGTCATCGGTGAGATCAAGACCGGCATCCCTACTGATCTTACCTGCCCTGAATGCGGGAGAGAGCTCGTCATCCGCCGAGGCCGACACGGAGAATTCCTCGCATGCCCCGGATACCCTGAATGTAAATATACCTCGGGGTTCGAGCGAGATGAAGAGGGGAACATTACCCCGGTATCCCGCAAGAGCACGGAGACAGACATCACATGCGAGCTCTGCGGAAAGCCCATGGTCATCCGAAGGGGCAGACGCGGAGAATTCCTCGGTTGCTCCGGATACCCCAAATGCAAAAATACGAAGAACTTCCAGCGTTCCGAGGATGAAAAAATCGAGATAGTGGAGGAAAAAGCCTCCGACAAACAGGTCTGCGATAAGTGCGGCAAGCCAATGGTCATAAAGCGCGGAAGATACGGCCCGTTCCTCGCATGTTCCGGATACCCTGAATGCAAAAATATCGTTCCCCTGAAGGGAAAGAAGGGTTCAAAGAAGGGCCCGGGGAAAAAATCATCATGAAATCTCCAGCAGGCAAGCAAAATCCAGGAGGAACGAAAAAAAGAGCCGTGGTGCTGATTAGCGGCGGCATGGACTCCGCTGTCTGCGCGGCCATGGCCAGGGATGAAGGCTTTGAGATTTACGCCCTGACTCTGGACTACGGCCAGATACACAGCCGCGAGATTCAATGCGCAAAGAAAATCTCGCGGCGCTTGAACCTGAAAAAACATCTCGTCATGAAGGTAGACCTGAGACAGGTGGGAGAGTCCGCGCTGTTGGGCCACGGCAGGGTGCCCAAGGGCCGGAGCGCAAAGGCGATCGGCAGGGGCATCCCTCCCACTTATGTGCCTGCGAGAAACACTGTCTTTCTGTCTCTGGCACTGGCATGGGCAGAGGCGCTTTCCGCACAGGCTATCTTCATCGGCGTGAACGCCCTCGACTTCTCAGGCTACCCGGACTGCAGGCCCGATTATATCCGGGCTTTCAAAAGCATGGCACAGCTTGCAACCAAAGCCGGCAGGGAAGGAAAAGGCCCCATCATCCAGACCCCGTTACTCAGGATGACCAAGGCCGAGATCATCCGCAAAGGCATGGAACTAGGTGTTGATTTCTCTCTTACCCATTCTTGCTACGACCCGGGCACTGATGGCACTCCATGCGGCAGATGCGATGCTTGCATACTCCGCGAGAAGGGCTTCCAAGAGGCCGGCCTTACCGATCCATTGATCAAGCGCATGCGGTCTTGAGCCGCTATTTCAGTAAGCAGTTTTTTAACCCGGATTATTCACCGCAGAGACGCAGAGAACGCAAAGAAGAAGATAATTTTAACCACCAAGACACCAAGGACTTAAAGTAGTCAGTAGCCAGATAACTACCCCCCACCGGTAGGTGGCGCAGATTACACAGATCGAAGATCCGTAGGATGAATACAGAATGAAAAAGTAGTCATTCGGGGCGCAGGCACTCCTGCCTGCGCATTCCGCCTCAAGCCTGATCACGCCTGTGTTTATGCTTCCCACCCGCTTATAACCTATTGAAAATTAAAGACTTTTAAAAAATCCAAAAAATTGAAAAAAACTCTTGACAAATGTGAGGGGAGGGGTATACTTACTATAACATAAGTCATATTTGTTGAGCTCGTAGATAGAATCCCTTTTAGTAGCCAGGAGGGAGAGACAGAGCGACTCAAAGAGCTGTAGGCCAACGGGAGGCCTACTAAGACCCGCGTCACGCGGTTGACAAATATTCAGGGATGTGATAAACTCATATCATGTAGGGAGGGCGAGAAAGATTTAAAGAACAATCGAGGCATTGAAAGTATCAACGGCTTAAGTTATTAAGTTATGCGTTGACCCCAACTTCAGAGCGGCTAGGAAGTTGAAAAAAACCGACCGCGAGCGTCCAACCACCCCGCCGCAAGGATTGTTGAAAATAATCTGAAAGAAGGAGACTGATGGGAGAAATGTCCAATGTCAAGGTCTGACCTCATTTCTTTAAAAGAAGGAGAGCATTATTGAATTTCTTTTTAATTTCAACGGGTTAAACAGAAATTTGGATGAGTGAAATTTTATCAATGGAAAGGAGATATTGAGATGGCAATAGAGGATTATATCAAAAAATCCGAAGGCAAAGAAATTGATTACTTTACTCAAGAAATCAGCATTTTAAAATTATTGGTAAGAGAAAGAAGAGGGCCATTTGATCTAGTCAGAGAACTTCTTTCCAATGCTGCCGCTAAAGAGGTTGGAGCTACTAAAATAGAAATCACATATACGATAGGTAAAGAAGGACATATGTGGGAAATTTCTGATAATGGTTGTGGAATGAATTATTTGGGAAGTGACCAAATTCCCGGAAGATTAGATAGATTTTTAGGTTTAGGTCTTAGCTCGGTAATAGGTCTTAAATCTGATGAATTTGGTTTTAAAGGTTTGGGCTCTAAGCTAGCTTTCCAATCTAAAGCCCTAGAGGTGGAGACAAAATATAAATCTGATAACAATCTTCACAATGTAAAAATTAATGAACCATGGAGTTCTTTAGAAAGAAACCTTAAACCCAAACCACGTTTAAGTACTTTTGAAGATAAAGAATTTCCTATTGGAACAAAAATCAAGATTATAGGACATCCTCCTGATGCTGAAATAGAGCAACATAATTTTTCTGATATAAAAGATTTTGTTTTACATAGAACATTTCTTGGATTCACGAGAGATAGAGCAAATCCGCCAGAAATAATCATTTCTATTCTCGGAAAGCAAGAGAAATTAGGGTTTGGATTCCCTGAGCTTAAAATGATTCCTTGGGAAAACAAGGAGTTAAATGATAAAGGGCTTTTCCTGGATAAAAACAAGAAAACTCTTTTCGTTAATTTAATACCTAAGTCATCTAAGAAGATGAGAGTTGTACTTAAAGGCTTTTTAACATGGATTCCAGAAGATTTTAATCTACCAAATTCAGATTATAGTAAAGGATTGATTCTTTCAACTAAAGGAATACCTTATTTCGAGTTAGATTTAGAGGAATTAGGTGCAAGAGCTATAGCAACAGCTAATCCTGGATATTATAAGACTTGCTTAATTGTTGAGTGTGACAAAATGCATACTGAAATGAATATATCTAGAAGTGACCTTATTGATTCAAGAGAGGCTCGTGAATTTAAGAAAGTTGTGCAAGAACTTTTTGAAAATCTTGAAACAAGTAAGGAATATCTTGAATTTAGGCAAATTCCCAAAGAAGAGAAACATAAAGCTACAGCATCATACATCTTAGATGAAAAAAAATCAATTGAGTCTGAAGAACAAAATTGGGTCGTTTTTGAAAGGGAAGGAGAAGATTCTATTTTGCTCATGAGGGAACCTCAATATGAAGATGAGGTAAATGCTATATTATGGAAATTAGAAGCGCTTAACGCTTTGCCCTTTAAAGATTTTAGAACTTTAGCTTATATAGGATCAGTCAAGGGGCCTGATCTGCTTGTTCATTTTCAAGAGGATGATGAAAGCGAGCCGATAAGGGGGACTGCATTTGAAGTGGAAAAAAATTTTTATTATTATAAAACTCATGGACATATACCTTCGCAATAGCCAAAAGTTATTTCTTGGGATATTCCTACAGGTGGAAGAAAAGTAAGATTAAATAAAACTAAAAAGAAGTATAAATTTACAGTAGATATGGATGAATATCAAGTTCACGTATATGTAATAAGACTTATGGATGGAATTAAAGTTTCTTCCAAAAAGGATTTAAAAAAGAAAGGTTTTGATCTCTAGGAAGAGGGGGGTCAGGAATCGGGTGTCAGAGCTTTCTACTTCGCCAACCGCCGCCGCTAAAGCTAAGGCGGTCAAGAGGCT
>CAZOMR010000187.1:0-6829 GCA_964580655.1 uncultured bacterium
TTAAAAATCCATGCCTCAGGGGGCTGGCGCTCTGGAAGGTACTCTTTAGCCGGATGAACCGTAAATTCGGAGATGTATTCCATCCAATGCAAAATTCTGCTATGCTCGATTGGTGAAAAAGCGAGAAAGGACTGGATTGATGAGATACAGATATATCGAATTGATCATTTGTCTTTTGCTTCTCGTGTCAAAAGCAGGTCTTTCGGAGCCGCGCTTTGACCACTACATCCTCAAGTCGGATTGCCATCTCAAGGAGCTCATTGACGAGGACTTGAACGGGGACGGCCTTTTGGACCTGGTGGTTACAGGTGTTTCCGGGATGTATCCTGATTATCATCGTTCTTTGTTTATTTTTTTTCAGAGGGATGATGGCTCATTCCCTGATAGCGCGGATCAGGCCATCCCTCTTGATGGAAATGCCACGCTGGTGGATGTCGGTGATGTTCTAGTGGCCGCGGGCATGGAGTTATTGCTGATTGACGCGAATGGCCTTCTGGCCGCGGTGTTTGATGGCAAGGGATACGGCCCTTTCAGGCGTTTGATCAGCGCGCCCTGCTTCACTGCGGTCGCGGACTCCTACCAGATACCTGTGCTGGACTTCGCACGGGACTGGGACGGGGACTCAGATGATGAGATTCTTTTGCCGGGTTTTGAATCCGCGATGCTTTACCAGAGTCCCGATTCAGGGCCCCAGGAGTTGCGCCTCGGTGTGAAGGCGAGGGTAAGTCCCACTTATCTTCCGGGGTTTGTTATAGAGGCCAAGTATCTACTTCCGGAGTTCTTGTCCCTTGATTTCAACGGAGACGGCAAGAAAGACCTTGTCGCGTTTCGCGATGATTGCATCCTGGCCTTCTTCCAGCGGGATGGAGAAAAGTTTCCGGCCAGGCCGGATGCGAGGATCGCACTTTCTCTCTGGGATGAGAATACTCGGAGACAGCGTGAGAGGCGTCCCATTGCTTTCGGCATAGCGCCTGATTTATACCTGATGGGTGACGAGATTAACGGGAACGCCAGGGCTGATTTCATCGCCATGACCCTGACCGGCGGCATCATCGGGCTCACGAGCAACCTGTATGTATATTTCGGGGATGACCCTGGAATCCTTCAGGGCAAGGCATCACAGATCATTACCATCAAGAACGCGGGTGCAGGGCCTTATATGGCGGACCTGGATGGGGACGGCGTGAAGGAGCTGTTCTTGAATTACATGAGCATGAGTGTGGGGGCCGCGGCCAAGACGGTTTTATCCGGCCGGGCCGATGTGGTCTCGGAATGCTACAAGCTGGAGCAGGGAAGCCGATACCCCCAGAAGCCCTTTTTTGTTTATCATTCTTCGGTCAAAACCGATTTCAAGAGTGTCACCATTGAGGGGACTCTCCCGGTCATGGATGGGGACTTTAACGGGGATGAAAGAATGGATTTCCTGCAAGGGATGAGCAAGGATGAGATGGTGATCATCCTTCAGGGGCCAGACCGGTTTGACCATGCTCCGGACCTGAGGCTCTCTGTGCCCTCGCCGCTTCAGCTTTTCAAGAACCCCCGGATAACTGATTTCAATGGAGACGCGCTTGATGACTTTGCGGTTATATATCCGATGGTAGAATCTAAAAGCCGCGAGGTCCATGTGCTTATCAACCGTGGAGGATGGCAAACGGGCAAGTGAGAATGTACACAGGGTATGGAGTTCTTTCCGCTATTCCCAGGTAACCTTGATCACGGTGGTGTCTGCGCCTTCCCACTGCTTTTCCAGGAACTCGACTCCGGGATTCTCTCCGCCGAAGAGTTCCACCAGCCGCTCGTAGCTCCCTGCCATCTGGTTGCCGTAGGGCTCAAGCAGATTGCTTTCAGTAGGGGTCCTGACATGAATTTTGACCTCCTTTTCCCCCAAAGGCTCAATCTGGAGCGGCTCATAATTGGAATCCTCGAATTTGAAAAATTGTTTTCGGAAAAATACGAACTTCCTGAATGCGGCCATTGTATCCAGGCCCTGGAATAAATTCTTGTAGCTCTTTCCTACAAGCTCTTCCATGGTGAACCGGCCCCATGTCCATGCGTTCTTGAGCTCACCCTTGCCTACCTCCATAAATATGGCATAGCCCATGTGCTCGTAAGCAGAAAGGGGATACCAGTTGGAGGGAAGGATTTTGCTGTGAGCCAAATTGATTTCTTCTGAAGTGAGATGCTTATCCCAGTTCAGGTCCTTGTTGGCCCTTATCAGTCGGACTGTTTCCATCATCAGAGACCCTTTGACCATATCCATGGCTCTCCTCCTGTGTCAGCTCATCTTAACACATTTTTTAGATTCAACAAATAGAGTATTGTTCCCGGGTGTGCGACATCAAATGTTGATTATCGAGGTATAGCGCATGTAGGGGCAGGGCTTGCCCTGCCCGATTTGGGCGCGGCGAGCCGCGCCCCTACTGTCGTTATTCTTTTATGGATGGTAGATGCCGGGCAAGGAATCCGAGGATTTCAATCACGCCCCGGGTCTCGCGGGATTCCGCTACGAAAAGCTTGTCCTCATCCAGGCCACTGGCCTCTGTCAGCGGCTTTATCCCTCTCTGCTTCCCGGAGGGGTCTTCAGGATGCGCGAGAAACCCGGCAACCTGTGGTGCAAGGTTTGCCGGTGCAAAGGCATGGTCAGCATAGATAAGAAGCGGCAGATCATTTACCGAGTCCGCTACGCCGATGGTCTTGCGTCCCTGGGCCGCGGCCACGAGTCCCCTGAATTTATTGTAGCCCCTGGGAATTATATCCACGGCCACACTGGAATATATGACATCCACCGACTCCTTGAATGGAGTTGAGTCCACGAACTCCTTGACCTTTTTGAAGAACCCGGGAGGGTTCTCGGTGAACATTGCGATCGAGGTCAGCCGATGGGCAAAGTAATTGAGCTCGACAAACCCCTGCCGATTTAGCAGGCGCTCCAGTTCCTTGATCTTATTCCTGTCCTCAAGCGAGGTCAGCATGGTCTCGGCTTTTTTATCATTGCTCACCGAACAGCCGGTCTCGAGCACGTATCCGTCAAGGAGTTCACGGAGGTTCCTGGGAACCTTTTGATCCACGAAGCTCAGATCATTGCCGGTGCAAAGATATATGAGAGCCTTCTCTCGCACCGCAGACAGTGCGCGGGCAATCTCAGGAACCAGTTCATCGCGGAGAACCTCGCCCGGCTCAAGCAAAGTTCCATGCAGGTCCAGCCCGATTATATAAGGAATCTGATTATGGTAATATGCACACAACTCCGAACTTCCCGGGCCATACCTCCTGCGCGAGTATCCGCCACCCTTTCATTGTATTAAAGTTCGAAAAGAAAGAACATGTATAGTAACGCCGACAGCTATTAGAATAAGGATGATTCTAACTATAAGAATGTCAACTGCAAAGATAGCCGATAATAGTATTGTTATCCATAAAAGAGAAATGGTAATAACCTTTCCTTTTAATGGAATAGCTTTGTCTTCTCAATAATGCTTAATGTAAGGTCCGAGCCACTTATGATTCAAGAGCCAATTATTCAATCTTTCTGAACTCCTCATATAACATAGGGCGGCAAGTAAAAGAAAAGGGGTAGTAGGCAAGACAGGAAGAAATATCCCGAGAACACCAAGCCCCACAGAGATGCTTCCTGCGATGATCAACGCCCACCTGACAAGCCTGCTGTTTACTTTTCTTTTATCGCTCTTTTCCATGCAACTATCACCTGTTCCAAACTTCCGGATTTTGTTATTTCGACTCGGTCTATACTTCTTTGAACTCGTGTTTCAGTTCCAGGTAGGACAAGAGCCGCTCCAGCTTTTTCAGGTCTCGAATGACCAGTGTGTTCTTGTGCAATTGCACGAGGTGTGACTTCATGAACCGTGCCAGAACCTCCTTTAAGGCGTCTAGGTGCAGGCCGGTGCGGATCGCCAGGTCCTCTGGGGTGAGCTTGATGTGATAGCCCCGCTCAACAGGAATCCCTTCATCTCTGGCGGCCCGGATCATGGTGTTAATCACCTTGCTCTCGTTATCGCTGAACATCAGGTTTTCAATATGCACATCCACTTCCTCGAGCCGCTGAGCCAGGGTGCGGATGAGTTTGAGGACAACCCCGTAATTCTCTTTCAAGAGCTTCTCAAAAGCCACTTTATTAAATGCCACCACCCTGGTATCAGTGATCGCCCTCACCGAGGCCGAGCGCGGCAGTTGGTTCAGCATCGCCATCTCGCCAAAGATGTCACCGGGCCCGAGCACTGAGAGAACCTTTTCCGCCCCGAGGATGCGACGAAACACCTGCACCCTGCCCTCCTGGATAATATACATTGTGTTCCCTGGCTCGCGTTCCTCGAAAATCAACTGCCCTGCGGCAAAGCTCTCTCCGAATTCCCGCTCTATGTCCTGGCGCTGTTCATAGAGGTCCTTGGAGAAATCAAAGCGCGGAATTTTATCCGCAAGAGGCTCTTCCAGTTCCGGCAGATGGCCCTTGCTCTCACTCTTTTTTATCTCACTGGTCTTGAGCACATCCCCTTCTTTTAGAACGAACAGGTTGTATCTTGTGATCCCCGAGATTTCCTGAACCAAAAGCTCAATGTGCCCGGGCTTGAGGTGTGAGATATAGATCGGGGTTGACCCGGGCTGAACTTTATCCAGCTCATCCACGAGCATCGCTGGAGTGAGATGCTGGGAAGCCTCTGCCACCATCTTGAGATGGTCTGGAAAACTGATCTCCGTGATGATCAGGTCACCCCCCCCACGCTCTCTGATCCTCTCCCATATTCGCTCCGTGGGGCCGGTGTCTCCGGTAAAGACAAAACTATCCTTGTCCATGGCAATGATATACCCGGTGCCGCCAGCATAGTGATTCACCTCCACTGCCTCCACCTCATAAGGTCCGATGGAAAAAGGCTTTTCGTGCTCGATCTCATGAAAACGGACATCGGAAAGCTCATCCTTGCCCTCGTAATAGGCTCCCGGAATGATGTTCCGGTTAAAGAGGTTCTCCTTGAGTCCCTGGATGATCTCCGCCGTGCCGTAAACCGCGATCGGCTCTTTGCGACTCTTGCGTGTGTTCGCGTATATAAAGGCCAACCCGGCAATGTGGTCAAGATGAAGATGAGTAATAAGCACCTCCTTGACATTCATTTGCTCGCGCTCGGTGAGCAGTGCGCCTGCACTGCCCGCATCAAGGAGAATCCGACCATCAATCAGAAAGCTGGTCGGATGATGCTCCGGAGTGCTTCCGCCGGAACAACCAAGAATACGAATCTGCATGACTGGAAAATATTCTACCAAATCCAGGATTAATGTAAAGATGATAGGTGGAATCGAGACTGAATTCTCCCTCCAGGCTTCGCATGCGCTCAGCTCGCACAGAAGATAGAGGGATTGACATCAACATAGAGCAAGCCCTATAATTTCAGCGACTATCGGGATGCAGGAGCAAATAGATGGCGGAAAGATTTGATGTGGTCTTTATCGGGGGCGGCCCGGCCGGATATGAGGGCGCCATCCGCGGAGCACTGCTGGGAGCCAGGGTGGCTGTGATTGAGGAGAAGGCTTTGGGCGGTGTTTGCCTGCACTCCGGTTGTATCCCTACCAAGTCTCTCGTCTCCTCGGTGAAAGTGCTTAAATCATTCCGCTCCGCGAAAGCATTCGGCATTAATGTCTCCGGAGAGGTTAGCCCTGATCTTGCTTCGATGATGGCGCGAAAGGACAGGATCATTAAAAACCTGACCAGGGGCATCAGGAACCTGTTCAAGAGTCACAGGATCGCTCTGATCGAGGGACATGGGAGGTTTCTTGACCCGGGAAGAATTGCGATAAAAAGGCCGGACGGCCAGGATATCGAGATTGAGTCCTCCGCTTCTGTCATCGCGACCGGCTCAAAGCCTGCGATCATACCCGCTTTCCCGATCAATGGTCGGAACATCCTTTCAAGCGAGCATCTCTTTGAACTCGTAACCCTTCCGAAGAGCATGTTGATAATCGGGGCGGGCGCAATCGGCTGTGAGTGGGGATTCATAATCCAGGCACTCGGTGTTGAAGTTACCATCATAGAAATGCTTACCCATGCGGCCCCCCTGGAAGACGAGGATACAAGCATCCTGTTAGAGCGTGAGATGAAGAAGTGCAAGATTAGACTCTTGACTGGAGAAAAGATCTTGTCTTTGGGAGAGTCGCCTGACAAGGAGCTTGTTGCCCAGACCGAGAGTGGCCGGGAAATCCGGGTGGACAAGGTGCTTGTATCCATCGGTCGCGTGGCCAATACCAACGCACTGAACCTGGAATCCACAGGGATCAAGCTGACAGAGCGCGGCAGTGTGAGCGTAAATGAAAAGATGGAGACAAATATCCCCGGTATCTATGCGGCCGGAGATGTGACCCCCGGGCCTCTACTCGCCAGTGTCGCGGGGGCGGAGGCCAAGGTGGCCGTTTGTAATGCCCTTGGGGGGAAAGAAACCATGGACTACAGGGCAATCCCCACAGCCATGTTCACTTTTCCGGAAATCGGGTCTGTGGGTCTCTCTGAGCGCGAGGCCAGGGAAAAGGGGCTTGATTATAAAATCGCGAGATTTCCTTTTCGGTCTCTGGGTAAAGCGCATGCGCAGGGAGAAATAGCGGGCCAGGTCAAACTCGTGGCCGAGACCGGGACTGATAGAATTCTCGGGGCACACATCATCGGGCCCGGAGCTTCCATCCTGGTTCACGAGGCGGCCATCGCACTGCGCACCGGTGCCACGGCAGAGGATCTAGCCCGAGTTATCCATGCTCACCCTACCCTTTCCGAGGCCCTGATGGAAGCGGGAGAGGCCCTTCTTGGCACAGCTATCCATGTCCGTGACTGACC
>CAZOMR010000188.1:0-6703 GCA_964580655.1 uncultured bacterium
GAAGTCCATGAATTCTGACCGGGCCTCTATCTCGAAATCCTGGACTACCCAATCGGGTCCCAGGCGCGCGTCCAGCCTCACCCTGGTCTCCTTTAGCTCACCGAGCAGATTGAGACGCAGGAGCATCTCATCCTGGAGCAGATAGCCATCCTCAACCCTGTATAGCAAGGAATGATTGTATCCGATCTTGCTCTCTCCCTGATATAGCCCCATCCACTCCTCGCGGCACTCCGGGCCTGTTATGGCCTCAGAATCCGCCAGCCCCTTAGAGCCGCGGAATGCCGGCATGCGCTGATAGAGGTATGCTGAAACAGCTATAATCCAGGCGAGGACTATTACAATACCGATGCCTGTCCAGAGTTTGCTCTGTTTGTCGGTTTTCATGTGGCGGGTTTTTTATACTCGATTAACAGGAATCTTTCAAGGAAAAACTTCATAAGCGCGCTTTATTTTTAGATGCGGTTGATCGGATGCGGTTTCAGGTTTTAACTTTACCTTGCTCCTGGTTTCGATTTTTTATACAATCAAGCTCGGTTCAGGATAAGGCATGAGTGAATCAGTAGAACGGTCTTATACTCTTCATAACTGGATAGGGCTTTTAGCGGGTCCGATACTCTTTGTGGTAATGCTTTCTGCGCCGCGTCCAGAGGGCATGAGTCCTGAGGCCCAGCGTGCCGCGGCTGTTGCGCTGATTATGGCGTGCTGGTGGGTCTTCGAGGCCATCCCTATTTACGCTACCGCGCTTATGCCGCTTGCGCTGTTTCCGCTTCTCGGAGTGCTGGACTACAAGGGCACGGCACGGCCCTACGGGGATCACATCGTGTTCCTGATGATGGGCGGGTTCTTCATCGCTCAGGCCATGCAGAAATGGAATCTGCATCGCAGGATAGCGCTCCACACTATCCGACTTATCGGCAGGAGTCCACGGAGAACAATCCTGGGCTTCATGGTTGCCACCGCGTTCCTTTCCATGTGGATTTCAAACAGCGCGACCACTGTGATGATGCTTCCGATCGCGGCCTCTGTGATCATGCATCTTGAATCCTCTACTACTTTAAGTAAATCCTTCTCCACCGCGCTTGTTTTGAGCATCGCTTACGGGGCAAGCGTTGGCGGCATGGGCACGCTGATCGGGACTCCTCCAAATGCCGTGTTTGCCGGCCAGGTGCAGGAGCTGTTCCCCGAAGCCCCGGAAGTGAGCTTCAACCAGTGGCTCTTGGTCGGAATTCCGATCACCTTCATTTTTATCCCTGTGATGTGGTTGCTCGTCACGCGGGTGCTTTTCCGGATCAAGGAAAAGCGGTTTGATGTGGACCATGATGTAATCCGGGAGGAGCTTTCCGATCTCGGGCCCATGAGCAGGGGCGAGAAGAGCGTGCTCGCGGTCTTTTCGATCACGGTGTTTTTGTGGATGAGTCGGCCTTTATGGTCGCGGCTCCTGCCTGCCCCTGGCATGATAGGCGATGCCACAATAGCGATCCTTATGAGCATTGTTCTTTTCGCGCTTCCGGTTGACCTTAAGAGCCGAGAATTCGCACTGGACTGGCACTGGGCGAGGGGGATTCCCTGGGGCGTGCTCGTGCTTTTAGGCGGCGGCTATTCGCTTGCTACCGGGGTGCAGGAGAGCGGGCTTGCGCTCTGGATAGGAACCCAGCTTGCTTTCCTGCAGGGTGTTCCGCCGGTCTTCATGGTGATCATCGTGTGCCTGCTTCTTACATTTCTTACCGAAATAACCATGAATACATCCACCACCAACCTGATGATGCCGGTAATGGCGAGCACTGCCCTTGCAATCCATGTGCATCCATTCCTGCTAATGATACCGGCAACACTGTCCGCATCATGCGCTTTCATGTTGCCTGCCGCAACACCTCCAAACGCGATCATCTTCGGGAGCGGCAGGATAACCATCCCGCAGATGGCAAGGGCTGGAATAGTCATGAACCTGATCGGCGTGATCCTCATCACCATCCTGGTGTTCTTTATCGTGTTCCCTGTTTTCGGAATTGATCCGACATCCATGCCCGATTGGGCGCATTAGAAATTTTTATCCACAGATTGCACAGATTACACAGAACTATTAACAAACAAGACGCTTGCATTCAAGCTACTCGAATAAATAGGTGGCTGTCCTATTTACAAGTTTTACTTTATAGAAATTTGTAGCTATTTCAGCCTCTGTCTTTATCTTACCATAATTCATAAAAAGTTTCTCATAAATATTTTTAAAATTATAATTCTTTCTCTTTTTCAAGAACTTTTTCAAGTTCTTCTATCAATGGCGGAATATCCTGGGTTACTGTCTTCCATATAGTATCCAGGTCAATGTCAAAATAGATGTGAACCAGCCGATTTCTCATTCCTATAATGTCCGACCAAAGAATGTTTTGATATTTTTTTTGAGTTTCCTTGTCAATTCTGGCCGCAGCCTCTCCTATTATTTCAATGCACTTGAGGATTCCCAAAGTCAGCAGGCGATCAGTACCCAGATCATCACGGCTCTTTCCTTGAACAAATCCGA
Source organism: uncultured bacterium (assembly GCA_964580655.1). Classification (GTDB taxonomy): domain Bacteria; phylum RBG-13-61-14; class RBG-13-61-14; order RBG-13-61-14; family CAZOMR01; genus CAZOMR01. Next base: position 2,522 of record CAZOMR010000188.1, read on the forward strand.
CAGACTCCCGGGCTGAGTCCAGCATATGTTGCATCCTGATTCTGTCATTCCTGAGCATACTGAACCTTGCTGTTTTGTATCACTTCGTCGCGGAAGTAACGGCTCAACTCTGCAGGAGTCCTCATATCAGCCTTTCTGCCGAGAATATCAGATAGTTCTCTTTCAATAGCCGCCATTCTGATTAATCCGACTTCATGTCCCGGCTCAAACTCAACCAGCACATCTATGTCGCTATCTTCCCTGAAGTCATCTCGAATGAAAGAGCCGAAAAAAGAAAGCTTGCGGATATGATTCCTTTGGCAGAATTCCGCGATTTTGTCTTGGGGTATTTCAATCTTTGAGCGACTCATGGGTTTATCCTTCCCAGGTATGTGCCTGGCACCTTTTTAGTTTAATTGTTTTTCAAAGTCCTTGCAATAAAGTTTTCCATGATGGCTTTGGTTTGTCTGGTTTTGTAAAGGAAGGAGTAAATCTGGCCCATGGAGTTATCAGCGACATGCCATGGATTTTTTCTGGCCTTGTCACGGAGGGATTTTATTTCAACGCGCAGTTTTTTCTTTTCTTCTGGGTGCGATACATTTAGAAAATCAAGGCATGCGATACCAGCGCGGCCGTATATCGAGAGCTTCTCTGATGCTGGCATGAGTTCCTGGATAAGTTGAAAGTTATCCAGGTTTGCCTGAAGCTCTTCGGGGTTTTTCTCAAAGGCACTAAAAATTTCGCGGAGTCTTTCGTCGCGCTCTTCGCGCTGATCTGCCGACCCCCCTTCCATTGTCTTCCAGAACTCATCAATGGTTTTCTTAAGCGGGATGACATCCACAGTCCTGTCCGGAAACTTGGGATGGCATAGCAGAGTATCGGCCAGGGTCTTAAGCGGGTCATACCCGGCTTTGCCTCCGACAAAGCGGAGTGCCTCATCATAAGCGCGCCAGGGGTCGTATTCCGTGTCAGTGTAATACTTGCCAACCGTGTATAGCGGAACCTGGTTTGCATTTGCCAGATACATGGGGTTGCAGAAAATACCTGCAACTGCCTGTCCCAGATTGAGGTCTCGGCCTATGTATGGTCCGAGGAATATGTTATAGCGCAGGCCCACATCATTAACAGGGTAGTTGTCCCAGACAAGGATTTTGCGGTTCCATATTTCCTGGAGGTCTCTGGCTGAAGCGAGGTCAATGGTTTCTGAGAAGACATCAAATGGCCCTGTCCAGAAAATAAGGACTTCGCGGTCAATGTTTGCTATCTCTTCCAGGTAGTCGGCCTTGTCCGGCTTTTCTTGTTTCCAATGTGAATATGTGCGGGAATACACAGTTGGGCAGAAGAAGAGCCGTGTCTCCGGGTCCAGGCCCTTGAGCCAGGCGTGTATTTCGTTTACCACCTTGACCTGGTCAGCGGCCATCCTGGCATCAGCCTTATCCGAGCCGGGTATATCGTCCAGCGCCAGTGTAAATGCTCGCACGCCTATGTCAAACAGGCTTTTGAGCCTGGCTTTGAGGGTCTTGATCTCTTCAGGGTCTTTGTAGTTGATGTCCAGTCCGGGAGATATTCCGTAGTTAAATGTCACGCGATGCGCCTGGCAGGCAAGAACCAGTTCCCTGAAATTCTCAAGCTCCTCCGCCGGATATGGCTCACGCCATAACTGACGATGGTAAGGCTCATCCTTTGGAGCATACAGATAATGGTTGAGGTGCACATCCTCCATGAAGGCTATCAGATTCAGCCGCTCCTGATGCGGCCACGGGTCATTGTAAAAGCCCTCGATCACTCCGCGGATAGGCATGCGCATGAACAGAGGCTCCTGGGAAGTCGTAGCGCTGGCCGTGGAAAAGAAGTCGCTTTCGCGGCCTGAAAAGTTCTCGCAAGCGACTTGATAATAATATGTAGTGCCCGGGTCAAGTCCGAGGTCGAGAAGAGAATTCTCATCAACCCTTGCAATCAGGTTGTCCGGTGCTGGCACAAAACCTTGCCTGGTGCTTCTGTATATCTTGAATTGATAAAGCCCCTCACAATCCGGAAGAGACCAGGTTATGTTTATAGAATCATTACCCTGAGCTTTGGCCTCGATATTCTTGACGGCCGGCAAGTCCGGGGTTTGTGTGGGGTCTGGCCCATATACCTCTATATCTATTATAGAGAACCCCTTGCCGGAGCTTTTATTCATCTCCAGACGCAGGCCCCGTGTCTCGAGGCCCGTGGAAAACTTGAATGTGCTTTTTCTTTTATTCTCTAAAGCATGACCTGCCCTCTTCCAGGTTGCCCCATCCACAGAAGCCATAAGCTGAAACTCCCTTGCCCTGTCCTTGCCCCACTTGATCCGAACCTCTGAGATCAAGACCTTTTCCGCCAGCCGGTTTCCGAAATCCAGCTCGATCCTTTGCAGGCCTTTATTTGTAGCCCATTTTGTCAAAGGGCTTGAGTCCACGGCATAGCCTGGAATCCAGCGCGGCCAGACCGGCGGCGCGTATAGCATGTAATTCTTCCCCCTGACCTCGGAAACCCTCATCAAACGCGCAGAAGAAGCCTTGACCTTTGCAAAGCGTGCCCGGTTCAAGGCTCGCATCCCATTAGGCGAATCATTACTAATAAAATTTTTCATCCCGCCTGCGGCCAGTGCCAGAACAAGGATAAATCCCGGAAAGAGTTTTTTGCTCATCCTTCTTTTTCACCCTGTTCTCTCATAGGCCCTCTTAAAGGTTGAATAGGCATCCTTGCCGAAAAGCACGAAGTATACCTTTTCAAGGGATGTTCCCGCTGAAAGGTGATCCTTCACCTCCTCCAGCATCACCTTTGCGCATCTTTCCAAAGGAAATCCTGCTATGCCTGTTCCGATGGCTGGAAAGGCTATTGTCTTGAGCCCTTTCTCGCTCGCAACCAGCAGGCTGTTCCTCGTAGCCGCACGCAGGTTTTCCTCTGTGGTCTTGCCTCCCAGGCTCATGCTGGCCGCATGGATAACATAAAGCGCAGGAAGGTTTCCCGCGCCTGTGATAACCGCAGAGCCCACATCAACAGGCCCGATCTGGTCGCATTCATCCTGAATGGCCTCCCCCCCGTTCTTGCGGATCGCGGAAGCCACGCCGGCCCCGAGTTTCAGCTCATTGTTGGCCGCATTCACAATGGCGTCAACATCCATCGCGGTCAGATCGCCCTCCATAATGATGATCTTTCCTCTCATGGCCCTGCCCTCACCTTTGCGGGAATTCTTTGCCGGTGTATTCCTTCCACATCTCGCGGGCAAATACCTGTTGCCTGGCATTCTCTGCCTTTTCCTCCGGCATGACCTCCGGGCTTTGCGTAAGCACAAACTCCAGCATGTCCAGAGCCTTATCCTTGTTCCCTTCCCACCAATATATCCTGGCGAGGTAGGTGTAGTTATCAAAGTAGTTCGGCCATCTCTGGATATTATCAAGCAGGTCTTCTACTATGTATTCCGTCTTGAACCCGAACCTTTCGGTGAGCCATGATGGCATGCGCACGAACACCTCGGAGCCGAAGCGCCGGGTGGCCCCATAAAAATAATACGGGTCCCTGCGGTCCACCCTTCCCATGTTGCCAAAAAGGGTTCCGCCCATCCACAAGCTAGAGAGTATCCCTCTCATCTCGCCTCCCGAGGCCATGTTCACCGTGTACCAGTACATTCCGCCAACGCTCCTGGGGTTGATCTCAAGCGCCTTCTCACCTGCGGCCATGCCTTTCTCGAAAAGCCCAAGCCGCTTTTGTCGCTCCTGCCTGCTCGCTTTTGGAAGGGCGTCCCCCCGCATCCAGCACCTCCAGGAGATCTGAATCCAGACCTCTTCGCTCTTCGGGTCCAGCTCAGCCGCCTCTTCCAGGAGAGCCAGAGCCTGGGTCAAGCTCTTATCATCCAGGGACTCTTTGAGGATGCACATTGCCTGATCATATAGCTTCCCGGCTTGCTCAAGTCGGCTTAAAGCGCTCTCGGCCCCTGAAAGGTAGTCAAAGGCGGCCGCTATCACCATGCCTATGACAAGAACACCAATGATCCTTGATAAATGACGGTGTCTCATGTTCGGTCCTCCTGCCATTGAGATAGTCCGGATAGAATATGACACACTCCTGATCAGTCTCAATTATAAAAGTCCACGGAATATGTTGTCAAGCATGAATTTATGAATGGGTGTGCGACATAAATGGTGACTTTTTTCATTCTCGGCCGTAGGGGCTCTG
>CAZOMR010000189.1:0-6682 GCA_964580655.1 uncultured bacterium
CACCGCATCCGCAAATGGCTCTCTTCGATACCTGAAAAAATGGGGGAACTTCAGCCTCTATCATCTTGACAAGGTTATGAGGCTCTTATATCATCCGATATAAGAAGGGGGATAAAGAGTGTGGAGAAAGGAAGGCAGAATGAGGAACACATGTAAGATTTTTTCCATTGGCTTTATCTTGCTCTCGTTTCTGGTAAACGGCCCTGCATCGGCCGAGTCCCAGGAAGCGGAAAAGCTCAAGATCGGGTTTAGCATAGACACGCTCAAGGAGCGGTGGCTCAGGGACAGGGATGAGTTTGTAAAGCGTGCGGAGGAGTTGGGCGTGGAGGTTACAGTGAGGTCCGCGAGCGGAAGCGATGCGCTCCAGATAGCTCAGGCACGGGCCATGTTGGTTTCCGGTGCGGATATGCTGGTAGTTGTTCCGCACAACCTCAAGCTGGCCGGCCGGATCGTGAATGTGGCGCACAAAGAATACAATGTCAAGGTTATAGCCTACGACCGTCTGATCCGGGATGTTGACCTGGACCTTTATATCGGTTTTGACAACGAGAGGGTGGGTGAGCTTCAGGCAGAGGCGCTGGTTGCTCGTGTTCCCAGTGGCAACTATGTGATCATCGGCGGAGCGCACACGGACAACAACGCGCTTTTGTTCCATGAGGGGCAGATGAATGTTCTAAGGCCTTACATTGATAGAGGCGAGATCAAGATCATAGCGGACCAGTGGGCAAAGGACTGGCTTGCTCCGGAGGCTGAGAAGATCATGGAACTCGCGCTTGACAAAAGCGATAACGATGTCCAGGCGGTTCTTGCCACAAATGATGTTCTTGCCGGGGGAGCGCTCAAGGTTCTTGAGTCCAGGGGTCTTGCGGGAAAGGTGGTTCTTTCCGGACAGGATGCAGACCTGGAGGCCTGCCGGAGGATAGTGGCGGGAACCCAGGCCATGACGGTTTATAAGCCGATTGATGAGCTTGCGAAGAGAGCGGCCGAGGTGGCAGTGAAGATGGTCAGGGGACAAAAGATCAATCATCTGATCAACAGCACTGTCAATAACGGGTACAAGGATGTTCCGGCCATCCTGCTCAAGCCGGTTGCCGTGGACAAGAAAACCCTGGACAGGGTGATTATCAAAAGCGGGTTTCACTCCCGTGATGAAGTTTATGCGGAGAGCTCTTCAGAATAGGGTCTCGTAAAAAGGAGGTAGTCATGCCGATTGCCGGAGAGGTTGCGATTATAGGCACCGGGATAATCAAGTTCGGCGAGAACTTTGACCAGAGCTATGAGGACATGCTTGTTAAGGCATGCCTCATGGCATTCGAGGATGCCGGTGTTGAACCCAAGGACATCCAGGCCGGGTGGCTCGGGACATATCTTCCGTATAGCTGGGGATACGATGGCGTGTCAGGAGTGAGCGTCACGGAGTCTCTCAACATTGCTCCCATTCCTGTGACCAGGGTCAGTAATTACTGCTCCACCGGGATGGATGCTGTGCGCAATGCCTGCTTTGCTATTGTGGCCGGAGAATACGACCTGGTGCTGGCCGTGGGCGTGGAGAAGATGCGCGAGGTTCCCGGCAGGGGTTCCCTTGTGGCACAGCATGTGGAGCGGGGCCATCCGCTCTACTGCAAAGGCAGGACTGCGCCGGGCATGTTCGCGCTGATTGCAAACCGCTACTTCGAGGAATACGGGATCAGCGAGGAGACGCTTGCCAAGGTAGCGGTGAAGAACCACTATCACGGGTCCCTCAATCCGAATGCCCACTTCCGGAAGGAGATCACCCTGGAGCAGGCCCTGAAGGCGCCGCCTGTGGCCGAGCCGCTCAAGCTCTTTGACTGCTGTCCGACCACGGATGGCGCGGCCGCGGCAATACTGGTTCCTGCGAAAAAGGCAAAGGAGTACACCGACTCCTACAGCATCATCAAGGGCGTGGGCCTTTCAGTTTGCGGAGGATACTACACCGCGCAGATGGACCCGAGCTTCACCTTCACCGGGTTCCGGTCTACACAGCAGGCCTCAAAGTGGGCATACGAGGCCGCAGGGATAAAAGACCCGCTCAAAGAGGTGGATGTTGTGGAACTGCACGACTGCTTCACCATAACCGAGATAGTCAATTACGAGGACCTGGGGTTTGCGAAAAAAGGCGAGGGCTGGAGGCTGATCGAGGAAGGCCATACATACAAGGACGGCAAGATACCGGTCAATACCTCCGGCGGTTTGAAATCATGCGGGCACCCGGTCGGAGCAAGCGGGGTGCGCATGATCAACAACATCTCGGACCAACTGAGGGGCAGGGCTGGAAAGATGCAGGTCAAGGATCCGAAGATAGGGGTGGCACATACCCTGGGCGGGCCCGGAGCGCTCGCGTGCGTGTTCGTGCTGGAGAGGCCATGAGGCATAGAGAGGGATCAGACATGAAGAATAAAGAAAGGTTGCTCAACCGGATTTCGGTGGATCCGAAGATTTGCCACGGCAAGTCCTGTATCAAGGGAACGCGGATACCTGTGCATGTAATTTTGGATCTACTGGCCGCGGATGAGACTTTCGAAGGAATCTTGCGAGCCTATCCCAATATAGAAAAAGATGACATCCGGGCCTGTATCAATTATGCCGCGACCCTCGCCGAAGAGGAGGCCGGAGTCATGCCATGAAAATTCTGGCTAATGAGAAAACCATCCACCTGAAATCAGCGACAAAATAATGAGATTCAAATTAGATGAAAATCTTCCCGATCAGAACTAAAAGTTTACGGGGGGAATTGTAATGAAGAAACGGAAAAGCAGATCAGGCCAGTTAGTGTGCCAGCATCTGGAGAATATCTCTCGCGAGGCTCTGGAAGACTACCAGGATATTGTCAAGGATTATGTTCGAGGCCGGCATGGAGTATACGCATTATACCGGGGAAAGAGGCTTTATTATGTGGGCCTTGCCTCAAGACTGCATCTCAGATTGAAACAGCACCTGAAAGACCATCATGCGCAGAGCTGGGACCGCTTCAGTGTCTATCTTACGGTTGGAGAGCAGAACCTGAAGGAAATGGAGACTTTACTTTTAAGAATTACAAAACCCAGCGGCAACAAAATGCTGGGTAATTTTTCGCGCTCGGAAAACCTTAGGCAAGGTTTCCGTCACGATATTAGTGAAAGGCAAAAGGCTGTTTTAGTTGGTTTATTAGGCGGATCAAAAGACGATAAAAAACCCGGGAAGAAGCCACCCAAAAAGAAGGGTACAAAGAGCAGACTGGCTGATTATGTGAAAAAACCTTTAAAAATCCGGTTCAAGTATAAAGGAAAAACATATAGAGCAAGTATTAGAAAGAACGGCACGATTTCATATAAAGGAAAGATCTTTAAATCTCCAAGTCGAGCCGCCGAAGAAGTCACCGGAGGTTCAATGGATGGTTGGTTTTGCTGGAGGTATGAGCGAGCTCCGGGGGATTGGGTGCCGCTGGATGAGTTACGAAAGAGATAAAGACTTTCATTGAGTTTGAGTAAATCAATTTTTGAGAGAAGACCATGACTGAAGATCAAGAGATCAGGGAGTTGATTGACCTGCTGGTTGATAAGATTGTGCGTGAGTATAAGCCGGAGAGGATCATCTTGTTCGGCTCGTATGCTTACGGTAATCCGGACCCGGACAGTGATCTTGATCTTTTGATTATCAAGAATACTTTGAAAAGACCGATTGATCGGTGGGTGGAGGTGAAGAAAATATTGAGGGACCCTGATCTAACCATTCCTGTCTCTCCCTTTGTTTACACCGAATCGGAGTTAAAGGAAAGGGTGGCAATTAAAGATTTTTTCATCGAGGAGATACTGAAAAAGGGAGAAATTCTTTATGGATGAAGCTTACGAGAAGCAGGCCAAGGAATGGTTTGAAAGAGGAGATCATGATCTTGAAACCGCGCAACTTCTTCTTGATGAGCGCGGACATATTGATGTGATCGCCTATCATATTCAACAAACAATTGAGAAATATTTAAAGGGCTTTTTAATTATTCATGGTGAAAAGCCTCCCAGGATTCATGAACTAGATGTGCTTCTTGGTCGGGTCTTACAAATTGCACCGGAGTTATCTCAATACATTGGGCTCTGCGAAAAAGCCAGCAGATATTATATTGACAGCCGCTATCCTCCTGGGCCCATCCGTGAGTATAGTTTTGATGAGGTCAAAGATGACCTTGAACAGACTCGTGGGCTGATCCAGATGATTGTGAGAAAGGTGGAGAAATAAAAAGATGTTTCAAAAATTTTAAAATGAAATTCTTCAGCATAAAGAGGATAGAGATTAATGGTCCGATTAGGATCAAGGCCTTCACCTGATATAGAGAAGGCTATCCAGCAGACATCCCGGATGAGGGATTTGATCCTGAGCCTGCGCGAGGCAAAGAAAAAATACGAAGACAAAAAGGCTCTGAAAGACAGGGCTCATTCTTTGAGAGAAGCCCCCGACTGAGGATCAAAGATCAGTTTATCGAGCAGATCCTGGCTCGGTGTGAATTAGTTTATGAAAGATAAAAATTCGCTTTATTCTCATTTTAAGTTCTGAATTATTAGAACCGATCTAGACATTTCCCACATGAAAGGAGTTGGCACATGAATATACTTGGAATCAACGGCACTCCGCACAAGCGGATAGGAGTAACCACCTCGATCATGGATGAGTTGTTTAAGGGGGTTAAGGATCTTGAGTCTTCTGCCGAGTGTGAGATGGTATTTCTGGCGGACAGGGAGATCAATTATTGCAAGGGTTGCGGGTCCTGCATGATCAAGGGAAAATGTCCGCAAGAAGACGACATGCCTGATCTGATCGAGAAGATCATTGCCGTGGACGGGATCGTGCTTGGCAGTCCTGTTTATGTGCTCCATGTCACGGCCCAGATGAAAACATTTATTGACCGCATGGTCGCTTTCGGGCACCGGCCCCGTCTTCAGGGCAAGTATGGTGCGGCTGTCAGTGTCTCTGCTGGATGGGGGGACCAGGAGGTAGCGCTTTACCTGAACGGGGTCATAGGTGTGTTAGGGGCTCAGTCAGTGGGTATAACCCACGGCATTGCGGTTGGACCGGGCATGTTTCAGGACAAGGATATTCTCTTTGCCCATGCGCGCAGGCTTGGGACAGAGCTTGCCTCTGCTATCAAGGAGAAGCGGCAATACCCCGCAAATAGCTTTGCCCTGAATTTTCAGCGGTTCCTTGGCGACCTGATTTTCGAGAATCGGAAATTCTTCAAGGAAGACTACCGCTATCGGAAAGAGATGGGCATGTACAAGGAGCGCATCCTGGATTAACGAAAAAATTCAGGTGGATGCCCGGTAAATCATACGGTCACAGATCATATTCCGGGTTATCTGGCTGGAAGTCTAAATCGGTGTAGCCTGGATCCATCTTGATCTTTGTATATGTATAGCTCTCAGCCAGTTCATTGTCCCAGTTATACATCACTGCCTTGATCTCCAGGGACCTCTTATAATCAATGTAGTGGAGCATGCGGTAGCAGTAATAGCCCTTGCTTTCATCCTGCGGTAGCAGGCTTTCCATTACAAAAACATCGTGACCATCCACCTTCTGGATACCGAGATTCTTCCGCTTGACCTCTCCCGCGGCACGGCCTTTGCGGTAATCATTCTCGATCATTTTCATGAGGTAGAATATCCCTATCTCGGTGGGCACATGGTTTGAGCCACGCCTGGCCAGCGAGGATGTGAGAGGGATGTTCGTAGCTATCAGACCAAGGATGCCTGACTCCCGGACGCGAAGATGTGTGGTCGAGATCTGCTCATTGAATAAAAGCTCGCGGCCCTTGAACGGACCGTCAATCCATTTCATGTAAAGGGCCCAGGGCTTGTCCCGGAATTTGAGGATAATCGTCTCCACATCCTGAAGATTGCCATCCACCCGCTCCTGCTTATACACAATGGACTCGTAGGTGTTGAACCGGGCAAGGCTCATCTTCCCGAGTTCCAGAAAAAGCCAGTCCGGGGTATTATTCATTATCACCTCGGCCTTCTCGGGTGGAATCCTCCTGAACATCTTGGAGAGACCATTAATGTCCATATACATGGACATCGTTCCCATCTCTTTTTCATCCACCGCCTCATACACGGTCTTCAACTGTTCAACATTCAGGACATCAATGCTATCCGCCAGGATATCGGGAAAGGCATCCTTGAATTTCAGGCTGATGCTCTGTCCGGAAAGCGCCTTGTCCAGAGGATCAAGCAGGGTACGCTTCTCCGGCGTGCACCTTCCGCGAACCATATCCATTCCATCCTCGCCCATAAAATCTCTCAGCGCGATTTTTTCATCGCTGGAAAGTTTCTCATTGATGTAAAGCCTTATCTGATCCACGCTGGCTTGCTCTATAAAACCGGAAAAAAGCTTGATGTAAACATCCTTGATCCCAGGCAGTTCGCCAACAAATTCGGACTTATACGCCCAGGCCGAACCAGCAAAAACAAATAAAACCACGCCGAGAATCACTCCCCGTTGAAAAAACCCTGCTTTCCTTTTCAATCCGGCAAACATAACCATCCCCTCCTTTTGCATCAAAGCCTAACCGATCAGGCTTTTCATGTCAATTTTTAGCATATAAAACATTTTTTTATTTTTAAATAAAGAGCCTGCGTGCCACAGGGGCCTGCGACATAAAAGGGGGTTTTAGCCGTTGGCGGCTTTTTGCTCCCAGAAT
>CAZOMR010000190.1:0-6652 GCA_964580655.1 uncultured bacterium
GGGTAGCTGGCCGGCACAAGTTTTTCGGCTCTTACACTTGTTGAAATCAAAAAATTCTTACACCCATTTGAGTTACAGAGTGATCAGGGTGATTTTTGGGGAATGTCCAGGAAGCTGACCTGGGGGTGTGCGACATGATTGGTGATGGTTGTCCTGGCAGGGTGGGGGCGCGGGTTGCTGCGCCCTTTGAGGGCAGGGCAAGCCCTGCCCCTGCATCTCTCTAATCCTTCAGCCTGGCGAAGGGCTGAGGAGCTTGGGATGTATACAACCTGAACTTTTTCTGGTAAGATTTTTTCAAATTAAAGGAGAAGCTTATCGCGAGGACACAGGATTGAATTTAAACCGGGTGAGTCCGAGGGAGATTTTTTTTGCCGCGTTTTTTTTCGGACTGGTCGCTTTTTTGCTCCTTGGTTGGAATTGGCGGGAGCTGGGCACGCTTTCCGATGTTCCGCTGGTGGACCCTGCTGGTGTGCTTCAGGTCAAGTGCTGGCAGAGTTTCAATGCCGCGGAATTTTCCCGCGGGCATTTTCCCTTGTGGAACCCTCACACCGGGCTGGGCCAGCCGCACCTGGCAAACATTCAGACAGCGGTATTTTATCCGTTATCCCTGCTCTATGCGGGGTTTGCCAGCCCCGCGATCTATGACCTGCTTCTGGCCTTTCGGCTTTTTCTGGCCGCGCTGTTCATCTACTTTCTGTTGCGGCGATGGTGGCTCGGGTGGGCTTCCGCCGCGGCCGCATCCCTGATCTACGCTTTCGGAGGATACAGTCTCTGGTTCATGCAATTGATAGACATGAACTCCCAGATATTTCTGCCAGTTCTTCTTCATCTATGGGGCAGGCTGAGCTTCTGGCCAAACAGGAAGAACCTGGTATTCGCAGGGCTCATGAGTGCGGTGATCATCAGCGGCGGTCATCCGGAGGCCGCATTCAATACTTTTCTCGTTGCAGGGCTGTTCGCGCTTTTTCTTATTTTCACGCGCCACAAGATCAACAAGCGACCCCTGCACGCTCTCCTCGCGATAGCCTCAAGCCTGCTCTTGGGGGCCATGTGTTCAGCCGCCCTGCTTCTGCCCTTTATGAACTACCTCTCCAGGAGTTTCAGCCTGCATGCCCCTGGATTCGGGTTGTTCCACCTGGACATCCGGGGACTCATTAACTTGCTTTATCCTGGTATTCATTTGATCTTTTCCGACCTGCCTTCCCGGATTCCTCTTGAGATGCTCGATCAGGGGCTTATCGGTATGTTCAAGGCCGGCTACTTTGAGACCTCAGTGCCGGGGGTTCCACCGGGGTCTGGCATTCTTATAATCTTTCTCGCTATAACAGGCATGGTGAGCCTGGAAACACGCGCGCCAGCGGCCTGCTTCTTCGCATCACTTCTTGTCATCCTTCTGGGCCTGACATTCGGTCTGCCCGGTTTCCGCGTTCTTGCGCTCATCCCGCCACTTCATGTCGCATCCAACTTCAAGTTCTACTTCTCGGAGATACATTTCTGCATCGCTGTTCTCGCTGGCTTCGGCATGGAACACCTGTTGCGGAAGCATGGTCCGGGAGTGCTCTTTTTCTGGGCAGGCACATTCATCGCGATCATCCTTGCATGGGTCCAATTCCGGGTTAGCCATGAATTGTGCGCAGGCCCTTGTGGATCAGATGGCACGAATATCTTTCGCTATGACTCACTGTGGCTTTTCCTGGCCGTGATGCTTATAACCGCGGCCTGGCGGTGGCCTTTACGAAGGATGTTTTTCTCCTGCATGCTCGTGATGGTGCTTGGCGGAAGCCTTTTTTGCCTTTCCCGCTCAGTGAGGCCTTATATAGAGCTTGGCACCCGCAGGCTGTCCGAGGCCCCTTACCTTGCCTACCTTAAGGGTCAAGCTGATGCCAGTCAAGGTTTCCGGATCACGGGTCTGGATGGATTCTTCCCTCCGAATCTGCCTTTGCGCTGGGGCCTGGATGATATTCGGTCATCGGATGCAGTGTTTTACCGGCCTTATATGGAGATTCTCAATGCCCTGAATCACCATACCGAGCGTCAGAGCGTGGACTACTTTTATCCGAGCTATTACACCCGTGCCTCTTCGGATCATCTGGATGAGAGCCTTGCGGCCCTGATGGGAATCCGGTATGCTGTTGGGCTCTTGCCCCTTGATGCTGATCTGATTATGGAGGATGCCTTGATTCAGGCAAGCCTTGTCCTTGCAGAGGAGCGGCCCCAAAAAATTCTTTCTACCCAGGGGCCTGAAAAGATGCAGGTGCTTTTCATGCATGCCCCGGCACGGCTGGACTATCAGATTTCAGCGGTGGACAAAAAGGGAATCCTTGAATTCAGTCCATGGCTTGATAAAAGAATACCTGATTATCATAACGCGGACGGTGTTGGTTTCCAGGCAAGCATTCGCACGGCGCAAGTGGCTCGGCTTCTTTACAGCCGGTTTTTTGGAAAGGAATCCATTCCGCTCAAAACCGGGCCGCTTGCCTTTGCGCTTTCCGAGCTCTCGCAAAATGAGCCGCTGGATTTGAGTTTGACTACTCAACCCGGTCCAAGAGACAACCGCAACTGCGACTGGTCTGGCTGGGCCGGACTGGCTGTCCGGAAATCCTTTATGGATGCTCCGCGTTTCAAGGTGATCAAGAGCAAGGATCAAAACGGGCGCAATGTATATATCTCCGAGAATCGGTCTGCCTTTCCCCGCGCGTTCAGCCCTAGCCAGGCGCTGGTGATAGAAGATAAGACCAGGCGGCTCGCGTTGCTTTCACGACTTACCGAGGAACAGCTCATGGAGATTATTCTTCTGGAGCGCCAAAATGGCGAGCCGGGATTTTTCGGAGACAGGGGTTACATCAGGTGGCTCGTCCGCGGCGCGGATGAGGTATGGATCGAGATTCGGCGGGCCAGTCCGGGTTACCTGGTTCTAGTGGAGTCTGATTATCCTGGCTGGCGCGCCTGGCTGGACGGCACGGCTGTCCAGGTGCTTCGCGCGGACCATGCACTCCGGGCAGTGGCTATCCCTCACGGCAGGCACAGGGTCTGTTTCAGGTTTGAACCAAGAGATTTCCAGATCGGACTATGGGTCAGCTTGAGCTCAGGAGTGTGCGGAGTCATGTTTCTCATCCTCGCGGCTTTCCGAAAAAAAGAGCGGAACAAGGGGTAATGCTTATTCTGCAAAAACAAGCCCTCCGAATTCCCCGGGCCTTACTCGCCGGGCTTTTGCTCGCGGGCCTGCTGATTCTTTTTTACGGCGGCATCATTTTTTCCGGGCACTACATCTTTACCGGGACCATACAGGACATCACAAACATCTACGGGTTCTTCCCCTGGGATACCCACAGCATCCGGGAGTTCTACCGGGGCCATTTTCCGCTCTGGAACCCTTATAACGGGCTAGGTGTTCCGCATCTGGCCAACATGCAGAGCGGGCTTTTCTTTCCGATGAACCTGCTTAAGTATATCTTCGGCTTCTGGGCCACCATAGACCTCGTGCTCTTAATCCGGCTCTGGCTCGCTGGTTTTTTCTCATACCTGCTTGCGCGGCGGGTGATGGGAGTCGGGTTTTTTCCGGGAATCCTAGCCGGAAGCGCGTATATGCTCTCCGGGTATCTCACCCGGTATGTGTATATGTCTCATCTCAATGTCGAGGCGCTTTTGCCTTTACAACTCTGGCTCTTTCACCGGCTTGCGGAGCGGCCAAGGGCAGGCCGGTTTATTCTTGCGGCCGCGGGAGTCTTCTTACTTGTCGCAGGCGGTTTTCCCGAGGCTTGCCTTTACGCCTTGAGCATTTCAAGCCTGTTTTACCTCTTTTGCGGCCTGGTGCTTTTTCGTTCGAAGAAGAGTTTGATCCGGTCATCCGGGATTCACCTCTGTCTTCTTATAGGGGTTTTGGCGCTGGGACTTATTCTTTCCTTGCCTCAGTGGCTTCCCTTTGCTGAATACCTTGCGCAGGCCTGGACTTACCACCAGCCCGGTGATGGTCTTCGGCATCTCGATTTCTGGTATTGCATCTCGCTTGTTCTGCCGTGGTTCTTCGGGCAGAACTGGCTCAGCACCCTGGTGCCGTTTCTGGCTCCGTGCCTGGGGCTTGTGGCTGTGCTGTTTGCTCTTCGAGCCTGCATGGAACTCCGCGCCCGGGGGAGCATCATCTTTTTCCTCGCTCTCGCAATCATCCTTCTTTCACTGATCTACGGGATACCACCCTTTAACCTGATCGGGCATGTCTTTCCATTCAACCTGACTTACAACTATAAATACAGCCAGCCAGGCCTTGCGCTTTGCGTGTCCCTTCTGGCCGCATTCGGGCTTGAGGTCTTCTCTAAAGAGACTGATACCCGAAAGAGCCGGGTGGCAGGGCTTGTCATATTTATCTGGGCCGCGGGAAATCTTATATTGGCTATTCTTGATCGGTTCTCTCCTTTTTACGGCTTTGAGGCCCGGGCCGGGATCATCCAGGTGGGCGCTGTGCTTTTCGCTTTGGGGGTTTTGAAACTTTTCCATATTAGGTACAGGTGGCCGAAAGCCGTGTTCCAGGCCGCAGTCCTCGCGATAGCTGTTATTGCGCTCATCCCTGATTTTACAGGCAGAAGGCCCCAGTTCAATACAGCCTTTTTTGCCGAACTGGATGAAGGGAGAAAGCTTTCGGAACTCAGTTCGGAGCCTTATCGCTTTTGTGCTGAGGGGGACATCTTTTTCCCTGGTCTATTGCTTTGTGTCCCTGGTTTTGACCTGCGCAGTTATGATCCTCTTTATCCTCGCAGTTATGTGGAGTATATGTCTATGCTCAATCATCTCAAGCGCGAGGGGTCCGAGGGAGGAGAGGCTGTCCGGTCACACTATGATGAGCATATGCTGTTCCAGGTGGACAGGGAGCACGCGGGCTCGCCCCTGGCATCTCTTGCCAACCTCAAGCTCTACGCGGTAACTGATGAGCTATCATCCCTGCCCCTGATCGCGCCGCTCCCGGAAGATACCGAGGAGCTCGGCCCCTTTGCCGGCTGGTCTCGTGTGGTATTGATTCCGATCATGAACAGCCCGCGCAAAGCATTGATCCAGCATGCTCCGGGGCTGATCCGGATTCCACTTTCCAGCCAGGAGGGTTCCGGGTTCATCGGAATTGCCTTTTTTGCAGGGCTTCCTGAAAAGGCCCGAAGGGTCTGGAGGACCGGAGAGAAATCCGAAGGATCTGGAGGACAGGACCGCGAGGACGGGGCGAGCATGATTCTTTTTCTCGATTCATCCGGGTCCCTCGGAGAGGGGGTTCCGAAGGGTCTGGATGATCTGGATAATCTGGAGAACAGGAGAAGACTGGTGTATGCACGGCACATTTCCCCCGTGGCTCGTGCCGAAGAGTCTCGGTGGTTTGATGTCCAAAGGGCCTGGATGAAAGATAATCCGCTTTCCCAGGCGGCCTCTCCTGTGTGGTTGGAACTGGCGGCTCTGCCCGGTCCTTACAATCTCCATGAGGCTGACCTGGCGGCCTGGGGACAATTGCGGCTGAAACACAGGCCCGCACACTCGGAGTTTGTCCGTCTCAACCCTGCAAGTGAAAGCCCGGGATTCTACCAGAATACGAAAGCCTTTCCTCGCGCCTTCCTGGTCAATGGCTCTGCGGTATTGACGGGCCTGACCCGGGCTGAAAAACTCGACAACCTGGCCCGGCTGATAGAAAAATGGGACCAGGTCTTTCATTACCAGGTATTGCTCACGAAGGATATTTCCCCCGAGGTCTCGGATGAGAGAAAGCCTGAATTCAGGTCCCGGGTTCGGATCACGGAATACACCTCGGACAGGATAAAGGTTTCCTGCCGGAGTCCGGGCCCGGGTTTTCTTGTTTTATCCGACCAGTATTTCCCGGGCTGGAGGGCCTGGCGCGATCGCGATGAAAAAGAGATCGAGATTTACCAGGCCGACATTGCGCTCCGGGCAGTCGCTATTGAGGCCGGGGAGAGCCTGATCACTTTCAGATACATGCCCTGGTCATTCCGCATAGGACTCTTCGCGGCACTGGCCTCTATCCTTGCCATGATCACATTGTCTATCTTCTACCGCAGATTCTCCAGATACGAAGCAGACGCAGAGAAGAAAATTATTTATCCACAGATTACTCAGGTTTCAAACATAGTCCTTAAACATTAAACTTGAAATTTTTTTCTGGATGAAAATATTTTTCCTGACAAATATTCAGAAATGTGACAGGCTGTATATAATATAGCAAGCGGTGAGGAACGTTGAAAGAACGTTAGAAAAAACTCGACCGTGAGCACCTCATCACACGGCCGGGTAAGGCCGCCCGCAAGAGAAAAGATCATCAAAAAGAAGGAGACTGAAAAAGGAATATGGAGGCGTTAAGTGTTAAGTAATGCGTTGACCCCGACTTCACTGACCCCAACTTCACCTTTGCCCCCAATTTCACCCTATTTTTATAGCCTTTTGTCAAGCATTTTTTCACCCGGACTTTCCCCAAAAATTTGAGTTCCCAATAGGATTGTCTGGGGAGAGAGAGGATCAGAGCGGTCCCGATGGGTATCAAGAGGTGGCGGCAATCCAGAACGAGGGAAGCGAACGCGTGGTGAATAACGAAAAATCAACGACCAAGGTAATTGTCAAAAAGCACATGGCTCAGGGTAATTTTTGGGGAATGTCCTCTACAATCAAATCC
>CAZOMR010000191.1:0-6643 GCA_964580655.1 uncultured bacterium
TCAGCCAGCCACCTTATTCATCATCAAGGGGATGGTTTGCGGAATCGCTGTCCAGATAAGAAGATAGTTGAAAAATCATGGATGAGTTGCTAGAATAATAATGTTCTTTGAAATATCTGATTTTAGAGCGCCAAGTTGGACAGGCGGCCGCTGTCGTTTTGATGGAGGAAAGTCCGGGCTCCAGAGGGCGAGGACGCTGGGTAACGCCCAGGGGGAGTGATCCTACGGAAAGTGCCACAGAGAATAGACCGCCCCGGGGCTTCAGGCCCCGGGGCAAGGGTGAAACGGTGGGGTAAGAGCCCACCAGCAGTCCGGGTGACCGGGCTGGCTCGGTAAACCCCGTTCGGAGCAAGACCGAATAGAAAAGCGTTTGAGGCTGGCCCGGCCGATGCTTTCGGGTAGGTCGCTAGAGGGTCGGGGAGACCCGGCTCCCAGAGGAATGGTCGCTGCCCCGGAGGTAACATCAAAGGGGAACAGAACCCGGCTTATGGACAACTTGGCGCTTTTTTGCATTTATGTAACGCTTGGATTTTTTGAAGACATATCCTATAATGAAGTCCGAATGGAGGAGTGTGTGTGAAGGTATATCGCGGCAGGAATCGGCGCAGGCATCCTCGCAAAGAGGTTGACCTGGAGATCATTTACTCCAGCCTGGATACCTTTTTCTATGATTACGCACTTAACATCAGCCGCGGCGGCATGTTCATAAAGACGGAAAATCCTATGCATGTGGGATCAAAGGTTAATATGCGCTTTTCACTTCCCGGAAGCGACAGGATCATTGAGACGAGTGGCAGGGTGGTGCACACGGTATCCGGTAAGAGCCGCACTGACGAGCCACACGGCATGGGAATAGAGTTTGCGGGGCTCAGTGATGATGATCGCAAGCTGATTGAGGCTCTATGGGAGCAGTCGCTGAAGAAGGAGACAGAATAATGAGGTGCTCTCACAAATTTGTGGGTGGTTCAGGGGCACTCCCGGAAGAGCAAGGGCGTTCCACCAGACCTGTCTGCGTGCATCGCACAGGCAGAGCGGAACCCCCTGTGCCACTTTAACCTAGTCTGTCATTCCTGCCTGCCAAAGCCTTGGCGCAGGCAGGTCTCCCTGTGGGAACGAAGAACTGATCTGGTGATAAAATCTTGACTTAAGCCCTTGAATCGGGTTTAATTCATCATGGCTTCAGCGGAGTGGAATTTAGGGGGGAGCAAGAGGTGAATTCGAGGCGTGCGGCTATGGATGCTGTATTCAATCCCCGATCCATAGCCTTTGTGGGTGCGTCCAACAATCTGGGCAAATGGGGATTTATCATACTCCATAACCTGCTTATGGGAGGATTTGAGGGCCGAATACATCCGGTCAACTCACATGAGGAAAAGGTGCTCGGTCTCAAGGCCTTTCACAGCGTGACCGATATTCCCGGAGAGGTAGACCTGGCCATCTTCACTATCCCGGCCTCGGCCATGCCTTCTGCGATCAAGGACTGCGTGAAAAAGCGGGTTCGGGCAGGAGTGGTCATCTCCGCGGGCTTTGGCGAGCTGGGCGAGGGTGGAAAGGACCTTGAGCATGAGATGGTGCGGGTGGCCCGGGCCAGCAACATGGTTCTTGTCGGCCCCAATGGACAGGGCATCGTCAATACCCGAGCCGGGCTGTATCCGTGGATGCCGGCCTACATGCCCGAACCGGGAGAGATCGCTATCATCAGCCAGTCCGGCAATATATCCACATGGCTTGCCTACGGTCTGGGCGAGTTAGCCTTCGGAGTATCCAAGGTCGTAAGCACGGGCAACAACGCAGACCTGTCATGGGAAGATTATTTCCTTTACTTCAAGGATGACCCGGATACCTCCGTCATACTGGCCTATGTCGAGGGAGCGGGTCAGGGCAGAAAATTCTTTGAGGCCGCGGCCCAGACTACCCGCACGAAGCCGATTGTCCTGCTGAAGGCAGGTGTAACCGATGTCGGCACCCAGGCCGCACAGAGCCACACCGGCGTGCTGGCCGGGGATGATGCGGTCTTTGAGGCGGCCTGCAGGCAGGCCGGGATCATCAGGGTGTTTGATATTGAGGAAGCCATTGTCGTATCCGGTGCTTTAGTGGGAACCCCGCTTCCGCAGGGCCGGCGGGTGGCAATAGTCACCGGCGGAGGGGGCATGGGTGTGATGGCCGCGGATTCATGTATCGCGGCCGGATTGGAGGTTCCCGGTTTATCAAGCGGCCTGAAAGCGAGGCTCAAAGCCATACTTCCGCCATGGTGGGTGCCGGGAAACCCAGTGGACATGGTGGCCGGGCTGGGCTATGCCGGCGCCCAGGAGATTCTACCCATCCTGTTTGAAAGCAGAGAGATTGACGCTGTCTTGCTTATCGCCATAGGATGGACATATATGATGAATGAGATAAGCGAGAATTCGCCGTTCGCCGAACTCATGGATGTCAAGCCTTTGATTGAACATCGCCACGAGCGCGAACGCCAGCATTGTGAAACGCTGGCAGAGATGACCAGGGAGGAAAAGAGGCCGATCTTCACGGTATCATGGGTTGCGAGAAAGGCTGTGGAAAATAAATTCTCGAGCATACTCGAACTGCTTGACCGCAGGATAATGGTATATCCCACCCATGAGCTTGCGATCAAGGCGATAGCCTCTCTGGCAAGGTATCAGGCATATTTGACGGCGGGTGAGCCGCGATGAAGGTCGTGGGTCTCACCGGCGGTATCGGCTCTGGTAAAAGCACGGTGGCAGAGCTATTCTTGAAGCTGGGCGCTGGTCTGATTGATGCCGACGAGCTGGCGCGTGAGGTGGTGGAGCCGGGCCAAAGAGCATGGAAAGAAATCCGGGAGGCTTTTGGAGAGGATGTATTTCATCCGGATCAGACCCTGAACAGGGAAGCCCTTGGGGAGATCATCTTCAGTGATCCTGCGGCGCGGGAAAGACTCAACGCCATAACCCATCCACGCATAGGCGAGGAGATCATTAAGCGCCTTGAGGGATTTCGTGTGAAGGCCGTGCCCGTTGTCCTGATTGATGCGGCCTTGCTGATTGAAAGCCCGGCCACAAAATGGATCCGGCCGGTGATAGTGGTCACCGCCCCGGAGCAAGAGAGGATAAAGCGGCTCAAGAAAAGAAGCGGCCTTGCGGAAGAGGATGCCATATCCCGGATTCGCTCCCAGATGCCGGACAAGGACAGGGTGGCGAACGCGGATTATGTGCTGGATAACTCCGGAACACTTGAAGAGCTTGAGAAAAAGGTAAAGGCACTCTGGGATAAAATTGTAGAGTAGCTCTCGCACTTGGATTTTTCATCGCTTTCATGTATTTTATAACACGGGGATAAACACCGGGATGAAAGAAGGCGCAATAGTCGGCATTGATCTCGGAACCACCAATTCCGTGGCTGCGATAGTGGAGAATGGCCGGCCACGAATTATCTCCGATACAGGCGGCGGGTATCTTATCCCCTCCGTGGTTGCCATTGATGAAAAGGGCAACCGGCTGGTCGGCCAGGCGGCCAAGCGGCAGACCCTTATCAATCCCATTCACACTGTGCACGGGGCCAAGCGGCTGATCGGACGCGACATCCGCTCCAATGTAGTAGACGACATCCAGGAGCATTTCAAATACCGGATCACCGAGACCGAGGGATCGGATGTGCAGATACAGCTTCGCGAGGATGCTTATGGTCTGGATGAAATCTCTGCCATGATCCTGGATCATGTGCGCAATGTTGCACAGGACATGCTGGGCAGGGAGATCACGAAGGCCGTGGTCACTGTTCCCGCGTATTTCAATGACCGTCAGCGCCAGGCGGTACGGGATGCCGGCAAGATAGCCCAACTTGAGGTTCTGCGCATCATCAACGAGCCGACCGCGGCGGCCCTGGCATACGGTTTTGCCAAAGGGTTCAAGCAAAAACTTGCCATTTATGACTTCGGCGGAGGCACCTTTGATGTGTCCATCCTCGATGTGCGGGGTAATGTCTTCGAAGTCAAGGCCACTGGCGGAGATACATTCCTCGGAGGAGTGGACTTTGATAACCGCTTGGCGGAATGGGTGATGCATCATTTCGAGAAGGAGCACGGCATAGACCTTTCCAGGGACCCCATGTCCCATCAGCGGATCACGGATGCATGCGAGCAGGCGAAGATTGACCTGAGCATCCGGACCGAGACCCGGATAAATATCCCTTACATCACAGCCGGACCGGAGGGACCCATCAATCTGGACATGGCTATCAAACGGGAGGAGTTCGAGGAGTTGACGCACGACCTGGTGGATAATACCCTGAAGAGCTGTCAGAGGGTCATGGATGACTGTAAGCTCCGTCCCGAGGATATTGATGCAGTGCTACTTGTCGGCGGCTCAACCCGCATTCCGATCGTGGCGAGGAGTGTTGAGAAATTCTTCGGCAAGTCGCCCAGCAAGGCCATTCATCCTGATGAGGCGGTGGCGCTGGGCGCGGCCCTTCTTGCAGACAGCCTGGCAGGCAAGAGCGAAGAACAGGTCGTGCTTCTTGATGTCCTGCCGATCACTATCGGGCTACACGGCGCAGGCGGAAAGACCATCCCCATCTTTGAGCGCAACACCTCCATTCCCAACCAGAAGATGAAGGCATTTACCACTTCCAGGGACAACCAAAAAAGCCTCAAGCTAAAGCTACTCCAGGGAGACAGTATAGAGGCAAAAGACAATGAGATCATAGGCGAGCTTGTCTTCTCCGGGATCCGGCCTGCACCCAAGGGCAAGGCCAAGGTGGAGGTGTTGTTCAATATCAGCCAGGAAGGCATCCTTTCTCTATCCGCCCGGGATTCCGATACAGGCCTGGAGCAGGAATCCCAGCTCAAGATAGAAAACGACAGGCACAAAGTCCGCCATCCGGAACTGATAACTCCAAAAAAGCCGGTGGAGAAAAAGGAAGCGGAAAAGCTCATCACCCGCACTGTCACGAAAGAGGTCAAGCTCAAAGCCGCCACAGCACCTCCTCCATCGCAGGATACCAGGAAGCCTGAGGCCGCGGCGAAGCCGCCGCCCAAACCGGTGATCAAACACGAGCCTTGGATGAGCCGGTTCATAAAAAATCTCAAGCGCTCATTGGGAATTAAGTAGAGCAGATAAATGTCTCGGATCATGCTTATCAAAGTCGGGCATCCGGTCTCCCGGCAGAAATTCGGACCACCTCTCGGTATCATGAGCCTGGCCGCGTATATGCGTATGCGCTTTCCGCAGTTAGAGTTTCAGCTGAATGACATGTTGCCAGAGCGGCTTTCGATCCAGGAGATTGTAAGGCTTGTGGATGAATTCTCGCCGGATATACTCGGAATCAGCGCCATGACATTTGAGCACGAGGAGTTGCACGGACTTGCGAAAGCACTCAAGTCCCGACATCCTGGCTTGCCAATCGTGGCTGGCGGAGCTCATGCCACCACAATGCCTGAAAAGGTTCTTCTGGATGAAAACATTGATCTGATAGTCCGGAACGAGGGAGAAGAAACCTTCGCAGACCTGGTTCCACGCATGCTCGCAGGAGAAGACAAGCCGGACATTCCGGGCGTGGGCTTCCGGAAGGATGGCAAGCCCTATCTTGCTCCGCCACGGCCTTTCATCGAGAACCTGGATGAGCTTCCCTTTCCAGCATGGGACCTGATCAAGATGCCGATCTACTGGGAAATCCCGCGTTTCGCCACAGCGTATGTGCACAAAAAATACATGTCCGTCATCACAAGCAGAGGGTGTCCCTACCAGTGCACCTACTGCCACAGGAACTTCGGAAGGGGGTTTCGGGCACAGAGCCCGAAGCGGGTGATCGAGGAACTCAAGACGCTTTACCACGAATACGGCATCCGCGAGATCCATTTCATTGACGATTGCTTCAACTGCGATAAAAGCCGTGCCAGCCGCATCTGCGACCTGATTGGCCAGGAGAACCTCAAGCTGGCCATCAATTTCCCCAATGGCCTTCGGGGCGACATCCTCGACGAAAAGCTCCTGGACAAGTTGAAGGCCGCCGGGACATACAGGATCACTTATGCCGTTGAAAGCGGCACCGAGCGGATGCAAAAATTCATGAAAAAGCATCTCAAGCTGGATGTAGTCAAGGAGATTATCTCCAAAACGGATGCCAGGGATATAATGGTGGATGGATTTTTCATGGTCGGCTTTCCCGGGGAGACCAGGGAGGAGATAGAGAAGACTCTCAGCTATGCGCTGAATTCAAAACTGCATTCTATAAACATTTTCTTCGTTACAGCCTTCGAGGGCACCGAGCTATATCAGCAGGCCAGGGGGATGGGCCTGGAGCTTAAAATTTCCTCCAATAGCTACACCTATTACTATCCAGAGAGCGATCTGAGCGAGGTGCCGCCAGAGGATCTGGAAAAAATGGTGCAACGGACCTTCATCCGCTTTTATCTGAACCCGTGGAGACTCTACCGAACCTTTATCCTGTTCCCCAATAAACTGCAACTGCCCTATCTGCTCTGGCTGTTTCTCAAATATACCTTTAAGTGGATCTGAGAAGTAAGAGCGACCCAGACGGACTGTAGGCCAGCCCGCCGCCCCTGCCGCCTGATAAACCAAATGTGTTGGACGATCAAAGTTAAACCCAAATAATGCAGTTGCCCCTTGAATAGATTGCATCGTTTGTCCCTTTC
>CAZOMR010000192.1:0-6556 GCA_964580655.1 uncultured bacterium
ATCTAACATCTCTTTATATGCTTCTGCGTCATAGGTTGAATTTGTATTTACAACCCAAAGACCTTCAGCAATGGATTCGGGAGCCATCATCTCGGGACCATATGGGTCAAAATCGATCATTACTCTCCTACTGCCTTCCTCTTGATAAATTCTATACACAAGAGCCTCAACAGGAAGCCCATAGCTTTTCCAATATTCAATCGCTTCCCAGGTCGCAACGTCTAGTCCATTAGTGACGATTATGAATTTTTGCCGCTTATTGAACAGATCGGTTTCCAGTGGACTTTCAAGGTCAAAATGCTTTCGGTGAGCTTCCTTGAGGGTTAGAAGAGCTTGAGATTTTGCTCCTTGCCTATATTGATATGATTCAAAGTAGTTATTCAATCTATCGTATTCATAACGGCCAAAGCGCTGGCCGTATCTTAATACCTGAAGAATGTTATCCTCGTAACTTTTCCATCGTTTCAATTCGAATAAAAAAAGTGTTCCCTCTTTGTCTAAAGCCATGATGTCCGCTTCCTCTTGCATACGGCGTTCTTGAGCAATTACAAAGAGCTGATCTGCACGGATTAGAGACTCTATGTGGGCCGCCAGTAGGTTCTCTAAATCCTGCTCGCTCCAGCCTATATCAGCAAGAGCTACTTGTTTTACATTTTCAAGTTTTTCCTTTTGCTCATAATCAATGTAGTAAAGCATAGTAAGTTCTCCCTCTTTTTTTATCTGTTAAAGTTCCCAAGCCAACCGGCAATCTTTTCTTTAAGTCAAAACTTTTAGTTGTAATTGTTTAACTACCATTCTAAAGTATCTGAGACAACTCCCCTAACAACTCGTACTAATCCATCAGCTGTCCTGGCATACCTCTCCAAGCTGCCTATCAAGATTTATCCGCTCGGCGGCCTTTATGTGGTCAAACGCCTCGGGTTCGCATGTGAGGATCAGTACCTGCAGGTTCTTCTTGCAAGCGTCTTCGATTATGGTAAGCATCTTTCGATGGTAGAAGGAATCTGAATGGGCGATAGGGTCATCGAGGATAACGACCTGGGGTTCATCCTCGGCGATGGCGACGCCGTAGGCGAGCCTCACCAAGGTGGAGAGTTGCTCGAGCTCGCCATATGACGTTGCTCCTGCAAAATCTTTGCTCTCTCCGCCATCGGTTACTATTTTCTCTGGATGCAAGTCACTCCCAAAGATGATCTGCTTTGCGTCCTCACCATACAACTCTCTAATCCATCTATCCATTTGCTCACTAACAGGTTTCAATGAACTTTCGATATTCTCGTCCCTGATCCGGTCGAATAAGACAAGTAATGTGCAATGAGCTTTAATCGTCATTTCAAGTCGCTCTCGTGCTTGTTCCTGGCCGGCTAATGTTTGCTCTAGCGCGTTCTTCCTGGAGTGGAGCCCCTCGATCTTTTTCAGCCGCTCCTCAACTGCAGCAAGCTGGTTGCTGATCTCTCCCTTATGCTCAATGCGTTTAATTCTTGCTTCCCTCGCTCCTTCAAGCCGGGCACGGATGTTCTCTTCCTCTTCGGTCAGTTTGTATTTTTCATATTCCCGCTCTTTTTTCTCAATCTCCTTTCCCTTCAATGATATAAGCTCGTGCATCTTATCAATAGAGCCATATTTCTCCTGATATCCCTTGGCTTCCTCTTTTTTAACCTCAAACTTGATCCTGGCCTCGCTTACCTTCCCGCTTATTTCATCCAGCCCGCTCTGAGCTTTATTCAGTTCAGTCTCTGTTCCATTTAATTTCCTCTTGGCTTCGGCTAAGTCCTCTTTGATCTTATTTTCGGCTTCCTTGAATTCTTTTTGGTCCTCCCGAAGGCTCTTTTTTGATGGTTCCCAACCTTTGAGTTCCTTGCGTGAACTGATAATATTGGCCTTATTGTTCTCGAGCCTATCCTTTTCCGCCTTCAGCGTCTCAATGCCCTGAGGCGCCAGCTCGTCTAAATCATTGTTCATTTCCTCTATTCTTCTGTTAAGATCCTTTGATTTCTGGGAGCGCTTCTCGATTTCCGCTATGATCTCCGTTGATCCCGCCTCATGGTCAATCCCCAGGGGAGCAAGCATGCCCCTCAATGTATCAAGCGTTTTATTCTGCCTGCTGGCAAGTTTCTCTATGTCCTCGTCTTCCTGCCCCCTCTTGACATTTATAACTCCCCACTCCGGGATGTTGAGGTTAAACTTCTGCCTGACATTTTTGACCAGCTCTTCCCCTTTCCGGAAGTTGATATTCTGTTCATCCTCGCTATCTACCTTTAACTTTGCCGAGAACTTCTTATTAGGGCTTATTGAGAGCACAAGCTGTGATGCCTCGAGTTCGGCCTGGAGCTTATCTCTTTCTTCGAGTGACTTGCGTACCTTTTTAGCATCCTTCTTGTTTGGCACTGCAATGCTGTTAAGCTCTTCTCTATGCTCTTTGATCTTGTTCTCAAATTGGAGGGCTTTTTCCAAGGTTTTACCCAGCCCAGTGATCTCTTTCTCCATTTCAATGATATTGTTCTTAGCTTCCAGGAGCGACCTGGTTGATTCCATTTCTCCGAGCTGTTTTTCTATTTCGTTCGCTTTGCTTTTTGCACTGTCGTAAGATGCCTTTGCCGAATCCCTCGCGTCCTTGAATGAGTCGAATTCTTTGGATTTCTCCTTCAAGTCTTTTTCAAGCTCTATCAGTTCATTGAGGCTGTTTGCAAAGGATTCTTTTTCCTCCTTGAGCCTTGACAACTCCTTTTTCGTATCATCAATGAGGTCTTCCAGTTCCCTTGCTTTCTCTCTCTTTTCCGTGATTTTCTCGTCCTGGGAAGTTAGCTCTTCTACCTCTTTCTCGGCCTGTTTAATATCCGTATCAAGCTTTAAAAGGTCGTGCTTCAATCTCTCCGCATCGCCCATGTCCCTATCGATATTATTGCGCTCAATATTTATCTCTTCCAACTCTCGCTTAATATTATCGATATTCTCCTTGAGCTTTGATAGATCGCAGTTTTTCTGAAATGCCTTCTCATTTATCTCTATCATGTCAATTCCGGTTAAGGTGAATTCACTGGCAAAGAATGCCTTCTTCCTTATATTCGAACCTGTGAACCATTCTCTCATCTTATCATCCAGGTTTTCTCTGACCTTGTTATCGGATTCTGTTGTAAGAATCGCTCCAAGCATGGGTCTTAAGAGCTTACCCATCTCGTCATCAATGGCTGGCATGCCAACCGATCCTTGTTCTACCCATAAAAGACTGGGTATTCCATACTTGGAGGCAGACATGCCGAGAAGCTTCTGCGTTTCTCCGGTTACTTCTTTCCCCTCGGCAATCACAGTTTTGGTGCCATCCGGCTTCAGGCGACTGAGCGAGGCCCCTCCGGCTTTTTTTGAAAAAATCTTCTCCATGAGGTAGTGCCCGTCCTTGACAAGGAATTCGATTGCCACTCCAGGTATATCGTCTGGCGAACATCGCCAGGGGATAAATTTCTTTATTTGGCCAGTGTCATAATGAAAGTCAACAAGGGCGAGCTTAACCGCCTCAACCAAGCTCGATTTCCCCGTCTTGTTAGGGGCGTGAATGATGGTTATTCCCGGCGTTAAAGGCCCTATCTGCACTTGGGAGAGGCACTTCCAGTTGGCTACTCTTATGGAATGAAGGATCATTGAGAAACCTCCTTTGCTAGCCGATACAGAGAGAGCATGGCTGTTTCGATGACTTTTATTTCTTCAGCGCCGCTTGCCTCTGCCTTCCTGGTCTCAAGTTCCTGGTAAACGCTTTGCAAGATACCTGGACCAAGCACTTCCCGCAGCTCTTCCTCGCCCGGTTTGATATGCAGGCCCTCGGTGTTGAGGTCGAAGAAAAGGTATCTCTGAAGCATGTTCTCAAAGGCATCTATTTGAATAAGGCTTTCAGCGCTGACCACTCCCTTTAATGAAATATGGAGCAGCCGGCGCTCGGTATCGCTTTGCTTTGCGAGGTCGGAGAAAATCTTGTTAAGCTGGGTGTCATCAACGTCTTCGTAGCTCTTGTTGTCCCATATAAGTTGGCCGATGGTTTCTTCCTGAATTTCAACATAGGAGCGGTCTTCATCCTTCGTGATTTTTACAAGCAGGGCTTTGCCCTCGGAAGCGCCCTTGAATTCATCCATGTTGGGGTCCGAGGCATAAGCTTCCCATCCCACGGAAAATTCAGCCCCCGCGCCAAAATTCATCTGTTCGTGAGTCCCGGGGTAGGCCATGCGTGTCATACCCGATGAATCCTTGAAGGTTTTCAAGCCATGCCAGTGGCCAAGCGCAATGTAATCAAGCCCGCGCTTGTCACAACAGTCAAGAGGGATGGGGTGGTCATCAGGAGGCAGATAGTCACGGTCCATTACCGAGCCATGGGCAACGCCGATGCGGATTTTGTCTCCCTGCGCTTCTTCCAGCTCGATCCAGTCAGTGGGATCGGACATGGAAGTTTTCTGCGTCACCGGGCACGGGTAGAGAATGACATCTTCCCGGAAGGCACGCGGCTTATTTTCATTGAGCAGCACTATGGAGGTCCCTTCCCATCCTGTCCACGGGTTACGCTGCCATACCGAGCCGGGCCGATAGGGATCATGGTTGCCAGGCAGGACGTAAACGGGCATGGATTTGCCTTTGAGGTTGTTAAAAATTCGCTGAGCGTCAATCAGAGACACCGCGTTGTCATCGAACAAATCTCCCGCGATTATGATGAAGTCAATGTTCCTGTCGAGGGCAATTTGCAGGGCATGATCCAGGGCCTGGAACCTGGCCTCCCTAAGCTTCTTCGAGACCTGCTCCTCGAACCTGCTCGTCCTTAGGCCGATATGAAGGTCGGCCAGGTGTAGAAAGGATACGCTGCTCTTCATGCTTGCCTCCTGTTAAATTCATCTATTCAACAACCGATACCATATCCCCAAAGCTCCTGATCCAGCTACGGACCTCCTCGGAATCGGTAACGGTCATGGTCAGGACCACCGACCCGTCCTTTAGCTTCTTGAACTTCTGCGTGTGGTGCACCTTCCAGCAAGTGATGTAGTCCGCGAGCTCGGGCGGGAACTTGATCTTGAAGGTCTTGATATTTTCCGCGTCGGAGAATATTCCGAAGGCGCCGTCGGTCTTTTGCATGGGATGGTACTTATCAGGATACTCGAACTTGTCGCCAATAAACTCAACCTCCTGAATCCTCTCGACCCCGTAAAACCACGGGTCATCGTACTCGTAAGCCAGCGCATTGACGTAAAGGGAGCCGCGGTGATACATCAGGGTTAAAGGTTTGATTTCGATCCAGTGGGCATCCTCTTTTCCCGCGCCCTTATAAAGAATGTTTATCACGTCCTGGTAAACGATGGCCTTCATCACGTCGTTGAGGACGTCGCTGTGTTCTGAATAATCGCGGTGTGGGGAAGGCGCGGCAAAGAACTTGCGGGGGAGGTTGTTCAACAGGGTCCGGTGGCTCGGAGGCAGCAACATCTCGACTTTCTCCATCACCTGCTCGATGGTGGGCGCAACCACGTTCTCGCCCAGCATCCTGAACATCTCGAGCACGAGGTAGACGGAGATGAGGTGATAGATATTGGTCTCGGAGGCGTCGGAGTATTTGCGCCGGCGCACAAGCCACTCCTCGTCGCCTTCCTTCTTGATGACGAACTGCGGCTCTCCGTCCTCGGTTACGAACTCATCGTTCAGGGCCTTCACGTATCGCTTCACGGTCTGCTCGCTCACGCCAAGTACTTCAGCCACGCTTGAAAGCCTGCTCCCGAGCCCATGCCTCGGCATCTCGTCTACCAGCCGAGCCATGCGGAGGGCCGAAGGATACGTGGCCTTCCGATATGTAGATGATTTCTTCTTTCTCTTTTCAGACATGGCACTCCCTCCTTGATCACTACAGCATACAATTACCATTATCCACATAATAAAATCAACGGCTGATACACGGCTGGTGTAGGCTTAGCTTGAACGGGTGGGGACGGACTACCCTGTCCCGCTATTAAATCAAGAAGGAGGAGAGCCATGAAAAAGACCGTAATCGCCGCCATTATCGCCGTAATCGCCCTGGCCGCCGTGGGCGGATACCTGGGTTACCGCCATTGGAAGAGCACGCCGGAGTATGCCTTGTCCCAAATCAGATCATCGGTCAAGGACAACGACATCATGCTGTTCCGGGAGTATGTGGACCTGGACACCGTGCTCGACCGTGGCGTTGACAGCCTGCTTTCAACCATGCCCCAGGACGGAGAGGACTGGGCCAACGCCCTGGCTCAAGGCCTGGTCAAGCTCCTGAAGCCGACCCTGGTTTCCGAGGCCAAGAAAGGGATCGAGTCATGGATCGAGACAGGCCAAATCCCGGAGCCGAGCGCGGAGGGCAAGGCTGGAGAAAAAAAGCCCGGCCAGGACATCCAGGTGGGACAGATCGGCCAGCTTGAATTCGTAAGCATTGGCGAGAAGCGCAGGCAGGGCAAGGTCTGTTACGTCACCCTGAACCTTCGCCATACCAAGTACGATTGCGATCTCACGCCCGAGCTACTCATGCGCGAGACCCCGAGGGGACATCTCCAGATAGTGGAGATCACGAACC
>CAZOMR010000193.1:0-6526 GCA_964580655.1 uncultured bacterium
TAACATGGCCAAAAAAGAGGGTCAAATCCAAAACCCTCTTTAATGTCGCAGGCCCGGGGCTAAATTTTTTCTTGACAAATCAAAAATTGCTAGTATTATATAAGTTTAACTAATTTATAATACTTGTTCTAATGCCTACCAGGCTTGAAATAGAAAGCTAATATAAAGTAGAGGGGGTCGGAAATGAATGCCGAGCGTCAAAGTAAGGGAAGGCGAGTCCTTCGAAAGCGCCCTAAGAAGGTTTAAGAAACAGTGTGAGAAGGCTGGGATTCTCTCTGAGATCCGCAGGCGCGAGCACTATGAAAAGCCCAGCGTAAAGAAGAAGAAAAAAGCGCTGGCCGCAAGGAAGCGGATGCTCAAGAAGTTGCGCAAGCAACAGCGGTTTCACGGGCGATAAAGAGTGAGGATGGACATCAAGACGCGGCTTGAAGAGGACATGAAGCAGGCCGCAAGGTCTAAGGATAAATTGCGGCTGTCCACCATCCGGCTGATGCGAAACGCCATCACAAATGCCGAACTGGAAAAGGGAAAAGAGCTGGATGACGGGGCTGTCATCGAAATCCTCGGAAAACTGTCAAGGCAATACGAGGACTCTATCGAGGCCTACAAGAGAGGAAATCGCGCAGACCTTGTCGAAAAGGAAACAACTGAACTTGACATTCTCAAGGAATTTCTTCCCCAGGCGCTCAGCCCCGAAGAGATCGCTGAAATGGTAAAAGGGGCGATCGAAGGCCTGGGCGCGACAAGCGTGAAGGATATGGGCAAGGTGATGCAGGAGCTTAAGTCCGAATATGTGGGCAGGGCATCGGGAAGGGATGTAAGCGAGGAAGTCAAGAGGCAACTTGCCGCGATCTCGGCTCGGGCTTCGTAGCGATGCATTCTCCGTAGCGGGGAGAAGGATAAAAGCGCTAATTCGCAGAGTAACAGTTCGCAGGTTTTCACATAAGAAATTTGGCGGGGATAGACGGGTTCCCCCGTTCAGGCTCAGCGGTCAGAGGCAAAGATTTTAGTATGAAGGAATGGTGAAAGCCGGGGAGATGGCCGGCAGGATTCCAGAACATATCATTCAGGAAATCAAGAATCGCCTGAGCATCCGGGAGGTGGTCTCGGATTATGTCACCCTGACCCGCGATGGAGCCAACTACAAGGCGCTCTGCCCGTTCCATCGGGAAAAGACCCCTTCCTTCAAGGTCCACGAGGGCATGGGAATATTCCGCTGTTTCGGATGTGGGGAGAGCGGAAATGTATTCAGTTTTCTTATGAAGATTGAGGGGATATCCTTTGCCGAGGCGCTGAACCGGCTCGCCACGCGTGCCGGAGTGGAACTTCCAAAGCCGGAGCGGAGTCAGGATGAGAAGAAGCAGGATGAAAAGCGGGAACAGATATTCCGCACCAATGAGTTGGCCGAGGCATTTTATCGCCACATACTCTGGGAAAGCAGGGAGGGCGAGAGGGCGCGCGAATACCTGGCAGACAGGAGACTGAACCGCGAGTGGGCGGAGCGCTTCCGCCTGGGCTTCGCCCCGGACGCCTGGGATGAACTGCTCCGGCACCTACGAGGCCACGGCTTCAAAGATGCCATAATTCACGAGGCCGGACTGATCATCCCGCGGGAGTCCGGCGGGTATTACGACCGGTTCCGTAACCGGCTTATCTTTTCCATCAGGGATGTAAGCGGAAAGGTGCGCGGCTTCGGCGCAAGAGTGCTGGATGATTCATTGCCCAAATACATTAATTCTCCCGAAACACCTGTTTATAAAAAGGGAAATGGCTTTTACGGGATAGACATTGCAAAGGACAAAATCCGGCAGGCAGACCGGGCTGTGATCGTGGAGGGTTATTTTGACCGCATCCGGCTTGATATGGCTGGAATCGAATATGCCCTGGCATCCCTGGGCACGGCCTTTACCGCCCAGCAAGCGAGGCTTGTGCGCCGTTACACCCGCAATGTCTTCACCGTCTTCGATACGGACCTGGCCGGGCTAAAGGCCAGCCTGCGTGCGCTTGAGGTGTTTCTGGAAGAAGGTGTCACACCACGCATCGTGCTTCTTCCAGAGGGCCAGGACCCTGATGAATTTGTTCTCAATACAAGCGGCGAGGCTTTTTTGCAACTGCTTGAGCGGGCTCCAAGCCTTGTTGATTTTTTTATCGAACAGGAACTCGCAGGTGGAAGCGGAACACCCGCGGAGATCGCCCAGGCAGTGCAACGCATTGCACCGGTGCTCAGCAAGATACGCGACCCGATAGAACGGAGCCTGTATGTTAAAAAGATTGCGGAGCGATTGGGGATACCGCAGATTGAGATCCAGCGCAAGGTTTTGAGGCCGGTGGTCAAACATGATGATAAGGAAGGAAGCCAGGATGGAATGGCTGGTCTGGAAGAAAGTAGATTTCCAAATGATGAGAAAGCTCTTCTTTCTCTACTGCTTCATTATCCTGAGGTTGCTGTGAACATAGAGCAGGAAAACGCAGTGGAGTCCTTTTCCAGCCCTGAGCTTGCTGACTTCATGAAAAGGCTTTTGTCCCAGATCGAGAAAAATGGCTGTGCCGACCCCGGACTGATCCTGCATGAGGTTCGCGACGAGAATATCGCGAGTCTGGTCACACGCCTGGCATTGGAAACAAAAGAACGACACCGGCCGGACCGCCTGGATACCCTTCTGAATGATTACATCAAAAGCATAAAGATCGAGCATCTGCGAAATGAGAAAGCTCGCATCCAGAGAGAAATCCAAAATGCGGAAGGGGATCGTCTCGATCAATTGCTCGTTGAGAGAGATCGTTTATGGAGAAAAGAAAAGGAGCTTGTAGCCGCGAGAATCACTGCCAGGTAGATGAGCCCGGATAAAGGGAGGAACAATGTCAAGAAGAAAAACCATTGATGAAATCACGAAGCTGATAGCCGATGGGAAGTCAAAGGGATTTCTTACCTACGACGAGGTAAACGACGGCCTTCCTGACAACATCCTGAGTTCAGACCAACTGGATGATCTTATGATGATGTTCGGAGAAATGGACATCAAGATAGTGGATTCAGACCCGCGCATTTCACTGAAGCACCTTGAACGCGAGGGTGTGGAGGGCCTCGCTAACCAGGAAGAAACTCCAGGTGAAGCCATCATCGAGACGGAGCAAGCGCCCGGAGGAATTGATCCGGTCCGCATGTATTTGCGTGAAATGGGCTCTTACCAACTGCTTACCCGTGAAGGCGAAATTGAGATCGCCCGCCGCATCGAAACCGGGGAACAGGAACTATTGAGCCTGATCCTCAGTTCTCCGGTGGCGGTGCGCGAGGTGATCCTGTGGGCAGAACGAATAGCCCAGGGCAAGGACCGGGAGAATGATCCAGTCGACGAAGACGATGACGATCTTGAAACCGATGAACCTTTTGATACCCAGGCATTTCTCGGCAAGGTAAAACAAATAGAAAAGCTGGAGGTGCAGATGCGCAAGGATGAACGGATTCTACATCGTGCAAAGACATCGAAAAAGCAAAAGCGCAAACTCCAGGAGTCGCTTAAGGTTAAGCAGGCCAAATTAATGGCGCTTATGAAATCCCTCAATCTAAGCTGGCGCCAGCGACAGAGGATCGTGGAGAAAATCCGCGGACTGGTCGCCCGAATTGAGCTTGCGGAGCGGGAGATCAGGCGTATAGAAAAGGAGACAGCCACGCACTCGGCTGAGATCAAGGAGTTGGCGCGCAAGGTGAAGGAAAGCTCCAGGAAGCGTAAACAAGTAGAACGCCAGACAAAGATGCAAGCCGCTGAAATCCTGCATCACGAGCATAAACTGGAAAACGCCCGGCGCCGCCTGCGCCGAGTGGAACTTGAAGCCAACATGTCTATAAAGGATCTGAAAAGCTTGCTTCGGCATATCTCCAGGACCGAGGCGCAGATACAGCAGGCCAAGTCGGATTTGATCGAGGCCAACCTCCGACTAGTCGTAAATATAGCAAAGAAATATACCAACCGCGGTCTGCAATTTCTCGATCTTATCCAGGAAGGCAATGTCGGGCTGATGAAGGCGGTAGATAAATTCGAATACCAGCGAGGATACAAGTTCTCCACATACGCCACCTGGTGGATCCGACAGGCCATTACCCGCGCCATTGCGGACCAGGCCCGCACCATCCGAATACCGGTTCACATGATAGAGACCATCAATAAACTCATTCGCACCTCCAGATACCTCGTGCAGAAGATGGGTCGGGAGCCGACACCGGAAGAAATCGGGGAAAAGATGGGGCTCCCTCTGGAAAAGGTGCGAAAGGTGCTGAAGATCGCCAAAGAGCCAATCAGCCTGGAGATTCCGATCGGTGAAGAAGAGGACTCGCGGCTTGGTGATTTCATAGAAGACAAGACAATACCCGGACCAATGGATGTGGTGACCCGCAATAGTCTCCAGTCAAGGACATTTGATTCTCTAAATACCCTTACCCCGCGTGAAGAGAGGGTTTTGCGTATGCGCTTTGGGATCGGGGAGAAGTCCGACCATACCTTGGAGGAAGTGGGCCAGGATTTCGATGTAACCCGCGAGAGAATCCGCCAGATCGAGGCCAAAGCCCTGCGAAAATTGCGCCATCCATCACGAAGCAAAAAACTGAGGATATTTATTGAAGGATAATTATAAAGGCCACTGATAATGAGTATAATATATAACCATGGGCCCATAGCTCAGCTGGCAGAGCCACCGGCTCATAACCGGTTGGTCCCAGGTTCGATCCCTGGTGGGCCCAAAACCACGGAGAGAGAAAGTGTTGACCGATCAGGTGATTGATAACCGGAGGGGATTTTTACACAGACGAGCAAAAGAGTCTTGAGCAACAAGGGCACCTCAGAGTGCCCTTCTTTTTATTATTAAGAGGGAGAAAATTTTGGAAAAGCAGTTAGACCTTTTAGAGAAAATCCAAGAGATAGACCTGTCCCTGAAATATGCACGGGAATTCCTGGAGGACCTCCCTCGGCTCAAGGAAGAGATCGAGGACCAGTGTCGGACCGAAGAAGAAAAACTAGCTGACGAGAAGGCTCATCTCGACGAGGCCCGAAAGGAGCGCAAGCGCAAGGAACACGAACTGGAAGATGGAGAGGAACACCTCAAAAAAAGCCATGGCCGGCTTAACGCGGTAAAGACCAACAAGGAATACGACGCCATGCTTTTAGAGATTGAAAACCAGAAGCAAAGAAATTCGCAATTGGAGGAGGATATATTGCTTCTCTACGATCAACTGGATGAGCTTGAGCGCCGCACTAAAGAGATGGAGACGGGCCTGAAAAGCTTTATGCAAGAGCAAGAAGAGAAGAAGAGAGAGCTGGAAGAAAAGCGCAAAGTCACCGCGGAGAATATAAGCCGCCTGGAAGATGAGCGAGAAGGGGTCAACCGGCTTATCGAGCCGGAGATCATCGCTACTTACGAGAGAATCCGACAGAGACTCGGGGATCCGGCGCTGGCAAGGGCCGTTGATGAGGTCTGCACCTCATGCTATCGCCGTATCCCCCCACAGATGTATAACGAGGTGCTCAAAGGCGATCGCGTGCATACCTGCCCGAACTGCCAGCGCATCCTGGTCTACCGCGAGGCCGAATTCCTTGCGGCAAAAGAGGCTTGAACCATTGGAAAAGCGGGAAATCCGGAAGGTGCTCTTCTCTTTGGCCGAGACCCTTTCCGTGGAGAAAACCTGTCAGAATTTTGGCATGGAAAAAAGTGAACTGCGCGATCTACTGCTCGGCCTTTTTCCCGCGTCTGAAGAGAAAAGAGACGGCTCAGATGCAGGTCTTCTTGTGCTCTACGTGGACGGCGCCGCTCGCGGGAATCCAGGGCCTGCCGGTGCAGGAGTGGTGATAATGCAGAAAAGCGAAATCATGGAAGAGCTGGCACAATATCTGGGAGAAAAAACCAACAATCAGGCTGAATATGAAGCCCTGATCATCGGGCTTAAGCGTCTTGTGGAAATCGGGGCACAGGCCGTGGAGGTCAGGTCCGACTCGGAACTCATGGTCAGGCAGATAAAAGGGTTGTATCGCGTCAAGAACCCGGATCTGCGCCGCCTTTACAAGCAAGTGAAAGACCTGATCGCGGAATTCCAGGGATTCTCCATTAAACATGTCCCCCGTGTGCAGAACAAGCAGGCCGACCTCCTGGCCAATCGCGCTATTGACGAGTTCGTCTGATACATCATGAGCCAGGATACCTCTTCGCTTGAGCCCGCGCTCTTGACCCTTGAAAGACCGCTCAAATATGTGTCCCGAAGAAATTTCGCCAATCTCTCAAAGGTCAAAGACCTGGAGCAGTCCCTGCACCAGGTTCTTGCGGACATGCCGAGGGAATCCCTCGGGAGCGAACTATGGAGGGAAATAGCCAAAAGCATTGAAGGCATTGACCGCATCTCTATGTCCGCGAAAAAGAACCGCATCCGCAAGTTGCTCTTTTTAATTGAGTCGGCTAAGTCCGGAAAATCTTATGCAAGTGTCCGCAAATTTAAGCCCCGGGCAAGAGACCTTTCACTTCCAGTCC
This sequence comes from uncultured bacterium, assembly GCA_964580655.1. Classification (GTDB taxonomy): domain Bacteria; phylum RBG-13-61-14; class RBG-13-61-14; order RBG-13-61-14; family CAZOMR01; genus CAZOMR01. Next base: position 6,511 of record CAZOMR010000193.1, read on the forward strand.
AGTATCTGAAAGGCGT
>CAZOMR010000194.1:0-6420 GCA_964580655.1 uncultured bacterium
CTCAAGAGGAGCCGTATATTTCACGGATAGTCACCATTTATGTCGCACACCCAAAGAGGGATGGAATCAGGATTTAATCAGATTGAGGATATCGAAAAGGCGCTCAGCCTTGACGGCTTTCGGAAGAGCCGGCGGGTCAAGGTATGGGTTCTTGAGCCAGACGGCCCAGAGCCCTGCATTATGCGCACCGAGAACATCCGAGCCCCAGAGGTCTCCGACATGAAGCGCCCTCTCCGGATTGACCCCGGCTTTATCAATAGCTAGGCGGAAAAAGCGAGGGTCCGGCTTCATCATGGCCTCAAGGGTTGAATCAAGGATGAACTTGAAATAACCGGCGATACCCACATCTTCGCATTTCTTGAGTGTGCGGCCGTCGTTATTGGAGATAATGCCCAGCCTGATCCCGCGCCGCTGAAGCTCTTTCAGGAGCTCCCGTGCCCCTGGCATGAGCACTCGCTGGGGTCGGAAAGCAAGCAGGACTTTGCCGAGTTCTTGAATTATCTTTTCCCTGTCATCGGGGATATTCAACTCCTGAAGAAGCACCTCACTGAATGTCCGCATATAAGTGTCGTTATCAAAAGGAGCAAGCTCCAGTATCCGGGGAGCATGACGGAAATCCGCGCGATGATAGGCCGCTTCCACCTGGCCGTGAGTGTGGTCAAAACCGAGCTCGTTGAGACTCATGGCGATGCGGGCAAAGTAAGGAGGGTCAGAAGTGACCAGGGTGTCTCCGAAATCAAATGTTATCAACTCGGGTACAGGGATTGGCTTCTCATGACTCATAAAATCACTGGATTTATTCTAGCATGAAACTAATCTCTTTACAAACAATGAAGAATATCAGACCAATTGCTTAATAGAATTTATGAAATTGTCAAACCTTCATGTATGTGGTAGCTTAGATTTCCTGGCGCATGCAATGACAGAAAAGGGTTAAAAGGAGGGAACCGGAAGGATGAAGATAAGGTTTTTGGCAGTGATGATCCTTGGACTTTTTGCGGTTCCCTTTTTATCTCTGGCGCAGACATCAGCGGAACTCACATTGAGCAACCTTGACCTGCCCACGGTAGAGAAGCTCCTTGAGACGGGCAACTTTCTGATTGTGCGAGAGAGGCCGGATGGGAGCTTAAAGGAGGCTTCGGCAGGGACACTCGTGGATGCTCCGCTGGATGTTGTATGGGATACCATCATGGACTATGGTCACTACCCGGAATTCATGCCCCAGACCGAGGAGATGCAGATAGTAAAAAGGGTCAGCGAGAACGAGGTAATTGTCGAGCAGACAATAGCCGTGACCATCTCGGTGATCAAGGTGCACCTGACATATCAACTTCGGCAGATGGCAGAGCCGAAAAAGAAAATCCGGTTTGAACATGTAAGCGGAGACCTGCCTGGAACTCACGGCGGCTGGGACCTGCTCGCAATTGATGATGGAAAGAGGACTATCATTTTCTATTCGCTTTTCTCAAACCTCATGGCCCTGCCCTGGCCGGCTGGAGCCATCCTGCGCGCCGAACCTGATTTCATGACAGCGGTAAATGTGACCACGGCAATGCTCGTGGCCAAGGCTGTCCGGGAAGAATGCGAGAAACGGGCCAGGTCTTTCCCTGTGCCGCAATAAGCAATGCGGTTCAAGATGAAGGGACCTGGCTCAGCATCCCCGGAATTGAATAGAGTCCTCTTCGGCACACGGCCTTTTCTGGCCCTCTCCATTTCACTGGCCATCGGGGTGGCGCTTTCTGCGCATTTCTTTGTCCCTGTTAAATTCCTGGCTCTTCCAGCAGGCTTTGCATGGCTGACTGGGGCCGTGCTCTATCTTGGTCGCTTTCGTTTCCGGCTGGAGGCCGCGGGAATTCTCTGCCTTATAGCGGTCATGATGAGCGGCATGATGATTGAGAGCAGGGAGAAGAAACTGCTTGAGGAATCGGATTCTCTCACGCCATTCCTGGAACAAGGGCAGATCACCCTGGAGGCTCGCCTGGCTTCAATGCCGGAGAGCTCGCCGGATAAAACCATATTGACCCTGCAGGCACAGCGAGTGTTTCATGAGGGAGGGGTGTTCCCTGTTCAGGGCAAAGTGAGGATAAACGCATCCGATGTCCCTGCTCATATATATCGCGGGGATCGAGTGAGGATGAGGGTTTACCTGAGCCGGCCTGCCAACTTCAATAACCCCGGTGGTTTTGATTATGTCCGGTATCTGGCTCGGAGGGGGATTGCGGTCAGGGGCACTCAGGCGAGGGGCACTGCTATCCTGCGGATGGGCCCCGGTTCAGGGTTTGGCTTTCATTCATGGATAGAAAGGGCCAGAGAGAAAATCGGGAATATCATCCTTGAAAACGGAGGCAAGGGCGAGGGCCTTATCCGGGCGCTGATTATCGGGGACCGCAAGGCAGTGCCGAAGGGTATTGTGACAGCCTTCCAGGAGACAGGGCTTGCGCACATCCTGAGTATTTCAGGGCTTCATCTCGGAATGGTGGCCCTGGCCGGCTTTGTCCTGTTTCGCTGGATATTGGGATTCTCAAGCTGGCTTGCGCTACACCTCAATCTTTATAAAGTATCAGCCTTATTGACCATGGCCGCTGTGCTTTTCTACGCCCTGCTTGCTGGAATGAGGGTTCCCACCATCCGCGCACTCGTGATGGCATGGGTGTTCCTCATTGCCGTGATGAGCGGAAGAACCTACCGGATATGGAACATCTTCTTTCTGGCCGGGTTCATTGTTCTCCTGGTCTGGCCATCCGCCCTGTTCGAGGCAAGCCTTGCTCTCTCTTTTATCGCAGTGGCTTCCCTCATATACCTGATGCCTCGCCTATGGATCCTCGTGCCCCGTACAGCGCTTTTCCTGAAATCAGATCGCCTGGATTTACTTGTCCAGGAGAAAAGATTCTCTCTGCGCAAGGCTTTTCTCCGTATCTACCGCTATCTTCTCAATATCTTCCTGGCTTCATTCATCGTCCAGCTAGGGGTCTTGCCACTGCTCGCTCATTACTTTCACCAGTTCGGCCCGCTTGCACCGCTCTTTAACCTCCTGATCTTGCCAGTATGCGGCCTGCTTATCATCCCGGCCGGAATATTCGGAGCCGTGATCGGAATTCCTGCGCCAGGGCTTGCTGGCCCGGTCTTCTCGCTACTCGGTCATGCCTCATCCCTTGTATCGCAACTGGTGGTCTGGTTTAGCACATGGCACATGTCCTCTGTATTGGTTCGACCTTTATCCGGGCCGGAGATCATCGCCTGGTACGGACTCGGCGTTTCCGTTCTTGAATGGATCATCTTGAAAATCAGGGGCCGGCCATCCTGGCTGATTGAGCATGAGGTCTACTCCTCTGGCCGAGATTACGTTCCGGCCAGGAAAGAGGCGCTCCCGGATCAGAGGATTAGATTGCTAAAGCGGCTTTTCATCCTGATCGCCGTGGTCTCAGCGCTTGGATCAGCAGGGGTTAGCCTGGGCCGGATGGCGGCCAAGAGACTAGACCACCGACTTCACTTTACAGTGATTGATGTGGCACACGGGCAGAGTATTCTCATCGAGTTCCCGGATCATCAGACCATGCTCGTGGACGGTGGAGGATTTTACAGCGATGCCTATGATGTGGGAAAGTTCGTCGTGGCCCCTTTCCTTTTGAGTAAATGGAGAAAAAGTCTTGATGTGGTGGTGCTCACACATCCTCACCCGGACCACGGCAGGGGATTGAATTATATCCTGGCGCGCTTCCGTGTCAAGGAGTTCTGGACTATCGCGGATAGAAATCCCCTGTCAGATGAATTGATAGACCTGGCAGAAGAACGCGGAATTACTGTGCGGATAATAGACCGGAGCTTTCCCGGACTCGATCTCTCCGGCGCAAAAGTTTCCATACTAAATCCCGGGCCAGGAAATCCTGCACCAGGTGCGGACTTAAATGACAGGTCAATTGTGATCAAGGTCTCTTACCGGGATATTAGCTTTCTCATTCCGGCCGACATCTGCCGGAAGACCGAGGCCGAGCTTCTGGAACTCTATCAGGGCTCGGGCATTCTACGCTCGGACTTTCTGGTCGCGCCTCATCACGGCTCGATCTCATCATCCTCTCCCGCTTTCCTGAAAGCAACTCATCCCGCACATGCCATTTTCTCTGCCAGGGAAAGAAGCCGGTTTTCTGTTCCCCACTCAAAGGTTATTGAGCGGTATGAAAAACTCGGGATTCAAATCTGGAGAACCGATAAGAACGGAGCCATCTCAATCACCACCGATGGCGAGGATTATCAGATCAAGAGTTTTCTGGCCTCGCCATGAGCCCCTAAAAATTCAAAAACATTTGACTACAAGCAGGAATGAGTAATATATTTATCAGTTAGTTCCCTCCCCCTTTTGATGGAGGAGGGTTAGGGTGGGGCTGCTTGAAAAGCTTATAAAGAGCCACCCTCCCCTTAATCCCCTCCCATCGCAGGGAGGGGAAAATCATTTACTTGCTGATTAAAGTGTCATCTATTAAATGCTCCGAGTAATAACTCAAGCATGGAAAGAGCCGGGGGTGGACTGATGGGTGAAAACATGAATTATCTGGACAGACCGTGGAAAAAGATACGCGAGAAGATGAATCTTCCCGACACCCTTGAGCCTTATCCCAGGATTCCGCTTTTTAAGTTTCTGGATGATGCGGCGGAAGAATTCCCGAAAAAGACCGCGTGTGTCTACCTGGACAGGGATATAGGCTATTCAGAGCTTTTGAAGGAGACGAACCGCTTCGCAAATGCGCTTCACCAGATGGGTGTGAAGAAAGGAGACCGGGTAGCCACGATCCTTCCCAACAGCCCGCAGTTCATCATTGCGGACTACGCTATCCTGAAGGCTGGCGCGGCCCATGTCCCTTGCAGTCCTTTACATACCGCGGCGGACATGGAATACGAGCTAAGCGAGGCTGGCGTGGAGACCATCATCTGCATTGACTCATCGCACGAGCTGGTTGAAGCCGTGAAGAAAAAAACCCCGCTGAAAAACATAATCCTGACCACGCTCCATGATTATTCCAGGGAAAAGGCGTTACACCCTCCTGTCCCCGGGGTCTACCTTTTTCGGGAGATGATAGAGGATTCCGATCCTGTCCCCCCCGGTGTTGATATAAACCCGACCGAGGATCTGGCCGAGGTTCCCTTCACCGGCGGCGCCACGGGCCTGCCCAAGGGGGTCATGCTTACTCACTACAACATGGCCTGTAATGTCATCCAGATGTGGGGAGCCTTGAACAGCCAGGAGCTTATTGCTTTTATCCTGCGCGGAAACGCGTCAGTGCTTCTGGCTCTGCCCTTCTTTCACCAGTACGGGCACTGGGCCATGCACTCCGCGGTCTACAATGCCTGGAAGATGTTGCTCGTGCCAAACCCCAGGGATACGGACATGATGATAAAGCTGATGCAGAGGCACCGGCCCTTCATGAACATAGGTGTTCCCACCCAGTATATGCGGATCGCCTCCGAAAAGGTCAGGCAGGTCGGAGTCCTGGGAGCCTCCGGATCAGCCGCGCTTCCGCCGGAGGTTGCGGAAGAATACGAGAAGAAGACCGGGGCTCCCGTGGATGAAGGCTACGGCCTGACAGAGACCAGCCCGGTTACGCACGCAAACCTCACAGGCCTCACGCGCCTGATACCCCCAAGAGAAGAGCCGATCCAGATTCCTCCATTTGTCATCTCAATCATCAAATCCATTGTCAAATCAATCGGCGGAGAGAGATTTATGCGCGGAATAACCCGGCTCATACCACTTGCGAGCCGTGCGGCCGCCAGGCGGGAGACCGGGGAGAAAGCCTCCACGCGCAAGAAGGGCTCTATTGGCATACCTATCATGGATACCGATGTCAAGCTGGTGGACCCCGAGGGAAAGGATGTGCCGTTTGGAGAGACAGGAGAGATGTGGATCAGGGGTCCGCAGGTGATGAAGGGATACTGGCCGAACCCCGGACAGGGCCTGGTGGATGCATGGCTTCCAACCGGGGACATCGCCCGCATGGACGAGGACGGATACTTTTACATAGTGGACAGGATCAAGGACATGATAAATGTCTCCGGCTACAAGGTCTACTCGCGCGTGGTGGATGATGTGCTGTATCAGCATCCGGCTGTGCAGATGGCCGGGGCTATCGGCATACCTGACCCGGAGCGCAAGGGAAGCGAGAGGATAAAGGCCTTCATCAAACTCAAACCCGGATTCGAAGGCAAGGTGGATGAAGAAGATATTCTCAGGCACTGCCGCGAGAACCTCCCACCATACTCCGTCCCCAAATTCGTGGAATTCCGCGATGACCTTCCTCTCACCACAACCGAGAAAATCTTCAAACGCAAACTCCGCGAAGAGGAAATAGAGAAAATGAAACAGCAAGGCATAATATAACCTAAATTGAGCGTTTTTATTGTAACAAAGGTTTTTGCCCTGGGCAAATT
>CAZOMR010000195.1:0-6419 GCA_964580655.1 uncultured bacterium
AAAATTGAGATCCCAATAGGATTGCCTGGGGAGAGAAGATCAGTGCTGTCCCGATGGGTATCAAGAATTGGCGGCGATCCAGAGCGAGGGAAGCGAACGGGGAATGATCCTTTATGGATCGCTGGGCAGCACAAGTTCTTCGACCATCCGCAATACCTCTCGGATTCCATCTGCTGAAATCCAAAAATCCTTACAGCGATTTTACTTACAGAAAATCAGAGTGATTTTTGGGGAATGTCCCGGGATGTTTATCCAGGAGCTCTGGAGCTTTGCGATGACATTGACAACCAGTGCCCCGGAGATGAGGGCTATGGGACAGTGGATGAGTTCTGCCTGGCCGGAAGGTGCATCACCTACGGTGAAGCCGGCAATGTTTATGTGAGCGGAAACTACGCTTATGTGGCGGATGAGATGGCAGGCATTGCAATAATAAAGATCATCAACTCGCCTTGATGAGCTGATCAAATCTAAAGGGGAGCCCTACAAGCTCCCCTTTTTTATCCCTTTTCCCGATCAAAGCTAATTTTTCTCTTGACAGGCATGATAGCCATGCTAAAATAGACAACCAGGCGGTTAAACTAATCGGTTAATTAAGAATAGGGTATTGAACACAGGGGTGTCATAGAATTTGGAGGAAAAAGCGACCAGGGGAAAGGATACTCGTTCCCGGATTCTTGATGCCGCAATGGAGGTTTTCCGTGACAAGGGCAAGGCTGGTGCCCGGATGCACGAGATAGCGGAGCGGGCCGGTGTGAACCAGGCCATGTTGCATTATTATTTTTCCACCAAGGAGGGGCTTTACGAGGAGATGCTCTATTCCATTTTCTCAGAGGTTATAACTCAACTAGTCCCGATCCTGCTGAGAGACACGGAGAAGGACCCTCGGCTCAAGCTTGAGCGGTTCGTGGATGTGTATGTGGATTTCATCGCTAGCCAGCCTCACCTTCCGCCGATCATGATGCGTGAGATTGCCGGAGGGGCCGAGACCGTGGTAAGGGTCATATCCAGGGTGTTTGCCGAGAATTCCGAAGGCTCTGGAGGACAGGTTCGTATGCCGGAGGGATTCAAGGAGATCATTGAAAAGGGCATTGAGGATGGCAAACTGAGGCCCACAGATGCGGACCAGGCCGTTATCAGCGTGATAGGTATAAGCCTGTTCTATTTTGTGGGCCGGCCCCTGATAAGGTTGATCTGGGGCCTTGCCCCAGAGCGAGAGGATGTGTTCATCGCGGCGCGCAAGCGGCACATAAAGGAGTTGCTTCGCCATGGTTTGTTTCTTGATACTGAGGAGCTCGATACATGAGAAAACAGAGGCTGTCGAAAAAGCCCTCTCCCTTGATGGGAGAGGGTTGGGGAGAGGGTGATCCCCCTCCCCTTTATCCCCTCCCGCCAGTGGAGGGGAAATCTATTTGAGGAAGATTCATGTTGAAAGGGAGTTTGGCGACAGCCTCAACAAGGGAGGGGGATGATGAAATATAAATTCCTGGTGGCTATGGCGGCCTTTGTTGTGGTGGCCTGCTCGGACTCGCGTGGAGAGAATTTTGCCGGTTCTGGAACGCTTGAGGCTACGGAGGTCGAGCTGAGTGCGCTTTTGCCGGGCCGGGTGATCTTTGTGGGGGTGCATGAGGGGGACATGGTGGGGGATGGCGAGACGGTTATTACACTTGACACCGAGGCGCTTGAGCTTCAGCGTGCCCAGCTTGAAAAGGCCTTCCAGGAACTGGAACTCGGGATCAAGCAGGCGGAGCAAGGGGTAGAGCAGGCCCGGATAGGGAAGGATGCGCTTGAGAAGAATTACAAGCGAATAAAAAACCTCCATAGAAAAAATGTGGCCACAGAGCGGGATTTTGACGAGATAAAGGCAAAGTATGAGGGGGCACAGGCCCGGTTGAAGGGGGCTGAGCTGGCCGCACAGTCTCTTGTGGCCAAGCGCGAGACCCTTGAGGCCCAGATGAATGTCCTGAACCGGCAGATACAAGAGGGGGTGATAAAAAGCCCGATTTCGGGACAGGTGCTTGAGCGGTTTGTTGAGCCGGGCGAGGTTGTCCGGCCGGGCCAGGCCATCCTGACAGTGGCAGACCTCTCACTCATGAAGCTCAAGATATATCTCTCCGAGCAGGACATGGGCAGGATCAAGGTCCGGGATAAAATGAATGTCAAGGTGGATGCGTTTCCGGACAGAAATTTTGAAGGAAAAGTGGTCTGGGTCTCGCCCAGGGCTGAGTTCACCCCGAAAAATGTGGAGACAAGGGATGCCCGATCGGAACTGGTCTATGCGGTGAAGCTTGAGATAAAAAATCCTGGACGCGATCTCAAGATCGGCATGCCTGTGGATGCGTTTTTTTTGAATCCTGAAAAGTAGGCGATGCGCAATGCCTTCTCCGGCCATAGAGATTAAGGGGCTTGTGAAGAGCTACTCCGGAGGATCTGGAGGAGAGGACGCCAAGGCTCTGCGCGGGATATGCCTTGCGGTTGAGACCGGGGAGATGTTCGGTCTTATCGGGCCGGACGGCGCTGGCAAAACCACGGTCATGCGGATTCTGTGCGGGCTGTTGGATATGGATGAGGGGGAGTGCCGGGTCAGGGGAAGAGATGTGGCAAGAGATGTCCGGGAGGTTCGGAGGATCATAGGATATATGCCACAGCGTTTCTCTTTGTACCCGGACTTATCAATATCAGAGAATTTGCGATTCTTTGCGGACCTGTTCCAGGTGCCAATAGATGAGCGAGAGAGCAAGCTCAGTCAACTCCTTGAATTCTCCAACCTCAAGCCCTTCCAGAAAAGGCGTGCGGCCCAGCTTTCAGGTGGAATGAAGCAGAAGCTGGCGCTTTCATGCACCCTGATCCACACTCCGGAGGTTTTGATCCTGGATGAGCCGACCACCGGTGTGGACCCTGTCTCAAGACAGGAGTTCTGGAACATACTTGCGGGGCTGAAGCAGGAAGGGGTGACCATCCTGGTATCCACGCCATACATGGATGAGGCTGAACTTTGCGACCGGGTTGCCCTGATACACAAAGGCGAGATACTCACCCTGGATGAGCCGGCCAGGATTCCGGAGCTCTTTCCGCACGAGATACTCCGGCTTTGCGGCCCTGGCATGGCCGATGCGGCCGGGATTCTTGAAGCCCTGCCCGAAGTGCTGGACCTGCAATCCTTCGGCGACAGCCTGCATCTCAGCGTGGCAAGTGCAGATGAGACAAAGCCGCGGATACAAGGCGCGCTCCTGGAGCATGGGCTTCGCGGCATCACGGTTGAATCCATGAACCCCGGACTTGAGGATACCTTTGTCGCGCTTATAAAAAAAACACGGGCTACAAAAGAGAATGAGCAATAACGAGATCGCGGTCAGGACCGATGGTCTGACAAAACGCTTCGGCAAGTTTGTGGCAGTGGATCATGTATCCCTTGAGGTCAAGAAGCGCGAGATATTCGGATTCCTCGGGGCCAACGGCGCGGGCAAGACCACGGTCATCCGCATGCTCTGCGGACTGCTTCTTCCCACGGAAGGGCAAGGCATTGTGGCCGGGTTCGACATCAGGGAAGAGCCGGAGAGGATTAAGAGAAACATAGGATACATGTCCCAGAAATTCTCGCTTTACGATGACCTGCGCATCGAGGAGAACCTCTATTTCTTCGGAGGCATTTACGGGCTTGACGCAGGCGCACTTGCAAAGAGGTCTCGCGAGATAATGGAGCGGCTGGGCCTGTGGTCCCGGAGGGAGAATATGACCCGGGACCTTCCGCTCGGATATAAGCAACGGCTGGCACTGGGCTGTGCTGTCATGCATGAGCCGAAAATCCTGTTCCTGGATGAGCCTACCGCGGGCGTGGACCCCATAGCCCGGCGGGAGTTCTGGAGGCTTATCTATCAGATGGCAGAGGCCGGCACCACTGTATTCGTGACCACGCATTACATGGACGAGGCCGAGTACTGCAACCGGCTTTCCATCATGCACCAGGGCAGGATCATTGCAGTGGCCGGGCCACAGGCGCTCAAACAAGAGTACGGCCTTGCCACAGTGCAGGATGTCTTCATCCACCTGGTAAAGGGACAGGAAGAATGAGAAGACTCCTCGGTTCCCGGACAGCCGCGCTTGCGCGCAAGGAGGTTATACATATCCTGCGTGATCCACGGAGCCTTATCATAATATTCATCCTGCCTCTCATAATGATGATGATCTTCGGCTACGCCATTGACATGGACCTGAAGAACATCCGCCTCGGTGCTCTCGACCACGACCGAAGCCCTTCCAGTCGGGCCTTCCTTGAGAAGCTCCACGCCAGTCCCAACTTCGAGATCACACGCAGGCTTGTGCGCCGTGATGAGATCAAGACCATGATCCTCTCACGCTCAATAAGGGCCGCGGTGGTCCTTCCTGAAGGATTCGGTGAAAGCATCAGGCAAGAGATATTAACCCCGATCCAGGTCATCGTTGACGGCGCGGATGCGAACTCGGCAAACATCATTATTAATTTCCTGCAGGCATATATCGCGGACTACTCGCTGAGCCTCTCCACTGTTCACCTCCAGCCGCTTGAGGTGCGTGTGCGCATGCTTTACAACCCCGGGATGAAGAGCGCTAACTTCGTTGTTCCCGGTCTTGTCGCGGTTTTTCTGATGATGGTCTGCGCCATGCTGACCTCCGTTACCATCGCGCGGGAAAAGGAGACAGGCACACTGGAGCAGATCCTTGTGTCCCCGATCAGAAAGCACGAGGTTATCATTGGCAAGGTCCTGCCTTATGTCGTGCTGAGCTTTCTCATCGGCAGTGTTATCCTGGGCTTTTCCTACTTCTGGTTCAAGGTGCCTTTTCGCGGAAGCGTTTTATTACTTGCCTCTCTATCGCTTTTTTACATTTTCACCGCACTGGCCTTCGGGCTTTTGATCTCCACGGTCTCGCCTAACCAGCAGATGGCCATGGTCATATCACTTGTCAGCACGATCCTTCCCGTGATCATGCTTTCCGGATTCATATTCCCGCTTGCAAGTATGCCCAGAGTCCTCCAATGGGTGAGCTATGTTATTCCAGCAAGGTATTTCCTGCTAGTGATCCGGGGGATCATGTTAAAGGGAACAGAAATAGGCACAGCCTGGCCCTGGATTCTGCCGCTTATGGGCCTGGCCGCCTGGTTTCTCTTGATTGCGGCAAGGCGTTTCAAGCTCAAGCTTTAGGGGCGGCAAAAGCGATGCAACAGATTATCTACATCTTGCGCAAGGAGTTCCAGCAGATACTTCGCGACCGGTTCATGCTGGCAGTCCTTTTCATCGTGCCCATTGTCCAGCTTTTTATCCTGGCCTATGCCATCACCACGGATGTGAAACACTTGAGCACCGTGATCTGCGACCTTGACCGCTCGCCCATAAGCAGGGAGTTGATCGAGGCATTCCGCCATTCCGGATACTTTGACCTTAACCATGAAACCAACCGGCCCGCGGAGGTCAGCACCTATCTTGACAGGGAAAAGGCTGTGATGGGGATAGTCATCCCGGTGCATTTCAGCCGGGACCTGAAGAGCGGAAAAAGCCCCCGGGTACAGCTATTGCTTGACGGGCAGAACTCCAACTCCTCGGCCATCGCCATGGGTTACAGCCAGCGGATCATCCAGAGATTCATCCTGGATAAACTAAAAGACCGTGTGCGTAAAGAGCCGGAGATGCTAGAGCTGATTCACCAGGTGGACCCGGTAATGAGGGTTTGGTATAACCCAAACCTCAAGAGCGCCTATTACATGATCCCGGGAATCATCGCCATCTTGCTCACCATGATTACCGCACTCCTGACCAGCCTCGCCATAGTGCGGGAGCGGGAAATCGGCACGCTCGAACAGCTAATGGTCACGCCGATCCGGCCATATCAATTGATCCTGGGAAAGATCATCCCGTTCGCTATCCTCGGTTACATCGAGTTCAGCATCGCCATGATCCTGGCAGTGCTCTGGTGGAGGATTCCTTTCATCGGGAGTATCCCTGTCCTTGCCGCCTTTATTGCGGCTTTTATACTCACCACACTTGGCCTGGGAGTCTTCATATCCACCATGGTCAAAACCCAACAGCAGGCTCTCTTCTTCTGCTGGTTTTTCATTATCTTCGCGTTGCTCATGAGCGGATTCTTCTTCCCCATTGAAAACATGCCCCGCTCCCTGCAATATCTTACCTACCTGGACCCGCTCCGCTATTTCATGACCGTGGTCCGGGAGCTGATCCTGAAAGGAGCCGGATTCAGCCAGCTCTGGCAAGAAATGGCGGCACTGCTTGTCTTCGGAGCCCTGATCTTCACACTGAGCGTGCTGAGATTCCAGAAACGGGTAACCTGAGGAATTCCTTTTCAGGCAGACCTTATCCAGTAGCTCAGGGGACACAGGTGTGCGACATATTTGGTGAATCATTTTTTTAACCCCTTTTTTGGGTTTATCC
>CAZOMR010000196.1:0-6392 GCA_964580655.1 uncultured bacterium
AAACATGAAAAAAATCAGCAAGTTTGATAAAATACATTTTTTACGAAAGCATCAGTCTTCGCTTTGTAAAAATTGCTTTACTCCTTGAGAATGAGTCCCCTGAGGAGGGACTTATCCGTGATCGGCTTTCGCCCCCTTTCAACCAGCCGCTGATAAAGGTTCTCATACTTCTTCCCGATAGCCTCATAACTGAAAGGATATGAGTCAAACCGGGCATTGAACCGGTCCGGATCGTCCAGGACCTCGGCAATCTTGTCAGCAAAATCATCGGGCCTATTATCCGCGAATAGCCCGTTTTCTCCATGCCTGAGTGCGGCACGGGATGCCATGCTTTCCAGGGCCACGATCGGGGTCCCTGCCATAAGAGCCTCGTAAAGCACTATGCCCTGGGTATCGGAGGGGGAAGGAAAGACAAAGACCCTGGCAATGAAGTAAAGCTCGGGAAGCTCGGTCTGGCTCAAGAAGCCTGTCCAGATAACATGATCGGCAATCTTCATCTTTGTGGCAAGTTTTTCCAGGGTGCGGTGTTCCGGGCCCTCTCCTGCGATGACAAGTGCAATGTTTCGACCCCTTGCGAGAAGAATGCGCAATGACTCAAACAGGGTTTCAACATTCTTCTCCTTGGCAATGCGGCCCACATAAAGCATGAGCTCGTCAAAGCGATCCAGGCCGCGCTTTTTTATTTGCGCATCAAGCCTCTCCGGGGTCATGTTTTCAAAACGGGAGAAATCTATCCCGGTGGGAACAGATTCCACCCAGGTCTTTACACCGATTTTTTGAAGATACTCCTTGATAGGCTCGGTCGGAGCTATGACCAGGTCGCACAGATTCGCAAAGCGCACTACATAGTCGGTAGTGGCCTGGCGCATGCCAGGGGTATCCAGGAGAAAGTAATGCATGAAGAAATCATAGAGGGTATGAAATGTATAGACTATCGGAATCTTGAAAGTCTCGGCCATATCCAGGCCCATCTTGCCCAGGAGAAAAGGATGGTGAACATGAATCAAAAGTGGCTGAAAATTTTCCAACTCATCCTCCACCAAGCCGTAGTCAAGAAACCGGATCGGCACGCTGAACTTGTTCGTGAGAATCTTGATCGAGGTTACCCTGTAGATGTTATCATCCACCTCGCCTGATCCCGGGCCGTAATCAGGCGCCACGATCATTGCCTCATGACCGCGAAGATGCAGAGCGGTGCGCAAAAAATTTACTGCCACCGAGACCCCGCTGACACGCGGCAGGAAATTATTTGTGAAGATCGTTACACGCATCATGCAAAATTATAATCATTCATTCATTTTATGACAAGTTTTGTCAAGAAAAGTGCGCCTCATCTTGCGGCTAGGTGTCAAATCCGGTATGGTGGATATGATGGAGAAAGGAGCGCCAAAGCGGGTCTGGGGCCAGATGGAGACCCGGGGAGGCCGAGGTGTATTTCGCCAGCGGCTTCTGCTTGAGGCCTTTACAAAAAGGGTGCCGCGAGGCCGTGTTCTCGATGCAGGCTGTGGTGACGGCTCATTGACCATGGTGCTTCTTGAGCGTGGATACCATGTGGTGGCGGTGGATGCAAGCGAGCTTGCCGTGGCGAGGCTTGAGGACAAGGCCAGGGATATCGGTAAGGGGATGAAGCTGGAGACTTGCGTGGCCGCTCTTGAGAGAATTGAAGAGCCGGATGAAAGCATTGAAGGCATAGTGTGCGGGGAGGTGCTTGAGCATCTGGAGGATGATTTAGCCGCGGTGAAGGAATTTTTCCGGACACTGAAGCCGGGAGGGATTTGCGTGGTCACGGTTCCCGCGGACCAGCGAAAGTGGAGTTTCGTGGATGAGTGGAGCGGGCATTTCAGGCGCTACACCAAAGACAGCCTCACTGAGCTTTTCACACAAGCAGGCTTTCATGTTGACATTATCCACTATTGGGGATGGCCGGTTCTCACGGTTTATGACAGGTTTTTCTTCCGTGAATGGGCAAGAAGGCACCGGGAGAAAAGCGGCGAGGAATGCACAGGTCTAAAAAGCACGCGCTTTTTTCAGAGTTCGCTTATCGCAAACCTTATGGCCACGGCTTTCTCCCTGGACAGATTATTTCTCGGATTGCCTTTCGGAATAGGGATTCTGGGCTGTTTTCAAAAGCCTGAAATAAGAAGACCCTGAAGCCGCTATTTTTTCTACCTGACGAAGATAACCTCGCTGACAGCCTGTCCCGATATTTTTTCGGTCTTTCCGTCCGCTGTCAGCTCCACAACCGCTTGATTCTCGGCACGGTAATAAAAGGGCCGGGTGATGAAGGTATTGATCAAGAACTTGAGCGCGCGCGTTGCGGCTCCCTTGTTGAGCTTTTCAAGCACATCTATCTTTTCAACTACATGGCTTGAGTCAAAGCATGTTTTGGCTCGAAGGCCCGGACATTTGAAATCAAGTTCAAGGGTATGCGGGTAGGACTTTCCACCATCCTGGACCAGGCGATGATCCTTTTCTATCACAATAACATCGGTGGTAGTGCAGAGCACCTTCTCGTTATCCAGGATAGCGCCAAGGCTGACCGATTGGCCCCCGAAGCGCTCCGGAGTGGTAAAGCTTGTCAGGATTACAGAATATCGGTCAGAGTAAAACTTGAAATTATGCCAGACATCCTCAAAGTCCATGGTGTTTGCATTGTAGTAGCAATGATCAACATAACCCCAGCCCTGAACCTCCAGCCTCCGGTCATGAATTGTGAGTGTGCCAGTGACATGCGGTCTGGGCGCAGGATAGTCAATGTAAAAAAGTGTGGCTCTGTCCTTGCCGAAATAGACCTTGCCTTCCCCCAGCTTATACCCGGCAAAACTTCCGTGGAATTTTAAGTCCATGCCCAGGCCCTGATGAAGGAGCTTGAGGTGCATATCCCTGGAGTCGCCTTCAAGAAGATTCTCGCCCATCCTGAGGCTGAAGCGTTCCCCCGTCTGCTCAATGTCCTCCGGAGCATACTCGGCCTCAGTGGTAAACCTCTCAAGCTCCGGAGTTATGATCGTGAAGGTGAGAGCTGGCTGATGCTTTTTCAAGCCCATGTTGGACAGCATCAGGTTCACATACGCAATATGGCCATCATCAAGGATGGCTATGAAGAAATAAGATTCCGTGTACCAGAAGGTATCAAGCGGATGGGGATTCAGGTCCTCAAGGCTCAATGGATGAATTTTTCCAGGACTGCCGTCCGGTTCCGGGAAAAGATAGATCGGCTCATCCGCCAGGGCTGACAAGGGCAAGCAGAATAGAGCGATTAAAATCAAAAGCGCAAATCTTTTCATCAGCCCTCCTCCGTATCAGCGACTTTCTTTTCAAAATAAGGATGAAGAGCCTCAGGCAGACGCCGGTAGTCCGGATTGATGTTCACGAAGCGGGACAGGTCCGAGGAGTTGTAGGTGTTGATGAAAAGCAAGACCTCATCTCTGAGTTTGCTCTCCTGCGCAAAGCCCATGAGACCGGCAAAGGCTTTGCCTGTATATGTCCCTTCAAGCTTGATGTTCTCAATATCTTCGGCCAGCCGAACAGCTTCCACGCCGCGCCGCGTGAAATGGGCATACCCTGGCCCGCAATATTGGTGCAGGATATGAAACTGGCGGTGATTTATTTTGACAGCAGGGATACTGCGGTCATGGCCACGGATAAGCTTGAGCGCGCTCCGGGCAAAGTGTGCGACCATATACTCATTAGCTCCGAGGTATTCATAAACCCGCACTCCGATTACCCGGGCCTTGAGGCCCGCAAGCTTACAACCAAGCCAGAGCCCTGCAAAGGTTCCGCAAGAACCAATGGCGCAGAAGATGTAATCAGGGTCCGGAAGTTCTCCCTTTTTGACCTGGTCTGCTATCTCGAGCCCGCAGTTGACATACCCGAGGGTGCCGAGTGGGGATGACCCTCCGGCCCAGATAAAATAGGGCCTGTGATCTTGCTTTCTATCCCAGTGGGAAAGGTAGGTCTTTATAACCGCCCATGGAACCGCGAGCTCGTTTTGCACATAATGAATTTCACATCCGAGGTTGAAGTTGGCGAGCAGATTATTGCGAGCATATTCCTGGACCGGCTGGGGTATCATGACCGCCAGGCTCTTGAGGCCCAGGGCCCTCGCATGAACCGTGGTTGCAAGGACATGGTTGGAACCTGCCGCACCAAGGGTCAGCACAGCATCCCTGCCACGGGCCCTGGCGTCGGCAAGGAGAAATTCAAGCTTGCGAACCTTGTTGCCGCCGTATTCAGTAGAGCTAAGGTCTTCGCGCTTGAGCCAGAGCTGGCTCAGCCCCAGCTTTTCGCCCAGCACCTTCAGCGGCTCAACACGCGTCGGGAATTCTCCCAAACCTATCCATGGAAGCTTTCCATCCAACTCCGGAAAGCTCTGAAATATGAAGGCCTTATTCTCGCTCATGGCCGTTTAATGTATCAGAATTTTATCAATAAGCAAATAAGGACGCTATCATCTTGACAAGTTCGGGATTTACCTTTAAGTTTGATATAGAATACTCACTAAAGATGGTTTCATAACCCAGATGGTAGGGGCGTGATTCATCACGCCCAGAAGGAGGGCGCAATAAATTGCGCCCCTACCCAGACGCCAGAATTTAACATAATGTTTCATGATAAGTTATGAAACCATCTATAAAGGAGGTTGGGATGGGAAAAGGAGATCAGCGGACTAGACGGGGAAAGCTCTATAGGGGCTCTTTCGGAAAAACCAGACCCCGGAAAAAGAAAAAAGCGGGAGCCTCAAACGCAGATAAATAAGGAGAGGGCATGAGCATACTGGGACAGGTTAGATGGGAGGATGTGTATCCGGAGGCGGAGGCTATCTTTCGCAAACTCATTCAGTTCGAGACCGTGAATCCTCCGGGCAATGAGAAGCCGGCCGCGGAATATCTGGCCGAGCTTTTGCGCAAAGAGGGGCTTGAGCCGGAGCTATACGAGAGTGCCCCGGGCCGTGTCAACCTCATTTGCCGGTTAAAGGGAACAGGGGAGAAGCCCGCGCTTCAACTCGACGGGCACCTGGATGTTGTCCCGGTCGAGAATGAGTTCTGGACCCACCCGCCTTTTGCCGCGGAGGTTGCGGATGGATACATCTGGGGCAGAGGCGCTGTTGACATGAAGCAGATGGTGACCATGAGCCTTATGTCATTGATCCTTTTCAAACGGCTTGGAGCAAAGCTCAAGCGGGACATAATCTTCACCGCAGTTGCGGACGAGGAAGCCGGCTGTACCTACGGCGCAAAGTATCTGGTGGATAACCATGCGGACAGGATCAAAGCCGAATACTGCCTCGGAGAGATCGGCGGGTTCAGCATGAAGATGCAGGATAAAACATTTTACCCGGTGCAAGTTGCGGAGAAGGGTATATGCTGGTTCGAGCTTACGGCCAGGGGCGAGCCAGGCCACGGGTCCATGCCGGAGCCCCAGGCCGCGCTCATAAAACTCGCTGATGCGATGGTCAAGCTGGTCCGAAAGGGCCTTCCACAGCACAACACCCCTGTTGTAGAGCAGTTCCTGGCCAGGCTCTCTTCAAATCAGCCATTCCCCAATAACCTGGTTCTCAAGTTGCTTCTAAAAGAGAGGCTCTCCCGCTTTATCCTGGAAAAGCTCTTCCCGGACAAGGCCCTGGCAAGCACATTTTTCGCCATGCTCCACAATACCGCAAACCCCACCGTGATCCATGCCGGGGAAAAGACCAATGTTATCCCCTCTGTGGCAAGGGTCCAGGTGGATGGAAGGATTCTCCCGGGACAGACAACCGAGAGCTACCTGACCGAGGTCAGGGAGCTTATAGGAGAGGACTTCGAGATCAATATGCTCAGCGAGTTTGCACCGACCGCGGCAGACCCTGATGATCCGATCATGAGCATCATCACCCGAATTCTCCAAAGACACGACCCCGAGGCAATAGTCCTTCCAAACCTCACTACCGGATTCACGGATGCCTCGCATTACTCCAGGCTCGGCACAAAATGCTTCGGCTTCTCACCAATGAAGCTGAACCCTGATGATAACTTCAAGGCAATGTTCCACGGACACAACGAGAGAATCCCGGTTGAAGGATTCCGCTTCGGCACCAGAGTCCTCCCAGAGCTTGTGGAAGAACTAGGCGCATGAAGCTAACCTGGATATAAAAATAATTAAGCGTATAGAGACGTTAAGTGTTAAGTAATGCGTTGACCCCAATTTTGCCAATTTCTTGCCAATTTCTTCTCTCGCTTCATCCGCTGGCTTGGGATCGGGAGCTCCAAGTTTTACCGCTGGCGCGACCACTACGGTCTGGCCAACGAGCACAACGGAATGGGAGGTCGAGGTGATCCTGCAACGGGCCAGAGTTGGAGCCTGGGGTGTGCGACATAAATGGTGGTCAAGTGGCCCTGGGATTTCCAAAAGTTGTG
>CAZOMR010000197.1:0-6275 GCA_964580655.1 uncultured bacterium
GGACGGGAGGGGGGCAATAACACAAAAGGCACAGCCAATGTAGGAGCAGGGCTTGCCCTGCCCTCAAAGGGCGCAGCAAGCAGCGCCTCTACGGCCGAGAATGAAAAAAGTCACCATTTATGTCGCACACCCTGGGGAATGTACAGAGAGTTGACAGGGACTGAGAATTCGATTAATATGTATTGCTTAAAAGGTACAGTAGAGAGAGAGGATGATATGTTTGCAGTAATTCGAACCGGTGGGAGGCAGTATAAAGTTGAGCCCGGCAACCTTGTGAGAATGGATAAAATAGATGCGCGCGTGGGCGAAGAGCTTACCTGGCAGGAGGTGCTCCTGTTGGGTGAGGATGATCGGATAGTGGTCGGTTCTCCGCTTGTCAAGGACGCACGGGTAATAGGCGAGGTAGAGGCGCAGGGGCGTGCAAAGAAGATAATAGTGTTCAAGCAGAAACGCAGGAAAGGGTATAGGAGAAAGCAGGGGCACCGGCAGGATTTTACAGCAGTCAGGATCAAGGAGATAAAAGCCGGGCAAGTTGCGACAGGGGACTCCGGGCCCTTAATGCCCTCCGCAGGAAAGGAACAGGCCGATGGCGCATAAAAAAGCAGGCGGCTCTTCAAGGAACGGAAGGGATAGCCAGGGACAGCGTCGCGGGGTAAAGCGTTACGGCGGCGAGAGGGTGCGCGCAGGCAATATCCTGGTGCGCCAGCTTGGTACACGCATCCACCCGGGAACCAATGTAGGTGTGGGCCGTGATTATACGCTTTATGCCAAGATTGACGGGATCGTGGTTTACGAATCCTCCGGAACCTCCGGACGCGCGGGCAGAGCTCGGAAGCGCGTCAGCGTACACGAAGAATCAGGGGGAGTTGCTTCCACTTGAGCGTGAAAAGGACCTCTTCATATTCATTTCTTTTTCATCACTCCTTTAATTCCGGGTAAGCCGTGAAATCCAAAGAATTGTCCGGAGGATTTGTTGATGAGGTGGTCATCAGCGTGGATGCCGGTGATGGAGGAAGGGGCTGTGTCAGCTTCCGGCGTGAAAAGTATGTCCCCCGTGGCGGGCCCGACGGCGGTGACGGGGGCAAGGGCGGGGATGTAGTCATGGTTGCAGATCAGCATCTGCATACCTTATTGGACCTGCAATACCAGAAGAGCTATCGCGCAGAGAGGGGCAAGCATGGTCGCGGAAAAGAACAGCACGGCGCCAATGGACAAGACAGGGTCATATCGGTTCCCCCCGGCACACTGGTATATGATGCCGTGAACGATGAATTCCTGGCCGATCTGGTCAAGCACGGACAGAGGGTAGTAGTGGCTGGGGGAGGGCGCGGCGGCAGGGGAAACGCCCGGTTCAAATCATCAGTGCGGCAGGCCCCGCGGTTTGCTCAGCCCGGAGAGCCAGGCGAGGAGCGGAAGCTCCGGATCGAGCTGAAACTGATAGCAGAGGTCGGGATAATCGGTTTGCCCAATGCAGGCAAGTCCACGCTCATATCAAGGATTTCATCCGCGAAGCCAAAGATAGCCGAATACCCGTTCACCACCCTTAACCCCAATCTCGGTGTGGTCAGATATAAAGAATTCACTGATTTTGTGGTGGCTGACCTGCCCGGTCTTATACAGGGCGCAAGCGAGGGAAAAGGCCTGGGATTTAAGTTCCTCCGTCACGCTGAGAGGACTCGTCTGCTGGTCCACCTTATAGATGCTTCGCGTCCGGATCCGAAAGATGACTTTGATCTGATCAATCATGAACTGGAAGGACACAGCTCAGTGCTTGCCAGCAAACCGCAGTTGGTGGTGCTGAACAAGGTGGACCTTTTCAAGGACACGGCTCAATTGATCCCGATTATTAGCGTGTTGAAGAAATCCGGTTATGGTGTACTGATGATCTCAGCGGTCACTGGATATGGCCTGCCTGAAATTCTTGATGCCATGGCCCGCTGGCTTTTGCAGGATAGGGAGCGGGAAGAGGGATTGCAGAGGGAATCTGCGAGGGAGAGCTCGTGAGCAAGCAGAAAAGCTGGCGGCCCATGATAAAGCAGGCCAGGAGGGTCGTGATCAAGATCGGCACCCGGGTTCTTACAAATCCCGGGGGAAAGCTTGATCCGAAGAGCTTTTCCCGCATAGCCGGGCAGATAGCCGAGCTCTGGCAGGGAGGACGCAAGGTTGTTGTGGTGAGTTCCGGAGCCATTGCCACTGGCCGAAAGAAACTGGCCAGAGACCGGGCGCCCTTGACCATACCCGAGAAGCAGGCCCTTGCCGCACTCGGCCAGCCAGCGCTGATGCGCTCGTATGAACAGGCATTCCGTAGATATTCCCTGCCAGTGGCCCAGATACTGCTCACACATGAAGATTTTTCCAGCCGCGAGCGCTACCTTTACTGCCGCAACACCCTTGCGACACTCCTGCACTTCGGCGTGCTTCCCGTTATCAACGAGAATGATACGGTTGCTGTGGATGAGATCAAGTTCGGGGACAACGATACTCTTTCGGCGCTCGTGGCCGTGCTTTTCGAGGCAGACCTCCTGGTCCTGCTTTCAGACATCCAGGGCCTGTGCGAGGAGGACCCCTCAATTAATCCCGATGCCAGGCTCATTCCACTCGTCCGTGACCTGAGCCAGGAGATTTACGAGTACGCCGGGCCAACCAGGAGCGAATTGGGCATCGGGGGAATGTCCACAAAAATCCAGGCCGCACGGACAGTGGCCGCGGCCGGAATCCCTACATTCATAGGAAACGGCAAGACCCCGGATATGCTTCTGCGCCTTTTTGAAGGGAAAATTCAGGGCACCCTGTTTTTGCCCGGAGCAAGGAAACTCAAACACAGAAAGCACTGGATAGCGTTTGTCCAGAAACCTCGCGGTGAAATCATCGTGGACGATGGAGCGCGGCACGCCCTGGTCAAGGGCAAAAAGAGCCTTCTGCCTTCAGGGGTGGTTAGTGTAAATGGCCGGTTTGAGCCAGGGGATGCGGTCAAGGTGCAGGACCCCTCCGGCCACGAGCTCGGAGTGGGCCTGGTAAGATATTCGCGGTCAGAGCTTGAGCGGATCAAAGGGAAGAAGACCTCGGAGGTCCAAAAAATCCTGGGCGATAAATATTACCAGGAGGTTATCCACCGCGACGATCTGGTTCTGATGGATGAAGTAGAAAACCTGGGGAAGGCACGATAGGCGGCCCGGTTTACATAAGGAAGGAAATCAGGTATGCTTTCGGTCAGGAGTTGGGGCTGATGGGGATTGATAGGGAGATCAAGGACATTGCCAGGGCCGCAAGGGATGCGAGCCATGTGCTGGCCGCGAGTTCGAGCCGGGTCAAGGACCTGGCCCTGGAGGAGATGGCCCGCTCTCTTCAAGAGCAGGGCGACGAGATTCTTTCTGAAAACTCAAAGGACATTGATGCCGGGAAAGAGAAGGGGCTTGGCTCGGCCCCGCTTGATCGTCTTCTATTGACGCAAGAGCGAATAGAGGACATGGTAAAGAGCCTGAATGAGGTCAGGAGTTTACCGGACCCCGTAGGCGAGATAACCCGTATGTGGACTCGGCCCAACGGACTTGTCATAGGCCGGATGCGCATTCCCCTGGGCGTGATAGGCATCATCTACGAGGCCCGGCCCAATGTCACAGTTGAGGCCGCGAGCCTTTGTCTCAAGTCAGGCAATGCCGTTATCCTGCGCGGCGGTTCAGAGGCTATTCATTCCAACCGCAAGCTCGGCCAGGTTCTGGCTTCCGCCGCGGCCAGAGCCGGGATTCCGGATGCCGCGGTACAGGTCATAGGCCGGACAGAGCACGAGGCAGTGGATGTTCTGCTTGCGCAGGATGAATACATAGACCTGATCATTCCGCGCGGCGGGGAGGGCTTGATCCGCAGGGTGGTGGAGCTTTCACGGATTCCGGTGCTCAAGCATTACAAGGGCACATGCCATGTGTTTGTGGATGAACACGCTGACCTGGACAAGGCTTTCAATATCTGCTTTAACGCAAAGGTCCAGCGCCCCGGAGTATGCAACGCCATGGAGACACTGCTGGTGCACAAGGATATAGCCCCAGAATTCTTGCCGGAAATGGCCAGGCGATTCCGCGAGGCTGAGGTTGAGCTGAGAGGTTGCGACCGGGCGCGCCAGGTCATCCCTGAAATGAAACCAGCTAAGGAACAGGACTGGTTCGCGGAATACCTTGACTTGATTCTGGCAGTCAGAATAGTGGATAATCTGGACCAGGGGATTGAGCATATACGCAAATATGGCTCTGACCATACCGATACGATCGTGACTGAAAATTATTCAAACGCACAGCGCTTTTTGAGAGAGGTTAACTCGTCATCGGTAATGGTTAATGCCTCCACACGCTTCAGCGACGGGTTCCAATACGGGCTCGGCGCCGAGATCGGAATAAGCACTACCCGCATGCATGCTTATGGTCCCATGGGCCTGGAAGAGCTGGTTATAACCAAGTTCATCGTGCTTGGATCAGGGCAGGTCCGCGAGGGTTGAGGGTTTTAGGAAATAGCAGGCGTGAATATAGGAATTCTAGGCGGCACCTTTAACCCGATTCACCTGGGGCACATGCGCGCCGCAGAGGAACTCCGCCAGCAGTTCAAGCTGGCAAAGGTTATTTTCATTCCTGCATCCATTCCACCGCACAAGAACACCGCGGCAATCATTGATCCCATGCATCGGCTGAAGATGGTGGACCTGGCTATTACCGGAAATGATGCCTTCATCTCATCGGACATCGAGCTCTTGCGCACTGGGAAATCCTATACCATAGACACTCTCCGCGAACTGAAAAGGCTTTACCCTGATGTGGATTTCTCCTTTATCATGGGCACGGACGCCTTTCTTGAAATTCAGACATGGCATAAATGGACAGGGCTTTTCAAGGAATGCGAATTCATCGTCATGAACCGGCCAGGCAGTCCGAAACTATCGGCGAAGATCATCCCCGAAGATATTAGCGGCGAATTCCAGTGGAAGGCCCGGAAAAAGGAGTTCCTTCATTCCTCCGGGCATAGCGTCAGTCTTGCCCAGGTTACCGGGATGGACATATCTTCACATGCCATACGAGAGATGCTCCGCGAGGGCCAGTCCATAAGGTATCTGGTTCCGCGTAGAGTGATGGAGTATATCCTGGAACACAAGCTCTATCAGAAATAGTGGCAAAGAGCAGAGCTAAAACGAAACAATCGCTTTCTCCACGCCAAAAAGCGCTGGTCGTGGCAAAGGCCGCGGCCGCTAAAAAGGGAGAAGACCTGGTAATACTCAATGTTTCCAGGGTCACATCCCTCACTGATTACTTCGTCATAACCCACGGAAATTCAACCCGGCAGGTGAAGGCTATTGCGGAAGGCATCCGGGATGCAATAACAAACTGCGGAAGCAGGCCTCTGGGCACGGAAGGGGAGAGGGATGCAAGCTGGATCCTGATTGACTGGGGCGAGGTTATCGCTCACATCTTCCATGAGCCAACCAGGGAATTTTATGAACTGGAAAAACTCTGGGCAGACGCCCGGCGCTTGAAATATCCGCCGAAGAGAGGGACAACTAAAAAAACGGGCGCAACGAAAAAATGAAAATTACTGTGCTCGCTGTGGGAAAGATAAAGGACAGGATGGTAGAAGAGAGGAGGGCCGAGTATGCCCGTCGCCTGGGCAAGGGTGCCAAGATTGAATTCGCAGATGTGGATGACAACCCTGGTTCAAAGGCAAAGGAAGCCGAGAATATAATCCGCCGGATTCCGAAAGGGGCCCGGATAGTCGCGCTGGATGAGAAAGGCATGGCAGTGGACTCCCACGGGTTCGCGAACATCATTTCCAGAACCATGGATGCGGGGAAAAACATGGTTTTTATTTTGGGCGGTCCATACGGCCTGGATGATCGTGTAAAGGAAAAGGCGGATGAAGTGCTGGCGCTCTCCAAGCTCACTTTCCCGCATGAGCTTGCGAGGTTGATCCTGGTAGAGCAGATATACAGGGCATTCTCCATTCTGCGTAATGAGCCGTATCATAAATGAACCCAAAAATGCAGTTAAGATGGTTTATTACACCGCAGATCCTCCAGACCCGTAGGGTCCTACAGATCCGAAGGAGACGCAAAGGACGCAGAGAAGAAATAATCAAGTTTAAGACTAAAGTAAGGCGCTGATGTAACCCGCCATTGCTCTGCAAGAGTGGGCATATATCCTGCTTTGCAGGAATGGCAAATTCAAATCTCAAATTACAAATATATGTGAAGTTCCCCCAATAATTAGCCACTAATTTGAGATTCCTTTTTTATTTCAATG
>CAZOMR010000198.1:0-6252 GCA_964580655.1 uncultured bacterium
GATAAACCCAAAAAAGGGGTTAAAAAAATGATTCACCAAATATGTCGCACACCCCACACCCGAAGACAGCTTGCAAGTGGCCCTGGTATATGGTTATATTAATGGCCGTAATCATATATCTTGCGAGTTCTAATTCATTTTCGGAGATGGCATTTTGCCGGATGACAGACAGAGGGGAAATGGGCCCTGGTTTGGTCGGGGCCTTTTGATTGATCTCGACCGACACGCGGCAGAGGCGATTGATCTTTCTGATGACTGGGGCCTTGAATTCCTGGGCGGATCGGGCCTGGCCGCACGGCTACTCTATAAGCCGGGCAATCAGAACGACATGGTGATTGCCCCGGGGCTTTTTGTGGGTCTGCCTGTGTTCACCTCATGCAAGTCATCTATCTGCGCCATCTCTCCCTTAACCGGAAGATGGGGCGAGTCCATCATGGGAGGGCATTGGCCGGTGCAGATCAAGCGCGCAGGGTGGGACCTCATCTGGATTCGCGGGCGATCACCTGAATGGACAACAATAAGGATAAAGGATACGCATGTTGAATTCGAGCCGGCAGATGAACTCCTGGGGCTTTCCACACAGGCATGCGAGGCCGCGCTGAAAAATCGGGGGGACAAGTCTTTCCGGGTAGCATGCATCGGGCCAGCGGCTGAGAACGGAGTCAGGTTCGCTTCCATAAGATCGGACAAGAGAATGGCAGGCCGGTGTGGCATGGGGCTTGACTGGGCTCAGCGCAAGATCAAGGCGATCGCGATGAGCGGCTCGAGCAAGGTGGAAGCCTTTGACCCGGAAGCTCTTCGGGCCTCAGTGCATGCTTTACGCGATCAGGTTAAAAAACGCACGGAGAGTCTTTATAGGTTCGGCACAGCCGGAGCCACAGCCGGCAGGGAGCTTACCGGGGACCTTCCGATCCGGAATTTCTCCCAGGGCCTTTTCGGGGGTCGCGCGAAGAACATTTCAGGCCAGACCATGGTTTCAGCTTACAAGGGCAAGCCCAAAGCCTGTCCCCAGTGCCCCATTGCCTGCGGCAAGGACATAAATGTTCCGGCTCTTGATTATGCAGGTCCGATGCCGGAGTATGAGACCGTGGGCTCGCTGGGATCACTCCTGCTTATTGACGACCCGGAGACCGTGATAGCCGCAAACCGCGCCTGCAATGAACTGGGCATTGACACCATCTCAACAGGAGTGGTCGCGGCATTTTCCCTCGAGGCGTATGAACGCGGCTATCTTTCCCGCAAGGAATTCGGGAACCTGGAACCGCGCTGGGGCTCAAAGGAATTCCTGTTAGGGATAATAGATAGCATCAGTCGCCGTGAGGGCATAGGCGACCTGTTAGCCGATGGTGTGAAACGAGCGGCAGAAAGGCTGGGAAGTGGTGCCGAGGAATTTGCCATGCACTCGCACGGCCTTGAGCTCCCGATGCACGATCCCAGGGCGCTCGTGAGCCTGGCACCGACCTACGCACTCGGCACAAGGGGCGCCTCGCACAACGAGTCAATGAGCTACTATGTTGAACAGGGCCTTGACATGAGCGACCTGGGCTATCCGGAGGGGCTTGACCCTCACACGGCTGAAGGCAAAGGCAGGATGGTCGTGGTGATGCAGAATATCTCCGCAGTCTATGATAACCTCGGAGTCTGCAAATTTATGATGCTGGCGGACATTGGCCCGTCCATTCTTTGTAAATGGTTGTATCACGGGGCGGGCTGGGATAAAAGCCATGATGAACTCATACGCTGTGGCGCGCGCTCGGTCACGCTGAAGCACCTCTTCAACATTGACCGGCTGGGCATCAAGCCAAGAGCTGACCTTCCCAGGCGTATACTTTGCGAGCCACGCGGCCAAGGCGGTTCAGCAGATGTTCTGCCAGACCTGGATACCATGGTTCGCGACTACTACAAGGAGCGCGGCTGGTCTGAGCATGGCTACCCTCCTTCTCACGAGCGGCCAGGTGAAGCAGATGTAGGATAGCAGATGTCTGATCTCCACGTTCAACAATACAAGCGCTTTCAATCAACCGGGGCACGCCTTTTGATTATCGCGGGCGCGGTTGCACTTTTCATTCTCGTATATTTTCTGCCAGAGCCGCGGCCTATTCACACCGCATCGGGAGATGTCCTGCTGACGCACACAGGCAAAGTCTGTATAGGGATTATGGTTGTCGCGGTGGTGCTTTGGCTGACAGAGGCCCTGCCATTTGCCATGACCTCGCTCATGCTTCTTATCATCATGCCCTTCTTCAAGATCACCGAGGGCATGAGCGTGCTTAAAAACGGACAGGTCATCAGCGTCCAGGGATTCCGCCAGGGCTTTTATGAGTTGATAGAATTGAGCTTCGGAAACCGGATATTGTTCTTTTTCATGGGCGTGTTTCTGCTTTCTGCCGGCTTCAGCCAATCAGGACTTGGCAGAAGGCTTGTGCTATGGATTCTCCGTGCCTCCGGTTTATCGCCTGGCCGGGTCATCCTGGGGGTGTTGCTTGGAGGGACCCTGATCTCGATGTGGGTAACAGACATGGCCGCGGCCGCGATAATGGCGGCCCTGGGCGTGGAGATATTGAGACGGTTCGATATCAGGCCGCTTGAGAGTAACTTCGGCCGTGCCCTGATGATAGCATGTTGCTGGGGATCCCTCTTCGGGGGAATAGCTACACCGGCCGGATGCGGGCCAAATCCGATCGCAATAGCATTCCTCAAAGACATGGCCGGATACTCCCTCACTTTCTCCGGGTGGATGATACTGGGCCTGCCGGCATCTCTCATGCTGGTGCCACTCGGGTGGGTGCTCCTTACACGTCTGTTCCCCTTTGAGATTAAAAAGCTCGATGCTAAAGGAGCCGATTTCAAAAAGGAGTTAAAAGACCTGGGCCGCCCGAGTAGAGTCGAATGGTGGACTATCATCATCTTCGGACTTGTCATCCTGCTATGGGTTTCCTCCGATACGATCAGAAAACTCACAGGCGGGGTGGTTGATCTGCCCATGGAATGGGTGGCGCTCTTCGGGGGCCTGATCCTGATGTTTCCCGGTATTGATGTGATGACAATGGAGCAGGCTGAAAAATCCATTCCCTGGAACGCCATTATCCTGGTCATGGCCAGCATGGGACTCGGGCTCATGATGTATGAGACCGGTGCGGCAAGATGGATGGCCTGGGTACTGATGGGCGGGCTGGGTGATGTCAACCCTGTATTGAGGATCGCGCTGGTGGTCACAGCCCTGCTCATCATCAAGGTGTTCCTCGCATCCAATACGGTTACCGGCATCATCATCATTCCGCTTCTTATCAGCCTGGCGCAGGACCTGAACATAAACCCCTGGATGCTTGTCGCTCCCGCGGCTTTCTCTGCAAGCCTCGGCCTGATCCTCATTACACAGACTCCCACCAATGTAATCCCTTACAGCGCTGGCTTCTTCACCGTGCGTGAATTCCTGAAGAGCGGACTCGTGATGAGCATTGTAGTAATCATGGCGCTCACTGCAGTGATAGCCCTGCTTGGGCCCCTGACCGGAATCTATAAATTCTAGAAATCCTGTCAGGGCTATCTCACTAAGTTAGAGATTGAGGAACCGGTTTTTTTGTTTGATGAAAATATCCGGGTTTGCTAACATTGAGAAGCGAAAAAAGGGCAACAAGGACATCTGTGAAAAATGAAAAGAGGTTTGACGCGTGGATTTGCGCTTTGGTAGGATTGTATGCGGGAGGGAGTTGATGATGAAGAGTAGAAAATATTTGATCGGTCTGCTTGCGCTTGGGTTTATCTTGTCCGGATGCGAGTCTCGCGAGCATTCCCTGATTCGGGAGCAGGGGTATCTCAGGGATTTTCCACCGGAGGAAGTCGCGAATTACGATACCGGGGTTGTCTATGCTTCTCCGGGAGGCCATGATCTTACGCTGGATGTAAGCTGGCCTGAGGGCGAGGGCCCTTTCCCGATCCTGGTGATAATTCACGGCGGTGGCTGGGAGCTTCACACGAACAGGATTATGCAGGGCATGGCACGCTACATCACGAACCGGGGGTATGCTGTTTTCAACATCAACTACCGTGTGCTTTCGGAGGGTGTAACCATGCAGGAGATAGTAGAGGACTGCTTTGGTGCGATCATCTGGGTAAAGGAGCATGCGGAAAAATACAATGCTGACCCGACCCGGATAGCTGTAACCGGCGACAGCGCAGGCGGGCATCTGAGCGCCATGATAGTTACAAGGGCCAAAGACTCTTGCTTCAAGCCCAGCTACACCGGCACCGGCCGCTATGATGCCTCGGTAACCTGCGCTATCCCGACATACGGTGTTTATGACTTCAAGTCCCTGTCAAAGCTCACCGCCGGGATAATGACCAAAAAGATTTTCAGCGCAACCTACAAGGAAGCCCCTGAGCTTTACGAGAAGTTCTCGCCCGCATACCATGTCCGGGCCGATCTTGCGCCGCAGTTGATCGTATGCGGTAACATTGACCCGCTATATTCCGAGAACCGGGCCTATGAGAAGCGGCTTAAGGATGTGGGCGCGCCTTGCGAGTTTTATCTTGCCAAAGGCCAGACGCATGCTTTTCTGAACTCCTACTGGAAAAAGCCGGGACAGGATGGTTACAATGCCATGATCCAGTTCCTGGATAAACATTTGAAATGATCCAATTTACACCGCAGAGACGCAAAGTTCGCAAAGAAGAGATAGAGAGTTTAAGAATCAGATAAAGGGCTGATGCTTGCCCTCCGTAACCCCAGCAGGACGGAGGATGGGTAACCCGCCATTGCGAAACAAGGGATGTATAAAATGATAAAAGCGCGACCGATTGCGGCGGCGGTTTTCATCATAGTGGTTGCTTTGCTTCTGCCTGCCTTCGGGGCTTCTGGCCAGGGCAAAAGAGCGCAGTTTCAGGGGCTTTACGATGATTTGTATCAAGACCTTATGGACTCCGCTAATAACCCTGATCTTCTAAAGGGAAAGATTTCGCCCGAGTACGGTGATGCGTATGTATATGTCCCTGGCCTATTCTACCAGCGCGCCATGACCGAGGGGTATCCTGTAACAGGTGAAGAGCTTGAGATCGCAGATGCCTTTGTCAAGCGCTACGATGACTACCTGTCCGCATTTGCCAACGCACCCTTCAAGTCGCTGGTAAAAGATTTTGATGTGGTCATGCATGCCTATATCGGGGTCGGTGGTGTTTACCTGGCTTATGCTTATCGGCCTGATGAGGAGTTGAAGACGGAGGTTGAAAAATACCTGGATGCTTTTGAGGTATTTGTAAAGCTGACCTATCCGATCATGTATTATGCTATGGAGCCTTACGGCCCAACCACGCCTCTGGCAGGGCTGGCCGCCTTTTACCTCCAATACCCGCTGACCTTTGGCCGGGACTCGGAGAAATCCCGGCATTACGAGAACCTGGGATTCAAAGTGCTTGAGAAGATGGACAGGCATCTCTGGTCCGAGAAGGGTCGGAAATACATTTACGACCTTGTGCCCGGTTATGAATTCACTTATGTCTATTCCAATGCCACCACGGTGCAGGCGCTTGTGCGCGCCTATTACCTGACGCATGATGAGAAATATCTTGAGCGTGGAAGGGTTATCATGGAGACCCTTCACCGAGACCTCTTTCACCCGGGGTATGAGGGATACCTCGCGGCTGAAGACAACTGCCGCTACCGGCGCCAATACAAAAAAGTGGGCGACCAGTATAACCGCGAATACATGCCTCTCTCAGGCAACAACTACATGGCATTCGCATACCTGCTACTTTATGAGGCAAGCGGGTTTGAGGACGAAGATATGCTCAAGCGCGCAGAGATGTGCATCCGATTCGCCGAGAAATGGCTCTGGGACCATGAGGGAAAAGTCCAGCATCACATCAAGCGAGGAGTTATTTCTCCGCCTGATGACTACTGCGCGGGCTGTAACTTCCAACTGCTTTACAACATATTTCTCTATCAGTGCGCACTGGAGAAAAAGCAGATTCTGCCGAGATAAAAGCATATGAGGCAACCAGATGAATTATTCTTGATGTCTGGCGTAGAAGAGGGGCTTCTAACCGTAAGTATGCGAAAACATGGTGCGAAAGAGGGGAGTCGAACCCCTACGGACTCATCGCCCACAGGATCCTGAATCCTGCGCGTCTACCAATTCCGCCACTTTCGCTTTTTTTTAATATAGCCATAATTTTTCTTCCAGTCAAGTTTTGACTGGACATTGGGTGTGCGACATAAATGGTGACTATCCATGAAATATACGGCTCCTCTTGAGA
>CAZOMR010000199.1:0-6224 GCA_964580655.1 uncultured bacterium
ATAAACCCAAAAAAGGGGTTAAAAAAATGATTCACCAAATATGTCGCACACCCAAGCAAATTCGCAAGACCAGAATTGTCTGCACCATAGGCCCTGCAAGCTCCTCTGCCGGAACACTTGAGCGCCTGATTCGAGCAGGGATGAATGTGGCAAGGCTGAATTTCAGTCACGGCTCTCATGCGGGACATCTCAAGAATCTCCGCCAGATACGCCGGCTTTCGCGGAATCTGGATCGTCCGGTAGCAATCATGCAAGACCTTTCCGGGCCCAAGATCCGTACCGGCGAGATTTCAGGAGGAGGGGTCTTATTGCGATCCGGGAGTCTGATCTGCCTGACTGGCCGGCGGGTAGAGGGGAATGCGGAATTGATTTCGATCAGCTATCCCGGCCTGGCCCGGGATGTAAAAGTCGGGGATGCCATCCTGCTCAGCGATGGTACTATTGAACTGCGCGTGGAGCGAAGGGAATCCCGGGAGGTTTATTGCCGAGTGGTGGTAGGAGGCATGCTTGGGTCTCGCAAGGGGGTTAATATTCCGAGCGAGAGCCTCAGCATCCCGTGTTTGACTCGCAGGGACCGCACTGACCTCAAGTTCGGCCTGGCGCACGGAGTGGATATGATAGCGCTCTCTTTTGTGCGTCGGGCAGATGACATCCACAGGCTAAAGCGTGTGCTCACGCGAGCAGGCCGGGACCTGCCTGTGATCGCCAAGATCGAGAAGCCCGAAGCGGTTGACAGGATAGACGAGATACTTTCCGCGGCTTGGGGCCTGATGGTGGCCAGAGGGGACCTGGGAGTGGAGATTCCCCTGGAGGATGTTCCCGCGGTGCAGAAGCTCTTGATAAAAAAGGCCAACGCGGTCGGCAAACCTGTGATCACGGCCACTCAGATGTTGCGCTCGATGGTGGAGAGTCCGGGTCCCACGAGGGCCGAGGTCGCGGATGTGGCCAATGCTATCTATGACGGAACAGACGCAATTATGCTTTCCGAGGAGACCGCGATAGGCCGGTATCCTGTGCAGGCAGTGAAGATGATGGATCGCATCTCCAGGGCCACGGAGAGATCGCAGGGTAATTTACTTCCGCCCCGGTCTGCCTTTCGGAGCGAGGGCCGTGTTCCGGATGCGATAAGTTATTCCGCTTACCTTATGGCCCACAACCTGAAGGCCCGTGCTATCATCACTCCGACACGCTCCGGGTATACAGCCCGGCTCATCAGCCGGTACAGGCCGGAAGCGGAACTCATTGCCCTCAGTCCGAGCAAGGCCACTGTGCAGAGGCTCGCACTGGTCTGGGGAGTGGAGGCTTTTCATGTTCCAGAGCTTGCGGGGTCCGAGGACTTGATGGGCCATGCCCTGAAGACGGCTCAGAGGATTAAGCGGTTCAAAAAAGGCGATCTGGTTTTAGTCACGGCAGGGCTTCCACTTAAGAAAGCGGGCATCACCAACTCCATCCGTCTGGAACGGGTGTGAGGCCAACAAGTATCAAATTTATATCCGTGTCAGGATGTAGTCTGCGAACATGGCAGATAGCGCCATGATGGTCTCCTGGGGGTTGACCCCCGGGGCATTCGGGAAAATCGAGGCATCTGAGATAAAGAGGTTCTTTATATCGTGTGTCTCTCCGTGGGAGTCCACGACTCCATGTTCCTTGTATTCACTCATCCGGCATGTTCCCATGGGATGATTGCCTATGGGCGCGAGGTCCGTGGGCTTGATATTATGCTCCGCGATGAGGCGCGTGTCACGAGGCTCTGTGATCTCAAGAGGCAGGCCGTGGATACCGGGGTTAATCTCGATGGCGCCAGCCGCGAAAAAGAGGTCTGCTATGATCTTCATGGCCTTTTGCTGGAGCCGGGCGTCATGGCGGTTGAGGTGGTAATGGATGACCGGAGACCAGCCGCGGGACCGGGCCTTTACCGAGCCAGTGGATGTTCCCCGGATCATCACTCCCCATCCGGCCATGTATTTCAGCTTACTCATCATGCGCTTGTGATGCAGGCCGAACCCGGACAGCCGTATCCCGATAACATCCGGGGGCGCCCAGAAGACCTCTATTATGAAGCCGTCCTTGCGAAATACATCACACGAGTAGCCCTGGTTCACTCCGTCCCATGCGTTTACGGGTTCAGGGAAAATCCCGATCATGCCGGTGCCGGTGTGATTGACCAGGTTCTTTCCCACCATGCCGCTTGAGTTGGCGATGCGGTTCTTCTGTAACAGCACCGGTGTGCCCATGGTGCCGCACGCAAGCACTACGGCCTTTGCCCGGACCTCAAGCCGGTTTTGGGGCTTCAAGGTCTCCGGATGGAGGAAATGCCCGATCACGCCCACGGCCTTTCCGTGCTGAACAATGAGCTCCTCCACGCGGCAGTCAGTATATAACTCAGCCCCCTTCTCGACCGATGCAGGGACATAGCTCAGGTCCATGCTCAGCTTGGCCCCTTCCGGACAGCCGGACATGCACAGCCCACAGCCCTTGCAGTCCCGCGTGTTCCGGTTAAACGCCGCGGCCTTTATGCCAGCGGCCTCGCAGGCCTCTTTCAAAAGCAGGTTGTTATTGCCCTGAACATCATCCGGGTCCGGCGAGATATTAAGGAATTCCTCTATCTCATCGAACTTGATCTTCATAATATCCGGATCAATGTCAACAAGGGCCTCCTTCTCGATCCACTCCTCAAGCACATCATCGGGAAGACGGAAGCAAATAGCAGAGTTGATCGTGGTGCTTCCGCCAACGCACCGGGCCTGACAAGTCGGGATTATCAAGTTCCCTGTCATGGCCCGCATGCCATTGTCCCGGTAAAGCTGTTTCATCGCTGACCACTGATCCCGATAAAACTCCTCAGGATGAATGTAACTGCCCTCCTCCAGCAGGATCACGCTCTTTCCGCCACGGGCTAGACAGTATGCCATTACTGCCCCGCCAGCGCCAGAGCCGACCACTACCGCATCCGCGTCTACCCGGAGGTCGTGCGTGATGTCCTTGAACTCATGGATCATTCCTTCTTGTCCTCCAGACAGGGGTCATACCAGCCCAGGTGCTCAAGCACTTTCGGGTCATTGTAATAACCCATTCCGAACAGGGTCTTGAGCAGGAGCACAACCATCCTGCGCCAGTATATCCGGCTGTTATGCCAGTTCAGGATATAAATGTCCTGATCGTCTGACGACAGATTAACGAACCGACGCGGCTTAAAGATGAAAAGGGGCGGACAGAGGTCAAAGATGATAAGCAAAGCCTTGATGCCCGTTGCACTTGAGCCGGGAAGGTCCTGAATGTATTTTTCGAGAAAGGGGATACCACGGGTATCTTCAAGGGTATAGGGAATCTCGCCACCGGCGGGGATGATGCGCCGGCCTATAGCCCACACGATCCGCCTCAGATAAGGACTGAAAATTCCATCCGACAACTCTTTCATCAGGCATTTATTTAACAGGCGGACATGCCTTTGTCAACGACAACTTCTCCTCAGGGATATTTAATCTCTCCGACTTTTTTCATTCCCCGAGCCTTTGTAGGTATCTTCCCACCCTTGCTTCGTTTCACTTCGCAATGGCGGGTTACATCGAACTTGTAGCTGAGTTTTTAACTTTTGCCTTTGTCAACGAACCTTTGTCATCTGAGATTTGAAATTTGAGATTCCTGCAAAGCAGGACATGGGGTCGGGTCTTAAAAAACTTTGGCCCTTTATTCTGCACTCATGCCTATAATGACTATCGCATCCGAGATCATACCATGCCCTACTGACAGAACTGGTCAGAAAAAAACCAAAAAAATTGCTGTTTGGTATCTTTTTTTGCTTTTTGACCGGATATGTCAGTAAAAAGTTGAATCCAAAAAGCAAGTATTCACATCTAAAACAATAAAGCAGTGCAAAATAACGGACTGCATTGACCCGTTGTTGGTAAAAATGGCTATGAGACGCATACTTTTAGTTTGTTTTGCCCTTGTGCTTTTGGGTTCGGGGGAACACGAAAGACCTGGAGTACCCGAGCGCTGGCATAGGGTCAAGCGGGTGGTGGATGGCGATACAATGGTCTTAGACAACGGGGTTAAGGTCCGGCTCCTGGGGATTGATACGCCTGAGACTGTCCATCCTAATAAGCCTGTTGAATACTTTGGCAAGCAAGCCTCGGCCTACACAAAAAAGCACCTGGAGAGAAAGCGAGTCAGGATAGTATTCGATAACCCGGGAAATAGAATCTACACGGATAGATATAATCGCTGGGTGGCGTATGTGTTTCTGGCTGACGGGACGCTTTTCAATGCAAAGATAATCCAGGACGGGTATGCCCACGCCTACACAAAATATCCCTTTTCCAGGAAGGATGAGTTCAAAAAGCTGGAGAAAAAAGCAAAGAAAGAGCAGAGAGGCCTCTGGGCGCCAAGGGTCTTGCCTCAATAGTAAGGGCTGACATTTTCCTGCCGAATCCGGGCCACGCAATCAGACCTCCTGTCGTCCATATCCTTCGCAAATTCAAATCCAGAAAATTCCTGTAAAAAATCTTTCGATTGACCGCATCTGTCAGCAGAAACATGAATCTGGCCTAAAAATCTTTTCATCTTAAATAATGAGAGGGGGAAAGATCATCGGTTTTGTTCATGTAACCGCAGATCAGCCATTGAAAAAATTAAATGATAATCTGTTCGATTTTTTATCTACCTGTCAAGAATAGAAAGGAGACTGATCATGACTAAAGCAAGGATCATTGGATGTATTATTGGATTGTTTGTTGCGGCTCAAGCGATGCCGCTTGATGCCAGGAGTCCGAAGCTGATCGAGCGATCAGTGGTCAAGGTGATAGCAGTGGCGTCTGATCCATACTACTATCAGCCCTGGCAGACCGGGTCTCAGACCACTCATACTGGCTCAGGGGTAGTGATCGAAGGGAACAAGGTTCTCACAAATGCGCATGTAGTTGCAAACCAGACTTTCGTTCAGGTTAGACGCCAGGGAGACCCGAACAAGTACCAGGCTAATGTGCTGGTGGCTGGTCATGATTGCGACCTGGCTCTTTTGGAGGTTAAAGATCCGAATTTTCACCAAGGCATTAAGCCTATTGATATTGGCAAGACTCCCTGGGTGAGAGACAAAGTAGTGGTTTTCGGGTTTCCCATAGGCGGTGACAAGTTGTCCATCACTGAGGGGGTTGTGTCCCGGATTGAGATGGGACAATACAACCATTGTCGGAGCAGACTTCTGCAGATACAGATTGACGCGGCAATCAATCCCGGCAACTCGGGCGGACCAGTGATCAAAAACGGCAAGATAGTGGGAATAGCTTTTCAGGGATTCAGCAGGGCGGACAATGTCGGATACATGATCCCGCCGCCTGTGATTCGCCACTTCCTGGCTGATGTGGAAGATGGAGACTATGACGGGTTCCCCACTCTCGGCATAAAATACCAGAAACTGGAAAACCCTGATCACCGCATGTCATTGGGAATGGAGCAGGACCAGACCGGCGTGATGATAAAAAAAGTGGCCTACAACTCCTCTGCCTGGAATCGGCTCGCTGAAGGCGATGTAATTCTCTCAGTGGAAGGTGAAACTGTGGCCAATGACGGGACCATCCCTTTCATGGACGAAGAACGCATAGCATTTCCTTATTTCCTGTTGGACAAGTTCCTGGGCGATACGGCAACATTGGGAATTTTACGAGAGGGGCACGAGATAGAGATCAAGGTGCCACTCAGAATGGCTCAGCCTGTTATATCCAAATGCGAATACGATGTTATGCCCTCATACTACATCTTCGGCGGATTGGTATTCTCGCCTCTCACACTTAATTATCTTGATACCTGGGGCGAGAAGTGGTGGTACCAGCCGGTAAGGCTACGGTTTCATTTCTTGATGGACATGGCAACTCCGGATGAAGAGCAGTTGGCGATCCTTCAATATGTGCTTGCGGATGAAGTTAATGTAGGATACCACAATATGAGGAGTCTGGTGGTAGAGCGGGTGAACGGAGAAAAAGTAAAGAACCTTAAAGACCTGATTGATAAGATAGAATCATCAAATGAAAAATTTATCAAGATTGAGACAGAAAGCCACAATCGCGTGGTGCTGTCCAAAGAGGCCGCACTCGCCGCAAACTCCCGCATCCTGGAAAGATACCGAATACCCGCCGACCGCTCTGAAGACCTGCAAGAAAGCAATGTCCAGCCATCTTCAAAACTGATGCCATGATTTTAGGAATCAATAATTTTTTGTTGACAAGGTA
>CAZOMR010000200.1:0-6179 GCA_964580655.1 uncultured bacterium
TATATTGAGATAGGCCATACGCAGTTCGACCGCGAACTGATAGAGGATGCAAGGCTTTCGGAAAATTACCTGTTTCGCGAGGAATTCCCAGGCTGGCACAGCGTTGAGATCTCGCGCACGGATATGAAGAGGCGTGAGAGTGATGTCTACTTCCGCATCTATGCCATGAGACCGAAGTAGTCGTGGTCAGAGCTGAATTTAGCGTTTAAGCCCATATTGAATTGAGATCGCGATCTTCTGGCGAAAGGAGAACTCATAAGATGAAAAGAATCCGTCGGAGGTTTTCCCATCAATAAGAATTCTTCGCCACATTCCATCCGTCCACCTGGATGATCGGGGTTGCGTCTCCCATGTCCTTCATGCGATATGCGGCGGTGATTGTTCTTTTTTCACCGGGCATAAGGGGGAAGTAGTTATCCTGCCAGAAGACGGGCAGTACTTCCTCGGCTCCGGGGCCTTTTGTTATTTTGAGGTGAACGAGAAAGGCCAGGTGGGGCGTAGGATTTTCGAGCGTCACATGGGCCAAGCCTTCTTGTCCCTTTTTCTCAAACCTGCTTGAAACATTAAGCTCAACCTCGGGCAGGGTGTTGAGGCCGGTGAGATCAGCATGGGATTTTGTGGGCGTGTGAGAAAAGCTAGACCTGTTCCAGGCAAGGACATCCGGTTTGGTTGAGAGCCAGTAGAAATTGGAACTGACTGGCGCTCCATCTGCATCTTCCATGTCCAGCTTGACGAAGTATGTCCTTGTGAGGTTTGAGGGTTCGGGTAGAGTGAAGACCCTTGTGCTTGAGTCCGGCGGGATGTCCACGGTTTTATCTTTGAAAAATTTCTCGGTCATGTCCAGGTTGTATATTCTGGCCGAGACATTCATATCCTTGAATTCTCGGTAAAAACTATTCACGACCACGATGGAGCGGTCGTCGTAGGAATACTGGACATGAATTGGCTCGCAGGCCTTTTTTGTGCCAAAGTATCCGCCGGCCGGCCTGAGGTAGTAGTCATATAGATGCCAGATAATGGATGGCCACGCATCATTCAGCATCCACTGGATCACGCCTGTTGAATTGTATTTGTTTCTGGCAAAGGCCTCGAACATGGCGCGCTGGCCGTCGTATGTCATTGCCTGCGCCTTCATGGCATAGTCATCCACGCCTGTGGCTTCTCCATACCGGGCGTTCAGGGCTTTGGTAAAGACCTTCACATCCCCGAATAGATTTCGCCCTGCATGATAGTTCCAGTATTTATCAATGGGCCAGAGGTGATCCTCCGGCAACATCAGGCGCAGACTCTCAACAGGCGGGACAGCGGGTCCGGGACTGGTCTCCGCAGTGAACCCGAAAGCGCCTCCACGCTTCGTGTCGGCATACCAGTAAACTGGGGGAACATATTCATATGGCCCGGTCATCTTGATTCCGCTTGGTCCGGTCAGCTTGGTGGGCTTGGCCGCGGCAGAAGAGACGCTCGGATTGGGCCACATACATTCTTCGAACACATTGAGGTAAGCCCTCTCTACATCCGGTGGAGGAGGGTTATCACTGCCATACAAAAAGCCCAGTATGCATGGATGTGTCCGGAGCCGCAATGCCTGGTCCCTTTGCGAGGCCTCGGCTACCCTATAGTCCTCACTGTCCCACTTCCGCCATCTCTCCCAGTGATGGCAACAGCACCACCCTGGCAGGACCAGGATGCCCATCTCGTCGCAGATGTCATAAAACAGGTCGTCGGACTCCAGCTTGCCCTCCAGGCGGATCGTGTTCAGGTTCATCTCCCTGGCATACCGGACCTCCGCTTCCACCCTCTCCGGCGAGAAGCGGAACATCATGTCCGGGCACCATCCAGCGCCCCGGATAAGAATATTTTTGCCGTTGAATTTGAAGACCCTCCAATCATCCGGGGTCAAATCCGAGGTTATTTCCCTGATTCCGAACCGGACATTCTGACGGTCAGAGACCTGGCCTGCGCATTCAAATTCCATTTCCAGGTCATAGAGGTTCTGGGGCCCTAGCGTGGCTGGCCACCACAGAAGCGGATTTGAAATGTTGAGTTGAGGGAATTTTTCCGGGGAAAATATGATAGCCCTTTGTTCCTTCGGACCAAGCTCGAGCTCTTGCGAAAATCTGATTTTACCTATTGCGCCTTTCAGGGTTCCGGTTACAGCCTGGTCGGTTGCATTCTTCACATACACGGTTACGGTCAGGTGAGCTTTGTCCAGAGAGGGAATCTCCAGGTCAGTTATCACGTGCGGAAATCTCAAGGCGACTGGCCCGCTGGCCGTGATGTATACATCTCTCCAGATTCCCATGCTCCTGTCCGGTGGAGCCGGGTTCCAGTCCACCCATGTGAAAGCCAGGTCGTGGTGTCTGGGAGGGAACACCTCGACCGCGAGTGAATTGGTCTTGCCGGGCATTGCCAGATCAGTAATATCGAATTCAAAACTCCGGAATGTCCCGGCTACCTGGTCGGAATCCGCGATTATATGGCTGTTGAGCCAGATGTTGGCCCGAAAGTTTATCCCGTCGAAATTCAGCCAGACCCTTTTACCTTCATAGCTCGCGGGGAGTTCGAATTCACTCCGGTACCACCACGAATGCCTAAAGGGGCTGAATGGCGTCATTGGAAGGGACGAGACATCCAGGCCGTGAGGCCAGCTACCTGGTATGGAATTGAGGTTCATGCCGAAATAAGGATCAGGATACTCGCCGTTTTTAACCAGGGCAGCCAGAACCGTAGACGGCATGGAAGCAGGATACCAGTCCTGCGGAGTGAATCCAGCCATTGAGAGAACCTCGCCGCCCTCTTTGATCTTCGCGGAAGACTGGACCGACCAGCCTTGTTTGAGCATCAGCTTCAAGTTTAATTCATGCCCGGCTTTTCCACCTGCGAAAGCCACTCCGGTAACCGCGATACACCCGATACTTATTGCCGCAACTATCATGACTCTCTTGCACATTGATCCATCCTCCCAGGTCTATTGATAATTATGAAATTATTCAACGGCGCAATTAT
The DNA here is from genome assembly GCA_964580655.1 of uncultured bacterium. Taxonomy (GTDB): domain Bacteria; phylum RBG-13-61-14; class RBG-13-61-14; order RBG-13-61-14; family CAZOMR01; genus CAZOMR01. The sequence goes on from CAZOMR010000200.1 coordinate 3,007, forward strand.
AGCCGTTTTGTGAAAAGAACTCCAGATTCTTCTATCATTATGCTAGTGAATTCATTCTCGAAAAATTCAATCCCTTGACAATGGAAATCTATCAGGGGTCAGATGCTGTAACTTTTTCCAGATATTTTAGTCCAGGATTTTTGCCCTCTCAAGGGCTTCAACCACACCCTTTGATGCTGGACAGGGAGGCAGGTCAAAGAAGGACAGCTCCTGTGCGTCAAATCTCCGGATGGTCTCATCCTCCGGAAACCAGCCAATAACCTCCAACTCGGTGCGCGCTTCTATCTCCCTGACCTCATCCTCGGAACGGACTCTGTTCAACAATAGACCTGTTTTATTCTGGCCGGATATCTCTTCTGCAACCTTTTTTATTGTCTCCGCGACCCTGATGCCCTTGGCAGAGGTATCCGAGACAAGAACGATGAATTCCACCGCTCTCATGACATCCCGGTTCACCTGCTCTATTCCAGCCTCCGCGTCTATAAGAGTAATGTCGAAATTTCCGACAAGGAATTCAATCGCATCTCTCAGTAGTGAGTTGACCGAGCAGTAACATCCGATCTGTTCAGGCCTGCCGATAGACAGAAAGGCAAGGTTGCCCCTCTCGCTAATCGCTTCCATCAACAGGTAATCAGCAGATACCGCTATGTCCCTTCTGTCGCTTTCCCCTGTTTTTATCGCCCGGATAGTCTCCGCCCTCACTTCATCAATAGAGCGCTTGACAGGAATTGAAAGCGCCATGCCAAGCCCGCCTGTGGGGTCCGCATCCACTACAAGAGCCCTCAGGTCATTCCTTTCGGACAGCGCCTTGGCAAAAACAGCCGAGACAGTAGTCTTGCCTGCTCCGCCCTTTCCGCAAATCGCGACGACCTTATGCCTCACTTGGCCAATTCCCCCGTAAGCCTTCTCCGCATCATCCTCAGCTCCGCCACGCTTTTGCATACATCCCAATACTCACAGCTTTCACAATCATATATCTTCTCCTCGTTCATTTTCATCATGGCTCCGACAATCCTCGCTGTGTCATACCCCGGCTTCTTCAGCTTCTCCATATCCTCCTTGCCGGAGGTTACAAAGATCACCTCGGCCCCTGAGACAAAGCTCACATCTCTCAGACTCCGGATCAATGCCGCCCCCAGATGAGGCAGTAAAAAGCCCTTCGCAAGAGCCTCCCTATCAACCCTGCACCAGATCATCTGGCGGCTTGGAAGAACTCTGGTCATGAATCCCTCGAGCTTTGTATCATAGACCGCTTCCCTCAACTCGCGCCAGCATTCATACTCGTCACGGAAAGACCCCTTGACAAGGATCATCTGACAGAACGGAACACTCTGGACTCTGATCTCATTCAAGTCCGGACCGACAAGAAGGATGCGATCGTGATCCGCGCCGTGTCCTTCGGACCAGATGATGAATGACATGGAGCCGATACCGGGGTTTCCGAGTTCCAGTGCGGTATCCTCTTCCAGGATCAGGCTGGCTTCCGAGGGCCACCCTGAATAAGGGCTGACCTGGAACTCCCGGACCTGGCTCAGGCTTTGCTTTTCGGCAAGAAAATCCTGGACATGTTTTATCTGGTCGTCGAACAGGCCCATCTCAGTCCGAGTCGCCCAGCAAGGCCGCGCCGATGGCCGCGGCAAGCTGGGGATCATGGGGGAACGGATGGAATGTGCCGCCCAGTTTTTGCCTGATGATCTTACAGACTGAATCAATCCTGGCAACACCTCCGGTCAGGGTATAGTGATCCGCTTCCCCGAACCTTCTGCCCTGCGCCACCACGATGTTCGCGACAGAGGAACAGATTCCTGCAATTATATCCGGGGTTTTCTCGCCCGCATTGACATGGGTTATGACCTCGCTTTCTGCGAAAACCCCGCACTGGGCGCTTATCTCCACAGACCTGCTTGATTGGGCCACTGTCTCGTCTATACTCGCTATCTCCATCTTTAACTTGTCGCTCATAACCTCCAGAAATCTGCCTGACCCCGAAGCGCACTTGTCGTTCCTCATGAAATTTGTCACTTCACCGTCTTCATTCAAAAGCATGGATGTTATACTCTGTCCCCCGATGTCAATGGCTAACTGAACCTCCGGGACATAAAAGCCTGACGCGGCCCCCACGCAGGTTACAATATCCTCTACAAATTCAGCGCCTTTTAACAGGTCAGCCCCGTTTCCTGTCCCCACCAGACGATCAACCTTGTTGCGGTCTATGCCAGCCTCCTGGATCACGGCCTTCAAGAGCTCTTCAATCTCATCCGCGATGTTGCCGGTGGTTCTCATGACCTTTCCGGCTATCAGGTCATCCCCGTCCAGGATAACAGCCTTGGAAAAGAGACTCCCTATATCACAGCCCATACATATCATTTCGCACTACCTTCCCTCTGGGCGAACAGCGCGGCCCCGTACGCTCCGATGAGCTGTGGGTCTATCCTTGATTTGACCAGCCTGACCTTCAACATCTTCTCAAGCTCATCCTTGACCGCCACATTCTTGGCCACGCCACCTGTTATCATCACTTCCTTCTCAGGCTTGACCCTTCTCGCCAGGGCCAGCACCCGTTCCGCCATGGCCCTGTTGACCCCGGCCGCTATATCCACTTTGGACACGCCTCTCTGGAGAAAATGTATAACCTCGGTCTCCACATAAATGGCGCACCGGTTGCTCATCTCAGTCGGCTTTCTCGAGCCCCGGGACATGGGACCCAGCTCCTCCAGACCGACCCCCAGGGTTTTGCTCATCACCTCCAGGAACTGGCCGGTTCCGGCCGCGCATTTGTCGTTCATCACAAAATTCTCAAGCTTCCCTGCTTTGTTGACCTTGATCACCTTGGCGTCCTGTCCCCCGATGTCAATGACAGTGCGAACATCCGGCTCGAGCGTGTATGCACCGAACCCATGGCAGGAAATCTCACTTATGTTTTCCTGCGCCATTCCCTCGCTCTGGATTCTCTCCCGTCCGTAGCCAGTGCTCACCGTATACCTTATGTTCTCCAGCTTAAGACCGTTCTTTTCAAGAAGCCTTCCCATAACCTCCTTCGCGGAGTCCACAGGGTTGGGAAGTACGGACATACTCTCAGCCGCTGTTATTTTGGAATCCTCCACTACAACCGCCTCGGCCGTAAGCGAGCCGATGTCAATTCCGGCAAACAACATCATAGGCACACCTCATAC